>RXJR01000003.1 GCA_003963305.1 Candidatus Melainabacteria bacterium | reverse complement strand
GATGCTAACGAGACGACAAATCCGGCGCCAGTTTCATCCCGTTGAAAACTGGCCGCGATCAGCGGTTCTAGTGGCAGCTTTCAGCGAAATACACAGAAGCGTTTTTGGTATGCTCGATACATCGTCCGAAGAATGTGGAGACACCGTCACAATGGAACCCGGCGATCTACAGTTCCATCCGCCCTGGAATGGAGAATATGATACCTAGCGACAGACAAAGTAAGACCGACGAACTGTCTTTCATGCGCAAATAATTTGACCGCCATCAGACTATAGAAGAAATCGCTTCATAGCCTCTTCGTTGATTTGAAATTGTTCTGGAGAAATGCTGGCGGCTCCAGTAAACGGATGATCGAGCAAATCGAGAATGCCGAAGTTCGCTCCCAAAACCGTGCCAATAAGAGCAATCAGCATAATGTGCAGTCTTGAAGGACTCGCGGACGAAAACAGATATGCATTACAGAGAAGAACCAGGCTGCATATCAAAAGCATTGGTAACATCTGAGCAAAGGTATGGCTTCTGACCGAAATAATGCGCTCGCGTCTGTGATTGCTCAGCTCTCTAAGTGCGCGCAGGAGTTCTATTTGAATACCCGAGTACTCGGCATTTTGCGGTTTGATGTCAGTCATTGCATCATTCATTTCTAGGAAAGCAGCCGTCACCTGATCGCTTAGCCCTCCCTTCTTCATGGCGGCCCACTCATCATTCAATATGGCATCGCAATAGCGAATGCAAGCCAATTGAAGTCGCTTTCCTTTTTGTGGAGGAAGTCCTCGCGACAATCGGAACATCTCACCAACAGCTGTTGCTTCGGAATCGACGCACGCTTCCATGTCTTTGTATTGGTCTGCCGCTGTTGATATCAGAAGTCCAAGTAGCACAGAAACAAGCGTTCCAACTATTGCTACTGATGACACCAGGAACTCAGAATTTTCAGACATGACATACTTGGGCCGAATCTTTTCAAAAGTAAAAAGTCCCAGGACTGCACAAGCGACTGAGCCGACGATCCACAAAAGCAAATGAATTGACGATTGAATCACTTTGCACCTCCATGGTGTGCCATCTAATTTAAGCCGGACAAGAATAAACCTCAGCAGTTTACTCTATCGGTTGAAACAATGAGCAGAATTAGATGGTTGGAGTCTTCAAGAGATATTCTTGACTCGGCATCCGAAATTGTCTGTCGCGGAGACTGATGTCTTGGAGCCAAGTAGAAGGCGCGAACTTGATCGGATCTTCTGCAGCGAGAAAAAACCATACAGGCGCTCAGCTAAAATACCGTTCGTTCAATACACTCAAGTGATGCAACTCATGCCCGATAAGCATGTAAATTAGAGCCCGCACCGTGACTTCATTTCCGCTTGCAACGCCTTTACGATCCAGTTGTTCGTCAGTAAGAGACTCTATAAGGTAGATGTTGGATTCGCGTGTTGTCCTGAACTCAGAAGCGAGATTTTGTATAGTGCGACTGTTGAAATTACCATTACTCACGTATACATTCTGGTCAAATGAAGGCAGTTCCGCATAATCGCGCGAGAAGGAAAACAAACGATACCCGAAGGTACGCTCTGCGTCTATGATATGCCCCAACACTTCCTTCACAGTCCATTTGCCATCAGCATAGGCAAAGTGAGCTTTGTCATCGCTGAGCTCGTTGAACAATCTATAGCTCGATTCCTTCAACCTGTTTAGCACCAAGAGCGGGGAATCATCTGGCACCATGCCGACGTATTTAGCGTAATAGGGATTATATTCTTCAGGTTTTGGTCTGGTTATCATTTTGGATTTTGAGGAACTCGCGGTGACCGCGTCGATTATAGCGCTTAATCCAGTCCGTATTAATAATTCCTGTAGCACATAACTGATGCACTGGTTCTGAATGCACGGGCACAGGAGAGGAGCTCGGCACTGTTACCTCGCCCGCATCACGTCGCAACTCAAACTGCCTGGCTAAATTTCTCAGGTATGATTGTGATAATCGAGGAGCTCTTTAATGGCTACTAAAATCTACGATAACAGCCCCTACAGAAGGGGACCGACTGAATGGGATGATGCATTTTTTCAGTACCTCCTCAATCCAATCATCGCACCAGCATTCATTGTAGTCGGCATCTACCTTTGCGGAAACGCTTACATGGAGTACAGACAAATTGAAAGCTCAAGTGGCTGGTCCGTTGTTCCAGGCAACCTAATATCAGTGAATGCGCCTGTGTTTCGCAGCTTTCCACTTGAACCAGATGTGATCTTCTTCAAAGATGCATCTCTAGATTACTCCTACAAGTTCAGAGGGAAAACGTATTTCAATCGGCAGAAGTTAGCGCCCGCTGGTCCGCGGTTTTACTCATCGATTGATAATTTCAGTCAGAGTGGAGACTGCGCCAGAGATAACGATTTCGACAACCGAATGACTCGCAAATATCCACAAATAGCCTCTAACAAGCCGGTTCACACACCGCTCCAATCAGCCGAACACTTCAAATTCTCATCCATTGATAACAACGGTACGCTCTCAGTCAGGACCGACCCGCACTTCCCTCAAAGTGCCTGCCTACGAGACGTCCTAACCGAACATGCCATTCGAATCGCCCAGTGGGGACTGGGCAGCCTGGCGATCGGTATTCTTATTTTTGTCAGTCGGTTTCTTTTATCAAAAACAGATGATGTCGTCGAAAGCGAAGATGAGGTTGTAGATAGAGTTTACGACCAGCTATTTCACTGACGCACCCAAAAGAACCGTTCCAAAGCAAAGATTTGTCAGCGCCTCGCAATTCACAGCGCGCTAATGCTCATTCCCCAACCAGAACCCACGCAGCCCAATTGCTGGGAGCACTCCATTTCGGTTGCTGTCGAATGTAGTTTTGTGCATCAGACAGTGCATCTTGCTTGGTCATGCCTTCTTTCCAGAGATTGGAATAGAATCGTTTCATGAGTTCTTGCGTAGCATCGTCTGGTACGCTCCACAGTGACATCAAAACTGATCTTGCGCCGGCGCTTATTATCGCAGAGCGCAGTCCGAAGACACCTTGACCGCTCAATGCTCTCCCCAGTCCTGTCTCGCAGGCAGACAGCGTCACTGTGTGGCACTTGCTTAGATCCAAACCGATGATTTCATCAGCGGTGAGAATATTTGGTGCCTGATCACCTCTAGAAAATTCTCTCTTCTTTGGATAAGCCAGATAGATACCACATTCGCTAAGTGGGTTACGCCCGGATGCAAGCCTGAAACCGCCGCCATCACGCACCATCGTAAAACGTGACGCTCCGCTTCGCGTCGCAGAGTCTGATACCGCACCCGCCCCGCCATCGGTGCTCCGAGCGAAGCCATGGGTGGCGATGTGCGCCGTCTCTGCAGTGGTTAATTTCATTTTGACAGCGTACTTGGTGGCTTCATCCTCCGGAAGGTAGTCCACGTCTCTACCAAAGCTGTCCGCTAATTGCTTTATCGTTTCGACTTCCTTGAGTGCACCATCAAGATTATTGAGTCCAGCCTTGTGAAAGTTACTGAGACCAGCTAACAAAATCTTATTCGAACTGCTTTTGTCACCAGCAGCAACGGCGGCTCTTTCCTGCCTCAGAAATACAAATTCGCGTGGACTGTCGACTTGAGATATCGACTGACTTGTTAGACCACGCAGCAGTGCAACAGCAGGCCAGGGCACTCGTCCAAACTCGCCTTCGGGACAGAGCCAGAGATGTTTGACGTCCGCTCCGAGGTATTGCTGTAGGTGCGCATTCGACAGCAAATTATCAGATATTTTTGCAGTTAGCACATCAAAATCTTTGAGATCCATTTTTGAAGTCGAATCCGCATCAATACGATGAATATCTCTTCCCAGTTCAGACACGGACCCGGTGACACCGAATCGCCATTTCCGAATAGTGGCATCGATTTCATCGCGCTTTCCCAGATCAAAAAACTGCGGTTCACCACTGGCGCCATTTTTCATCGCGACTACAGCGTAATGTTCGGATGCTTCGTTGAGCGGTTTGTAAAGCAGAACATCGATGAATGCTTCGTCTGACTTCAGCAGAGTTCTAAAACCATCCGCGCCCATATCAGACAAAGGATCTTTCAAAACAACACCAGAAGCTGCAGATATTTCTCGCTCTAATCGCTCTCGTTCAGCTGTTTCATCCACATATACGCAGTGCAGATGCGCATCACTTGTAGTGCCTCCACCTTGATTTGCAAGATATGCGAGCAGGCGAATCTTACTTTCCAGTTGCTCTTGCTTTTGTTTTAGATCCGGATTAGCTTGAACGGCAACCTTGATGGCACCTTTCGTACGAAGTGACTCCAGCAAGAGTCCCTTCCATCGCATCATCAGGCTGTAAGCAGCACCAATTGATTCCCGACTCTGGCAAGTCGTGAGAATAGCGTCCCGCTGCTGTTTTGCAACTGCCAGAAACGCGCACTGCTGACCAATCGATAGTCCCGGGAAAGCAGTATTTATGTAACTATTGATGCGTCGTGAACCTTCAAGCGCGTAGTACCTGGCTCGGTCGGCATCGCCGTCTTTGTCATTAGCAGCGATGCGATCTATCTCGATAAGGGCGAGACCATTGCAATCGCGTGCTGTAGCAAGCAAGCCATCCGAACTGCGATTGCTCTTATCCCAGTTGAGCGCCCAGCCTAGATAACGCTGAGCCTCAGCCAGTTTACCAAGGCGCTCAAACACAAGTCCCCTTGTAGCTGCAGCCTGAGTAAAAGCCGCTTGATCTAGTTTGCTGTCAGTTTCATCATTTAGATACTCAACCGCTTGTAATAACTGATTTGCCTTTTCGAAGGAACCTTCCTGGAAATCAATGGTTGCTCTGAGAACCAGAAGATTCACTCGGCTGGGCTTACTCAGCCCCGGCAGGTTGAGTGCCTGATCGGTAAAGTCGCGGGCTTCTTGGAGTTTATCCATCGATAAAGCTGACTCGATAATGATTTTATATGAATCCAGTAATGCCGCACTTTTCTCATCATCAGAGTGAAGACAGGAGATTGCTTCGCCGCTCGCGAGAAGATTGGATTTAGCACTGTCGAGAGCGGCACCATAATCGGCTTGCTCCAATTTAAGTCTGGCATCCAGAACGGCGCAGTTGTATTTAGCGATTTTCGTGGTGGCAAAATCGGACGCTCTGGCAATAAGCTCCTGGCTCCTGGCATAATTGCCCAGGTTCATCCAGGATTCAGACAAACTCAAAAGACTTTGAACCGAAGCCTGCTCCTTTCCGTTTTTGCTGCCAGGTTGAGCAAGGAAGCACTTCTCAGAGACGCTAAGAGCGTCCCTCGCTTTATCAATTTCATCGTTGCTGGCTAATAAATTTCCAAGGCACAGCAATGCATTTGCAACAAAGAATCGGGTGTTTTCATCTCCGCCCATCGATTCTATAATTGCCGAATTCGTTGCTTTATTCTTCTTACTTGAAGCACCATTAGCGGTGCGCGAACAAAGTTCACGTCCGAAATTTACTAGAGATGAATATGCGGAATTCGATTGAGTCTTTGCGCTCCCCCCGAGAGTTTTACTGATAATTCCCAGTTGCAGCAAAACTTCAGCAGTTCTTGGATCGGCGCTGCCAAACATTTTTTTGCGGGTTACAAGTACATCGCTGAGGCGTGGGAGCACATCTGCATGCGAATCGGCTTGCAGTAGTTTCAAACATTCAATTTCTCTAGCGAAACTCTGCTCTGCACTGTCGCTGATCTGCGAGACTGGAGCGACTGACTTTTCACTTCTTTCGAGAGCTTTTCCGCTTCCAAATTTTGCAAGAGTCTCGAGTGGCGCCACCATGTCAAAACGTCTCTGTGCCGCCGCTACGACGAATGGATCAATGACCCTTCGCGCTCCCAGACGCTTCGCCTCCAAAGCGAGCGCTCGACTAAATAGAAGTCCAGCTTCGGCATAACGCTCCTCATCTTCATACAACCTGGCTAGATTTTTCAGACTACCAGTGCATAACGGATGGTCGGCATCGAGCTTCTTCTCATAAATAGCAACCGCTCTCAAATACAGGGGTTCGGCCTCGGCATATCGCCCCTGGCTCTCATAAAACGTCGCCAGAGTATCCAGGCATTGGGCGACCTCAGAGTGATTCAGACCAAGCGCCTTTTCACTGATCGCCAGAGACCTTTTGTACAGTACCTCAGCTTCAGGAAAACGTCCCTGGCGATTATAAAGTGCAGCAAGACTGCTTAAGGATTTTGCCATTGACGGATGGTCCGCATCAAGCTTTTTCTCACGTATTGCAAGAGCTCTTTTGAAGAGAGGTTCAGCTTCTGCGTAACGTCCCTGGTCGTTGTAGAAACCAGCCAGGTTATTTAATGCCGTAGCAACACGAGGATGGTCCGGACCAAGCGCCTTCTCTAAAATTGACAAGGCTCTTTTATAGAGAGGTTCGGCTTCGGAGTAACGTCCTTCGGACTCATAGAGCAAAGCGATATTAACTAAAACAGTCGCATAATCAGGGCTTTCAGGACCGAGCACCTTCTCGCTTATCGTCGCCGCCCTCTTGTAAATAGGCTCGGCTTCAGTGTACCGCCCCTGCTCATCGTAAAGACCAGCCAGATTACTTAAGGCTCTGGCAAGGTCTGGTTCGAACGCATCGCCTGCCTTTTCATAAATAACGATAGCTCTCTTATAGAGAGATTCGGCGTCTGAGTATCGCCCCTGATAGCGGTAAAGCAAACCCAGATTGTTAATGGGTGTAGCAAGTGAAATGTGCTCAGAACCAACCGACTTTTCTTGCAGAGCAATGGACTTTTTGTAAAGCGGCTCTGCCTCTGAATACCGACCCTGATCGCGATAGAGCTCAGCCAGATTGTTTAACAGCACTAAATAGGAATTGCTCCACGAACGAGTCTGTTCGATAACTAAGCAGCGTTTATACAGAGACTCGGCATCACGATAACGCCCCAGATTGTTGTAGAGGAGAGCCAGATTATTCAAAGAAGTCGCTACATCATGGTTGTTGGATCCGAGCTGCTTTTCGCGTATAGCTAGAGCCCTTCTGTAGAGCGGCTCGGCTTCGGAGTACCGCTCCGTCTCGCTGTACAGAGCAGCCAGGTTATTCAAGAAGGGCACGACCTCAAGCCCGTCAGCCCCCGCTGACTTCTCACAAGTCGCCAGAGCTCGTTTATCAGCGGCTTCAGCTTTTGCGTACTGATTTTGGGCTGAATAGATAAAACCAATCCAGAGCCAACAAGCAGCGAGGTCTGACTTATCACTGCCAGGACTCGACTCCATCCGCTTTCGCGCCGATTCAAATACTCGAAGCGCTTGACCGTAATTCTTAGCATCGAAGGCGCTTTGTCCGTTGCTTTTCTCCTTCGCCCAGATTACGCTATCGGCAAAACAAATCTGCGGCGACAGCAACAGACATAACGAGACGAGTGTAAGGGTTAGCTTTCGCATTTTGACCAGGACGACACTAAGCCGTATTGTTGCATAAACGTCTTACTGATGTCACAAGTGCACCAATACTTACCTCGATTGTGGTATCAAATACAGTGCCAAACCAAACTGTCTGGAGAAAACAAGGTAATCGCAAACTTTTGTGCCCAAAACTTGCCCTACTTACACAATTCCGAATCACTTGCGCGAATAGCTCAAATGAGCGATGGTAGTATGGATAGGTTGGCGGCTGCTTGAAGCGAGGGAACCGTTACTCATGCCCAGAAGTTTTTTCGACAACATCACTGCCTGTTTCCAGGTCTTGCTCAGCCCTTTCAAGTCAAAATCAGTGCCTTTACGCGGCAGAATAGATAGCGCGAAGATGACGCATTCGCGTTTAAAGGCACTAGAAACGCCGGACCACCTGAAAGAGATGCACGCGCAGTCTAATAATCCGAACGAGCAGAATGTTGAAACTGATGAGTTTGGACTCTACACCAGCGAAGAAGAAGTCTCCAAAAGAGTCAGGAGCCTGGCTGATATGAGCCAATATCGCCTGGCAGCGCTGGCAAAAAACTTACCGCCCGACGTTAATGAGCAGGAAAAGTAGTCGAACCCTGCCACTGAATCCGCACGACTCCGCACATTGAATCCCTCCGCGCAACGCACATTGAGTCCCTCCGCGTCCCTCAGGGATGAGACCATATGGTCGGCTTCTCGAGATAGGGCTTGAGCCGGTCTATGAAAGTTTTTTCGTGGGGGCTGACAAGATTAAACGGGAACTTCAAGATCATTGAAATCTCTTTGTGAGTCGCACCAAGTTCTTCAAGAACATCCGGGCGAACCACAACAGACAAAATGTCAATTGAACTATTCCTGTTGCGAAACACTTTATCGACAAGCTGAAACTCATTTTTAGAATCATCCAGATCGAGCGAGTTTTTCGAATTCTTCAATGCCGCCAGTTGCGCCGCATTTAGTTGCGCTTGAGCCTTCTTCTGTTCAGCAATAGTCTTCGCTATCTCAGCACCGGTTTTGGTCTGAACAGGCGTGAGATTTTGAATTGGAGCATCAGGCAAGATAAACCAGTATTGAACGTCTACAACGGGTTCAAACTTGCATCCAGGAATAGCAGTCTTAAATTTCGCTTTGTCCTGTTCACTCCAATTATTTCTGTCGATAGTTAAACTCTTCAGCTTTTTCATTTTCAAAAATATCGGCAAAGAATCAGCTGTTAGCTCACTGCGCCTGATCGTCAGAGTCTTCAGATTAGGCATCTCGGCAAGCAGTTCTAAGTGATGATTATTAGTGTCCTGATTGATCAACCAGACCTCTTCGATGTTTGGGTGCCGCGGCAGTTCCATGAGCAATGACTCGGGGTCCTTAATGTCTTTAATTTTCAAAGTGTGCAAACTTCGCAACAGAGACATGTGGGCAACAGCCCCACCAGTAATCGATGGTCCACACAAACCCAGAGTTGTCAGCGTCTTCAAATTATCAATCTGCGGCAACAATTCATCGGTAACAGGCGTTTCCTCGTGGGATTCACATCGAGGCATTGCCTTAATCAGCGGATCGAAAAAACTCAGATCTTCGAGACGTTTCCAATTCTTCACTCTACTGAGAATATCTTCGGGATGGCTGAAAACAACTTCAAGTCCATTCAAGTCATCGTCGCGGAACGTATCTAACAGCTTCGGAAGATGTTTGGAAGCATGACGCGTAAAGAAAGTAAGTTTACTATGCTTTCCAACAACCCTCTGACCCACAATTGGTTTAGGAGGTTGATCATCAACCTTGAGAATACCTATGCTTATATCCTTCGGGAAGGAAAACACGGTGTTCACTCTAGGCTTAGACAGAATCGGCGCAGGAGCGACAGGGGCAATCACGGGGAGCTTAGAATGCGAGAAATGCGGAGTCGAATTATTATTCTCCGATTTTGCACGGTCTGCTTTTCGACTCAAGTCAGCTGTTGCTAACCGCAAAGGTTTGGATTCTAAATGATTTCCAGCCGAAGCCGAATCTGACGATTTGCTCTCCTGCAATGACTGCTGACGGCCAATGCTATAACCAACCAAACCAGCTATCAAGGAAGAACCAAGCAAAATCAAAATGACAAGTCCTACAAACTTCGGCATCGTAAATGACACCACTTTCGGTGCCGCTTTTACAGGTCCTGATTCTGATTCTGATTTTGCCGCCGCCGGTTCCACATCTGCCGCTCGCACGACAGGCTTCCTGGTGCGGTCATCCTTCTTTTGCTTGGCTCCTTCAGGCGAGTCAACTACAAATGTCGCAGTCTCAGAACCGCCCTTTCTAAGTGCAGCCAGGTGGTGCGCAACCAATCCCAATTTCTGATAGCGCTTATCTGGCGACTTATCTAACATTTTGGCAACTATCTTTTCCAACTCAGGTGGAAACTCCAGTCCCATTGATGCTTCTTTTAGCGTGGGTACTTTGCCGATCTGATGTTGCATCATTGTTGATAAAGCGCTCTCACCAACACAGGGCGGAGTGCCTGTCAGCGCCTCGAAAAGAACGCAGCCCAGCGAATAAACGTCGGCCCGATGATCCACACGCTCGCCGACACACTGCTCGGGGCTCATGTAAAACGGACTGCCAAAAACTTCACCTGTCTTAGTCAGTGATTGTATTTCTCCACAGTCATGCTGGCTGAACTTTGCTATACCAAAATCCAAGATTTTGATACTTCCTTCCGCACCAGATTCAATACCATCAATAACCATAATATTGCTCGGTTTGATATCGCGATGCACTATACCCTGGTCATGAGCGTATCCTAATCCAAAACACGTCTGCACAAAGATTGGTATTGCCTCTTCTAAAGTCAAACGACCGGAGCGCTTTAAGCGTGCGCTCAAGGTTTCACCTTCTATAAGTTCCATGACCAGAAAAGGAGTCATGTCTTCAATGATGCCGAAATCTTTTACAGCAACTATGTTTGGATGATCCAAAGCGAAGACGGCTCTGGCTTCCTGCTGAAATCTTCGCAGTTTGACTTCGGAGATCTGATCTTTGATCAGTGTTTTAAGCGCAAACTCCTTATCCACAAACATCTGAGTAACACGGTAAACCACACCCATGCCACCCGAGCCAAGAACCGATTCGACACGATACCTGCCATCGAGAACATCGCCAGGACGAAAGTCCTCGCGCCGATTATCAGCATTTGTATCTTCCGGCGTCGAAACGATATCTGGAATGGAATCTGGCATGGAAATTTGCTGGCTGAAGATAAGCTCCAACCATTATTTGCCCTGACCAGAAGGAAATAGCTCAAAGAAAACGGGAAAAGCCTATCCCCAAGCTTTTCCCTATTCTCTCTGGTGAAATACCGTGTGTGTGTGTGGTGGGAGGAAACTTTATCGGGCGCCCTCCTCCGTACCCACTACGGAGCACGGAGAGAAGGCGGTGGCCCTTTCTAGTAGGGACGCTTGTCCGACCGGTTGAGCAGTCCGCCCGGTTTGGCGCCCCTACAGAGCCATTGTTGTTGACGTCACGCTGTCTGCGTTTTTCTGCTGCTTGCCGCCAGAGTCGTGGCTGTTGTCGCAGCTTTAGCAGTGTCGGCAGACCTGGACGTCGTTATTGCGGACGGACTCATCACGGCGTTCGCTGCTGCCTTGATGGAGGTCACGGTGCGGTCGTTATCCGCCCCTTCATCCACAAACTCGCTGTCGAAGCGCGTGACCGACCCAAATTCTTCGAGTGACCCCGTCTTCCTGGGGAAGGCAAGATTCTCGGCTTTTATGGTCGGGGTGATTCGCTCACGCCCTTCTTTATCAATCCATTTGTCCATCACTAACCGCCCGTTAGCGGTTACCTGATTGCCTTTGGACAGGTACATCATGGCTAATTCACCTAACCTGCCCCAGGCCTCAACCTTGTAGAAGTCAGCACTGTCAGAGGGCTTTTCAACGTTCCGGCTTCTGACATTTACAGCAACTACAAAGGTTGTTCTCGTTTTGCCGCTGGCAAACGCAGTTTGCTCCGGCGGTCGTGTAAGATTCCCCACAATGGATACGATTGCAAAACTCATGATTTTTACCTCCGGGCAAACCCAGGTGAAATTTGGTATCAATTGGGGAGATGTTGTTAGAATACATACCATACGAATGTATGTCAACACATTTCTCGAGATTTTCTTGCGCTTTTTCGAAAGAGCCAACTGGTGCTGAAAAACGCAATTAATCGCTTTCCACGCGACGGTCTGGGGCGGGATGCCAGACGCCAGTCGTCATGAGCGCCAGTGCATAGCGCACTCGTTCCCGTCACGCGCACCAGGGTACGCCCCACGCGCCAAGCGGTTAAGAGAGCAAACACTCAGGGTATGAAATGTTGTGCGAATGAAGGTACCTCGGGTATATACAGCGATTTTCAAGAGCGGATGGGGGACGCTTTATAGTGGCCGAAAACTCTGACGCCTGGTTTCAGCGCTATCGGTTTTGTCAGCCGCTGGGACAGGGCGGCATGGGCATCATTTATCTTGCCGAAGACAGAACTGCTAATAATGCGCCCTGTGTCGTCAAACAGCTGATAAGCAAACATTCCGACCCCGACGAGCACGAAGAAGCGGTTCGTCTGTTTAAGCGCGAAGCAAATATGCTGCGCAAGTTCGACCATCCTGGCATTGTTCGATTCTTCGACGACCACACCACAAACGATGGCAAGTACTTTCTGGTCATGGATTACGTACCAGGAAAAAATCTTGAGTCGATCGTAGCCACGTATGGACCATTCAACTCAGAATCGACTGTAGAAATCGCTATTCAGTGCTGTGAAGTCCTGGAATACTTGCACGAACAAGATCCGCCGATTATCTATCGAGATCTCAAGCCAAGCAATCTTATGCTCACTCCGGACGGTCAGGTTGTGTTTATCGACTTCGGCATCGCCAGGTCGTTTGCACCAAAACAATCTGCAACTCGTGTTGTAACTGCCGGTTACTCACCTCCCGAACAATATTTTGGAAAACCTGAAACGCGCAGCGATCTCTACGCTCTCGGTGCGACGCTTGGACATCTGCTCACCGGGCAACGGCCCAAGCCACTCTCCGTCAGCGCACCACGTCACGTCAACAAACAAGTATTGCTGACGCTCGATGACTTAATTCGCAGAATGACGGCACACAACCCCGTAGACAGACCAGAGACGGCACGCGATGTGCGACACGAACTCTATCGCATCTATCACGAGATCCATCCTGACTTCGAAATTCCAGAAGAAGCGCAGATTCAGATACAGTACCTCTCAGGCTCGCACCAACCGCTGCGCCGTGGCGTTATGAAAGATAGCGCCAACTGGCCTACAAGCTGGAAAGAACAGCAACGCCCCCAGGATCTTCAAGCTAAGACCCGCGAACACGTCAAATCGGTCAACGACAGTCGCCCAAAAGCGCGCACAAAAAATCCTCCGCCAACTCTGTTGAATAAGCTGAAGACCTGGTGGCAAGAGAAATTCAAGGGCAATTAAATCTACTTGAAGAGAGCCTTGAAGCCAATCTCTCGCGACAGGGAAGAACGTCTGTGGCTGCGCAATTCCGCACGCTCGATGATATGCGTAAGCATGTCGGTGTAGAAAACAGGCGGATGCGAATTCATCCACAAATAGAACGCCAATGAGCCAGGCAAGGTATTTATTTCATTGAAATAGAGTTGATTGTCATTCAAATCGACCATGAAGTCTATTCTCGCTACGCCCGCACATCCAAGTGCTTTGAACGCTCTTTTGGCATAATCTTGAGCAGCATCTTTGAGCTCTTTCTTCAAATCTTTCGGATCGATTACACGCGTCAAACCCGCCATACCCTGCGATGGAGGTGCATTCTTTTTACTGCCGCCACCCCGCAAATACTTATCTTCGTAGGTCAGTTCATCACCAGTAGAAGAAACTGGAATTTCAGGCACCGACGCAATTGGCTCAGTGTCGTCCAGTACTGAGACGTTGATTTCCATCTTGTTATCGAGGCATGGCTCAACGATCGCGGCATAATCGTATTTGAAAACCTGCATTAAAGCGGCATCCAGTCCCGCTTTATCCTTAGCCTTGGCGATGCCGATACTCGACCCCAGGTTCAGCGGTTTGACAAAAAGAGGAAATTTCTCCAGCCCGGGAGCACTCATGATCTCTTGCCGAACTTGCGCTAAGTTATTGCCGAGGTTTACTTCAATCGATTCGCGATTGACTATAACGCCAGGTAAAACCGGCACGCCGTGGCTCTCCAGAAGCTTTTTACAATGATATTTGCTCATTCCGACAGCAGCCGATAAGACACCGCATCCGGTGTATGGCACCTCGGCCATCTCCAGCACGCCCTGGATGCATCCATCCTCTCCAAACGTGCCGTGAAATGAAACAAAGAAGACGTCAACCGGCAATACACGCCTGTCAGTGCCGGTTTCGAGCGAAAAATCGCTGCCTGTACCAGGGCGCAAAACAGTTAAGCCACCAACATCAGGTTGAGGAAGAAGTGTCACTTCATCCACTTCAGAAAGCGAGGATGGCATACGTCTGTAAAAATCACGATTGAGCAGAGCCTCTCCGGCATACCATTTACCGGAAGGTGCAATGTAGACGGGGAGCGGGTTGTATTTGACTACATCCATCGCCTTGATCAATTGCAAACCAGTGATAATGGAAATCTCGTGCTCGACCGATCTCCCGCCGAACATCACGGCAATTGTTTTTCTTTTTCTGTCACCGTTTTGCATACTTCTCTCTAAAAGGTCGGGACAGATTCGTAAAGGTCAGGCAGGTCATTTTCAATCAAAACAACGTCACCATCGAGACAAAAATCTTCGGCCAGGAAATTCAGAGCCTCGCGCATGCTTGTAACCAGCTTCAGTTTTTCGTCTTTGAGCCCACCTTCTTTCAAGCCCTCGACGAGCGCTTCTTTGTTGGTCGAACCTACGACAACAACGAGATCACAGAACGCCGCAGCATTCCTGGCGCAGTTCTTGTTCTCTTCAAACTGCTTGTCGCCGAGTTCAATCATGCCTGGAGTGACCAGAATTTTCCTGCCGCCCTTGACACGATTCAATACTTCCAGCGCACCATTGAAACCCTGTGGATTAGAGTTATAGGCGTCGTTCAAGCGCAATACGTTCCCATCTCGAGGCGGCTTGCCATTCCGTACCGCCTGCAGCGAGGCTATCGCCGCACGCTGAGGTTCGAGGCGGTTCGATTCCGTTTTTACATTCTTAATCACAGCCAGCACAAGTTCAGGATTCAATCCCAATACACAAGCCATCGTGAATGTTCCAAGGGCATTTGACAGCATCGGTCGACCAAGCAATGAGGTAGAACCGGTATAAACTTTCCCCTGCCAGCGAATGGCAAAATTCGTGCCTTTCTCGGTCGGCTCGATATCGTACATCAAGGCGTCGACCGGACCTTTCGTCTCATCCAGTCCGTAGACAAAAACACGCTTGTCCTTGTGATTCTCGCCCATCTTTCGGCAATAGTCATAATCACCGTTAATGACCAGCACACCGTCACCGGGCAGAGCCTCAGGCAGCTCAGACTTTGCTTTGAATACATTCTCCTGCGAGCCGAAACGCTCCAGATGCATGGCACCAACCGCGGTGACCAGAGCAGCGTTCGGCGGAGTCAGTGAACACATGCGTTTAATTGAGCCCGTATAGTACGCGCCCATCTCAATAACAGCATACTTGTGCTGCGGTTTCATGCGCTCACGAATCTCGCGCGTCACGCCCATATAGCTATTGATGCTGCGCGGAGTGGTGAATGTCGGACTGACTGTGTTCAATATGTCAGTGAGAATAACCTTGCTGCTCGTCTTACCGTAACTTCCCGTAATGCCGATTACAAAAGGATGCACGGTGCTGAGAATCTTTCGAGCCTCGTTAGCAAAACCCTCCTGCAAGTCCTTTTCATAAGGATCGAGCAGCGCATTTGCCAGAATCAAAATCAGCGGTTCAGCGAAAAATGCAAATACCTGAATCAACCAGAACGTGCTCATCGTCAGCTTGGCAAAACCGGCATCGGTGAAGTCATGCGCGAAATAGAAGAGCAGCACCAACAAACTGATGAAATAAATCGTGCAAGTCAAATTGAAAATGCGTTTGGCCCGATCTGTCATCTTCAGAGCGAGCTTGCCGACTGCGCGTGGGTCTTCTTCCAAACCGGCAACATAACTGAGCCCCAGGGCGATAGCGATATTGAGACCGATTTCTAACGAAAACGAGAGCGGCAAAATAAAGTTCAAGGCAATGCCAACAGCGCTGGTCAAACTTCCGCGCTTATCAAAAGCTTTGCGCTGCATCAGCCAGTCTACAAAGCGTCCCGACTCATAATCTTCCTGCTGCAGAAATTGCAGGTAGCGCAAGCCCCTTCTGTAGAAGAAGTAGAAAGAACATACAGTACAAATGATCAAACAGACGACGCCGGCGAGAGTGTTCACTTCACGTTCCCCGCCTGATTGGACGAAACTCCCTCTGCATCAAGACTGCGGAAAAATTTCAAAATATAGCTGGCGCAAAGATGCGCACCTTCATCCATGAACGGAAAGTGGTCTTTGCCAGGCAAAACGACCAGTTGCGAGTTTTTGATCAGGCTCTTGTATCGCTCACCGAATTCAACAGGCGTTTCATCATCTTTCTCGCCGTAGAGCATGAAAGTTGGCGCCTTCACTTTCAGGGCATCGGGCGTGACGTCTTCCGTCACCGCTTTGACCATTATGTTTTTGAGCGGTCCCGCATTCAAATAATCTCGAGATGCATACTTCGGCGTAAACCAGTTCTGGTAGGTTTTCGTGCCGAATATTCCATCGATAAATTTGCAAGTCTTAGACAGGAACTTCGTTCTCATCGACTTAAATTTTCTCTGCCCGGTCAGTTGACGCTGCAGTCCATGAGCATTAATCAAAACGACGCTTTTCACCTTCTCAGGAAAGCGGCTGGCCATACGAATTGCAACACGTCCACCGAAAGAATGTCCGATCAGATGTGCCGGCGATATATTTTGTTCGTCGATATACTTCGCCATGCGTTCCGCATATTGAATCGTATCCCAGTCGGCATCAGGTTTTGGAGATTTGCCGAATCCCGGCAAGTCAACAATGATGACTTGATTCCACTTACCGAGCAGCTCACCCAGAATCCGCATGGAATCGAGGTTGAGCCCCCAACCGTGCATCATCAAAACGACGTCGCCTTTATCGCCGTATCGAACCGAGTTGATGGGCACTAGCTCAACGCCTGATTGTGTCTCGCTTTGCGTCATAGTGACCACGATAGAACTCACACTTTGAAACTTGATAGCGCATCACGATGCAATCGCACCGCCACAACAAATCATAGCGTGAAGCAGTTAGCTTGCCGCATTTTCAATTGCTAAGACTCGAAAACTTCTCGTTCAGAGTTTGTAAAATCGCCGACTATTTTCCACTCTGGATGCAAACGGATATCGAAATTGTCATAAACAGTATCTTGCATGCGCCTGAGCAATGTTGTTACTTCATCAGATGTAGCGCCGCCCATGTTAATGACGAAATTGGCATGCACTGCCGAAACCGCAGCATTTCCTTCCTTGAGCTGCTTGGCGCCGGACTGATCGAGAAGCAGACCTGCACCTCTGGTCGGTTCTGGATTTTTGAAGGTGCTGCCGGCATTGGGCCAACCAAGCGGCTGAGTCTTCCAGCGATATTCTTCGTTGTGCTTGATATTGGCTTCGATTACATCAGGTCGTTCGTCAGTGAGCCTGAAGCGAGCAGAGAGAACAACGTGCTTAGCCGGATCAAGATTGCATCTTCTATATACAAAACCAATCTCATCATTCGCCAGGGTAATAATCTCTTCTTTCTCGGTGTCGAATATCGTCACCGTCTCGATTAAGTTGGACATGCAACTGCCGTGGGCACCGGCATTCATGATGACGCCTCCACCCACGGTGCCGGGAATGCCGACTGAGAATTCAAAGCCAGACAGACCTTTGGAAGCCGCAAAGCGAGCCAAATGAGGCAATCTCGCCCCAGCATCGGCAACGATGACGTTTGGTTCTGGATTTTCCATACGCTTCATGTGAGCAGTACGGATTACGCTTCCCTCAACCCCTTTAGAAGAAACGAGCAAGTTAGATCCGCCGCCCAGAACAAACCACGGTTGTCCTTGCTTCTTCAACGTTTCCATCAATTCGACTAATTCATCAATAGATTCAGGCTGATAGAAGCTAGCCGCCTCCCCACCTATCTTCAAGGTCGTGTAACGCCAGAGCGGTACGTTACTTTGTGCTTCCATTCGAGTGACCTTGCACCAGGTGCTTAACGAGCGCTGGACCCATGTTTGTGATGTCGCCGGCACCAATCGTTATGACAAGATCGCCAGGCACCAGATGTGCTGCCACTTTCTCAGTCAAAGTCTCGGTAGGCCCATTTAGATAAATGGCTCCGGGATGCTTTACTTCCTTGCAAAAGCGCTCCGACGTGATGTTCTCAATGCCTTTTCCGCGTGCCACATAAACGTCGGCGACGAAGAGGACGTCTGCGTTGGCGAAAGCTCCGCAAAACTCGTTCCACAAGTCACGCAACCGCCCCGGTTGGTGCGGCTGAAAAATTGCAACGGTGCGCTTCAGCTCTTTGCGCCCTTGAATATACTGGCGAGCAGCCTGCAGAAGAGCAACTACTTCAGTAGGATGGTGCGCGTAGTCATCAACCACGACTATCTGATTGTGCTCGCCGATAATCTGAAAGCGACGGTCAACTCCGCTGAACGTGGCAATTGACTCCGCCACCGGGTCGAACTCCTGACCCATCTCGAAAGCCACAACCATTGCAGCAAGCGCATTAGACTTGTTGTGCTCGCCCGGAACAGACAACTCCACTGTTCCCAGTAGCGTATCTTTCTTGAACACTTTCATTCCGAAGCCAGGCAGACTCTCATACGAGTAGTCGTAAGCGCCACCGCCTCTCTTACCGTATACAACCATGCGCTTATCAATAGCCGGCATGACGGCGCGACAGCCCTCATCATCACCGCAAATGACTACAGCGAATGAAGAACCGTTGGCAAACGATGCCATAACGTCACGAATCTGCTTGAGCCCTCCAGGATAATTCTCCAGATGGTCAGCTTCGATGTTCGTCAAAACAGAAATATATGAAGTCACCTGGGCATGGGTTCTGTCGCTCTCGTCAGCTTCTGCGACAAAGTACTCACTCTTTCCCAGATGCGCGTTAGAGCCGATACGGTCGAAAATGCCGCCGACCACAATAGAGGGATCGACACGACAATCGAGCAAAATCTGACCGACCATGCCGGTTGTCGTCGTTTTACCGTGCGTGCCGGAAATAGCGATGAGCTTGGACGATTTGCTCAGCATCGACAAAAGGTCGGACCGATGACATATCGGCAAATTTCGTTCTTGAGCAAACGCATATTCAGGGTTATCGGTCTGAATCGCCGTCGAGACCACCAGCGCACCAGCATCCTTGACGTTGGAAGCCTGATGTCCAATGAAAATCTTAGCGCCGAGAGCTTCGAGTTCTTCTGTAATCGATGACGCCGATTTGTCTGACCCTGAAACCGCCCTGCCCTTGCCTAATAGCAGTCGCGCGATCGCCGACATTCCTATACCGCCGATGCCAATGAAATGGATCGGACCGTCTATTTTATCCAGGTCGAATTTGATCGGAGTTTGCCCAACGGACTGTTCGTGCTGCGTTTGAGCGCAGGATGCCGCATCTATTTCCAACTTAAGCCCTCAGCCACAAGAACCCGCCACAAAGAATGTGAGTGCTACTTGCTGCTTAGTTTGAGAACTTCACCAGCCATTCTCGATTTTTTGCGAGCCGCTGCATTTTTGTGGAGGATGCCTTTGCTGACAGCCTTATCGATAACTTGATAAGCGTTGCCGAGAGCTGTGGATGCTTTTGCGGGGTCACCGCTCTTGACTGAGGCAGCAACTTCATTGCGAACAGTGCGCACTGCCGACTTCCAGGATTTGTTGCGTTGACGATTTCTTTCTGCGACTTCGACGCGTTTAATAGCTGATTTGATATTAGGCACGATAAATTTCCGACGTTTTAGGAATGACGATACAAGCTGTGTAGTTTATCACATGCAGCTTCAAAGGTTGCCGGGCGGAGCGTTTAACCCTATTTCAAAAACACCAGAAAACGCAAAAACCCGCTTCTTGAGCAGGTTTCGAGATGGAACAATTGTTAATCTGCTCAGATCACTCTTGCAGTTTGAGCGTCTTGGCAATCAAGTCGTTGAACTTCTTGGCTGCGTTCGGACCTTTTTCGTCGAGGCAGAAGTCCAGCCTTACCTGCTTATTCGACCAGGAAGTGGGTGTCTCACTTTCGGTTGGAGCCTGCTGATGGCAAGGATTCTTGTCATCACGGTCTTCACCAGATTTATCTACGTTCTTTCGACTCATACTCGAAGGACGTCATTCACACTTTGATTGAAGGCACGGTTGTTTGGATATAGATAGTCAAACTGAGCCATTACATCTTTGACGTTCGCTTGTGTTCCTATGTTGAACCGATCAGACTCAGGCATTCGGCTCACGGGGTCGGCGAATTTCGCGTAGTTAGCCACTTCTGCGTATTTAGCATCGCCAGCACTGTTGTCTGCGATTAAGACTCTGTCCGCGACATTGGCAGCATCATTGGTTCTGGCAACGTTTGGTGACTTTTGCACTTCTGCATTCAAACGATTGGTTGCTTCTGTAGCCGCTGCATTGAGTTGCTGCTGCTCTTGGCTTTCGCCTTTTCCTTCGGCGGGTTTATCGTGGACCATAATGATTCTTGATTACTCCTAGCCAGACAGGGGATTCTGGTTCGTTTTGGTAACTGGCGGTCGCGCCGTCAATTTCGTCAGGGGGCTTGCCAGTTATTTCAACCTTTGAGCTTGATACCAATATACGTCTGGGGCGTAAGAGCGTCTATGTGGTTAATACGTAGTGGTTTATTAAAGCAGTCACACCCAGACAGACTAGCCATTCACAGACTTTTCAACCTACTCAAATTTGTAGCAGACAGGGGCTGAAACCGCCGCGGGAAATCCGTTTTCAAAATGAGACCTTGCAAAAGCCCGAGACTCCCATATATTCAATTTTCCGTCACTCAGGGTCGTTTTTTAAGCGATATCAGTTTAAAACCTACTGCGTGACCTTCCAATCAAACCTGTAGCGGATTTCGACGGATCGCGGAGCCCCTTTTGGCAAGGGGTCAATCGGGCTCGCGTCTTTCAAAGCTTCAAGGGCCGATTGGTCAATTGCTTCCACTCCACTTGACTCGACCACCGTGCCATCCACAATCGAACCGTCCCGGTTGATTCTGAAGGTCACACCGACCCGTCGCTGCTCGATACCCTTAGGCGGCTTCCACTTGGCCTGGATATCCTTTTTCATCTTGTCCATATAGGCTGAGTAGTCTATGTCCTGGACGTCATCGTCATCATCGTCGGGGTCAGGAGCAGCGGGCTTTTTGTGCAGCTCCTTTGCACCTTCTTCTGCGGCTGGCGCGGAAGGCGGAACGCTTCCGGCCCTGACCAGAAGATCGGGGCGAGTCAGTGCCAGCTGGTCAATCGGATGACCGAAAGCAAGTCGACTCTGCTCGTGCGGATTGGCCTTGACCGGAACCCCAATAGCCACAGCTCCCAACTCATGATTCTCATTCAGCAGCGCATACTGAGGATGCTGCTCCCTGCCAGTTTCCCTGGCACCAGTTTCCGTACTCTGGCAAACATATTTGGCGACCGAATCGAAGTTCATTGCGCCATTGTTCGTCTTCAGACCCTCGACGAAATAATGAGTAAACAAAGTCGTACCCATGTCATTCGACTGATAGCTCGGTTGTCCGGGCAGGTTCGAAGCGAGAATTGTCACCCTGGCGGCATTCGCCATGTTCTGCCAGAGCGGTCGGGGCGCCCCGGCTTCCGGATTGAGTGGCGCGAGATCAGTGACACAGATGATGTTTTTGCTCTGGGTGCGCCGGTGTATTTCAGTCAAAAGTTCAGTCAGGGAAAGCCCCGTCGCAATTGGCGAGCCCGCCACCGTATCGTAAGTGCAGAGAATGGCATCGTCGGTGGTAAATGAAGCGCGCCCACAAACGTAAATCAGTATCAAGTCGTTAGGCAAAGCCTTTTTAATCAGCCATCCTTCGGTCAGTAAGTATTGAGAGTACTTTTTGGTCGCCTGCACATCAAACAAAGTGGTTATGTGATCGTCGACGAAACGACCGGCATTTGGGTCTTTTATAATCTTTGAGAGGATAGCCAGATTAGGTGTCGTTTCACGAACGGTCGCAATTTTCGAATCCCGGTATTTCGTCAAACCAATGAGGACTGCCCACTTATCCCGAATCACTAGAGGCGGCGGAGCTTTTTCTTTATTGAACTGTTTGACGAATCGTTCTTTCGATATCGTCGGAAAAGCACTTGCTCCTTGTGCCCCAATCAGCAACAGAGCGGATAGCGAAACCACCGATAGTCTTACGATAGACATACAACCCCTTCGGATACCGCCAACTGCTGAAGAGCCAACAATTCACTTGCCGTAGCTAAATCAGCAGCATCTTTGTTTAGTGTCCCACAGCAGCGCTCGATTTGTTGCACGATTGGCTGATCTAATTCGTAGAGATCGTAAACCAGCTTATCGATTGCGCGCTCAATGCGCACTTGCATATCTGAACCATGCACAGAATTCAGTCTTCTGTACAAACGCGTCAGATTTTCTATTTGTTGCTCGATAGCGGCGTTTTGCTCTGGTAGGGGCATAGACTCGAGTGTTTCGATATCGATCTGAGCAAGAGCACGCCCTTGCTCACGCGTCTTCAATCTGTACAAGTAAAGCCATAGTCTCGAATTCAGCAAACCGTCTATATAGTGAAGACTCAAGGACGCACCAGTGCGACCGCTCAAACTGTGAACATTGTTCAGATGATAGAGTCCTTCGTCATCATAAGCAGCGATCAGGCTATCGCCGGTTTGCCTGATCAAAATCTTGGGGTTCTCAATCACCCTGGAATCGAACCCGCCTTTATACAAAAGTGATGGTTCTATATTCAACCAATCTCCCGCCCACGTCACTACATGCGGTGACACCGAAGAACCGGATGTAATTCCGCGATGCCATTGCTTGCCGCGAGACTGAGGAGCAACAATCGAACTCTGTCCATGCAAAGCTCTGATACCAGTCCGTCCCTGGAACTGACTTGATAAAGGCTCAAGTCTGTCTATCAATTCACACAGATTTTGATCGATTTTGTTGAAAACCAGTCGAAACCGATATTGATCCGGGGAGACCAGCAGTGACTTGGGCAGAGCATAAAATGAGGGCACAGAGTCGATATGAGTGAAGAGATCTACCGAATAATCAGACGACTCTGCTGCATTTCGCTCTTTGGCAATTTGCTCTTTGGCAATTTGCTCTTTTGGAGTTTGCTCTTTTGGAGTTTGCTCTTTTGCAGTTTGCTCTTTTGGAGTTTGCTCTTTTGCAGTTTGCTCTTTTGCACTTCGCTCTTCAGAAATTCGCTCTTCTGCAGTTCGTTCATATGTGGCTACACACCATCTGCCCACCACGGCACCGGGAACGGTATCAGCAGGCAATTCTGCCAGAGAACGCACTTTAGACCTGGATATTAAAAGCTGTCTCAACTTCTTATAGTAGCCGCCTGTAAGAAAGCCATCGGGTACTAACAAGCTGGCTACTCCGCCCGTCTTAGTGAATCGCAGAGCAATGTCTTGAAATATTGAATGTATACGAATTTTGTACTCAGCCGATTGAGGAAATTTATGACGCAAATATGCAGTGGCACTTTCAAGGAGCTTCGGTTGATTTCTGGCCCCAAAACTTACATACGGAGGATTCGTAATTACTAGCGCAAAGGTTCGGTTGTCATCCCCTGATGGCAACGCACTGGTAACCAAATACTCGGACGGCGCATCATATAAGGTATCCGTATTCCTGATGTTCTTGCGCAAAAGCGCCAACAACTTCTTTGCCTCTGTGAGCAAATCTCCCTCGGGTATCTCCATCAAGCAATCAACGAGTGCAATCATTAGAGCGATACGAGTAAGAGCGGCAGCTCTTCCATCGAGTTCGCAACCGAAAAGATTGGCACCAGAAAAGCGCAAAACAGCAAGTGGATTGTTGCAGTGTCTCTTGAACAGTCGAATCGCCCCTAGCAAAAAGTTGCCGGTGCCGCAAGAAGGATCAAAAACCGTGCAATCATCCAGAAATTCTTGCAAATCAGGCTGTGCATGAGCATCTTTGAACCTGGCAGCAAATGATTTGACGGCAATAATGAACTTATCTTTCGCTGAATCTGTCGCTCGTTCAAAGCAATAATCAACTATATGTGCGGGAGTATAAAACTGCCCTACCAGACGTCGCTTGTCCTTCTCTTGTATATGAATCGGTATAGAGAACTTCCCATCCGCCTCGAATTTCAAAGGATACTTGTGGATATGCTCGTAAAGCGAACCTATCATTTCAATTTCAGCAGAACAGCCATCTAGAAGGTTCTTGCATCTCTCAAAAACCTGCTCGAATAATTCTGTACTCAGATTGCTAGCGAATGGATATGCCCCACCCTCGCACCAAAGTCCGCTCAGACAGCGCGATACTCGCTCCAGAGCCGAAGGCATAGCACCTTTGTATACAGACGAACCACATGTGGTGACAAGCCAGAAACATAATGCTCGAAAAGCATATTCCTCGGATAATTCGCAGACATGATCGGCATGGCGAATATCTTCTCGCATGCTGATTCGATCACTCTCGTAACGAAGTATTACTTCGGTCGCAATCAGCCTCAGTTCCCTGAAGATACTGGAAAGTTTCTTTTCGCGATTCTTGTTGGCGGCGGAGTTCTTCACATTCACTATCTTCTCACAAAACCGCATGGAGACATCGTTTACCTCAGTCCACGCTTGCCGCATAACGTTAGATCAATGAACCACGGGCGTTGCGCAAAACAATTTCAGTTTGCAAGTTGGTGCCGCTAAGCTTGGGTATTAAATTATCTACAGCTGTAGAAAACCCTGTAGATAACATATGTAAGTTGTTTCGATATGTCTAAATCCAAATGCTAGCCGAAGCAGCAAAATCGTATATATTTGGTGGTTTGGCGGGCAGTCATGATGATGACCATAGGCGGCTAGATGTCAGGAACCCTGTTCATTGTTGCGACTCCAATTGGCAACCTGGACGACTTAACAATCAGAATTCGCAAAGTAATTGAACAGTCTAAATTTGTTCTTGCGGAAGACACTCGCGTCACAATAAAAATTCTCAATCACCTGAATCTGAAAAAGCAGATGGTGAGCTGCCACGAACACAACGAAGGCGCTCGCCTGCAAGAACTTGCTCAAGCCGCTGCTCAAGGAGATTCTGTCGCGTTGATTTCTGATGCAGGCACACCCCTGATATCAGATCCGGGTTACCAGATCGTCAGAGAAGCGATTGCGCTGGGAATGTCAGTCGTGCCCATTCCAGGACCGAGTGCATTTCTGCTGGCGCTGGTGGGGAGCGGCTTGCCATGCGATAAATTCGTATTCGAGGGGTTTCTGCCCGATAAGGTTTCAGCACAAAAATCTCGGTTGGAAGAATTACGAACCGACAACAGAACAATCGTTTTCTACGTTTCTCCGCACAAGTTGATCAAAAATTTGACTGCGCTTCTCGACGTCTTTGGAGACCGCGATATTTGCCTTGCCAGAGAACTAACCAAACTGCATGAAGAGTTCGTGCGCGGCAAGATTTCCACGATTATCGAAAAATACTCGAACCAGGAAATTCGTGGCGAATTCGTACTCGTCGTTGCCGGTATGACTGCAAACAGTCAGAGTGAAACAACCGAAGACGAGCTCAGGGACGCTATCAGAAAAGAACTCAAAGCAAATCGTTCAGTAAAAGATATAGCGGCGCTGCTGGCAGACCAGTTCCACTGCAAAAAATCAGATGTGTACAGATTGGCTCTGGATGAGCAAAACGCTGGCGAACAGCTGAGCGACACTTGAGCGACACTTGAACGACACTTAGAATCGAATGAAGCGCATCAGATTCAATCCAGTATTTAAGCCCTGGTTGAGTGTACTGCCCCAATTGATTCCCGCTTTCGGCGCAGCCGGTTGCGGCGCTGCTGCCTGCGCAGAAGCAGCGGCGGGAGCGTCACTCGGCGCCCCCATGTCTTGCGCAATCGGTGGATCGAGCACAACGAAGACATCAAAGTCAGGCGGAGAGCCTGCCGGGGGTGGATTGAAAGGCGATGCCGACTTAGCAGCTTCGATGGCAGCATTATCAGCGGTGGCAACACCGGCAGTATTAACGCGAACGTCAGAAACCTGACCGTTTCGATGCATCTTGAACAGAACGACAATCGGCGGGTACACGGCTCCCATCGGGGGCTGGAAGTGCTGACGAACACGTGACTGCAGGTCGGCAATGTATTGCGTATAGTCTATGTTCGGCGACCATTCATCGAAAGCAGAGATGGGGTCAGGAATAGCTGCCAGTTTCTGCATCAATTCATCGGCTTCATGATATTGCTTCAAATTGCGATAGGCACTCGCTTGAATCGTGTAAGCCTCTTTAAGACGCGGTTTCAATTCCATGGCAAGGGCGGTATCGACGATTGCATCGTGGTATTTGCCCATTGAATTTAGTATTTGAGCTCGCGTACAAAAAGCCTCTGCATAATCAGGGTTCAACTTGATTGCATAGCGCACGTCTTCCAGGGCTTCGTCGTTCTTCTCAAGTTGCCATTCTACGCGGGCGCGACGATTATACGGCTCCGGGTTTTTCGGATCAGCATCGGCAGCTTTAGTGAAAAAATTGAACGCATCGCTATAAGCACCATGTCTGGAAAAATACTTTCCCCGTTCCAGGGGCGATGCATTTGCAGCAGGCTTCGCGCTCGCTGCAGAGGCGGTTTTGGATGGCATCGAAGCAGCCGATTGCACGCGAGGCACACGCAACTGCTCTTCGGACGAAGTGACACCACTTGTGGTCGGACTCCGCATCGGACGCAATGGCTTCAATTCCTGACAGAACGCTGATTGCGTCGAAAGCAAGCAGCAAGTAAACGTCGGCAGCGCCGCTAAAATGGTATTTGACGGGAAGAAATTCTTCGATCTCATGGCAAGATCATATACTCCAACTAATTTTGGTATATGAAAATTTGCTCCGAGAAGGCGTGTTTGACAGGTTATTTAACCAAAGTCTCCAGATCTCCACGAACCGTCCGAGACTCAAACGCGGCTGTGGCTGCGGGAATTTCCTGTATATGCGCCGTCTCATAATCATTTTGTTTTCGATGCGTTCCTTTCGGGAATTCAAGCTCAGCGCTACCATTTAACGATTTATAAGCCTCAATAATCGCCTGATCGAAATTCGGATTGTTGCTTTCCACCAACCGAGGTTCAAGACGATGATCCGCCCAGACCGTGATGTGCACTCGATTTGTGCCAGCTGGATTTCCGTGTTTTGGCATTGTCGTGCGCAACGCCGCGCATACTAAATCGTTTACATGCTGATACCAGCGATCCCACAGCAGCATCTCATCGGCACAAGCTGCCAGCTCGGGAACAGCCTGGGCACCAGCGTTTGGCTTGACGTCCAAATTTGTTTTTTTATCCCGTTTTTTCTTTTTCGCCACATCTTGAAAACCATCTGGGTTAGCGCGCTTAGGTATCGCTGCGATGTCACGGCCCGGTGGCGGCTGCAAAATTCGAGAATTATCCTGACCTGGTGCGATATTTGCACCATCAGCAGGTCTCGTAAAAAGCATTGGATTCAACTCCACCCGACTGGACGGAGCTTGATTGTCCAGCGGCAACCGCGAGGGAGGCGTGAACCATCCACCGTCAGGTCTGATCGGCGGCGCATCTACAGACAACAATGTCCGAGTCGGAGCCCCTTCTGGTTCGGAACGCTGCGGCACTCCAAGAGCTGTACGTTGCGGACGTCCATCCGAAACTACCGGTCGAGGCGCTCCACCATTGGTTTGACCACGAATTGGACGCCCCTGAGGAGTATCATCTGCACGAACCGGAGCTCGGTCCAAATCGGGATTATCTCGAAATCGTGCCCTCTGAATCTCAGCTTCGGTGATTGGCGGCGGCTTAGCCACGGGCACCGCATCCGTTTTTTTGATTTGAATGATTCGCATCACCGCTGAATAACTCGGTGTACGTGCGCCAAGAGAAATACCCTGATCGCTCACCTGCCCTTGCAGAGCATTACGCTGTGAATCTTGCACGCTCCCCTTAAGCGGAGGTCGACCGGTTTGATCCACCGCACCGCGCAATGGTTCACTCGCGAATTTACCAACTCCAGGCTGAAGAGTCGGAGCAGCGACTTTCTGCTCAACGCCGCCTTGTAAGGGCGGAGCGGTAGTCGCTTTCTGCTCGACGCCGCCTTGCAATGGCGGAGCGGTAGTCACTTTCGTATCAACACCGCCTTGCAATGGCGGAGCAGTAGTCACCTTCGTATCAACTCCGCCTTGAAGCGGTGCGTTATCTTTCTGCTCAACTCCACCCTGAAGCGACGAAGGGGGGATATCTTTCTGATCGCCTTCAATTTGATTCAGTGAAGGTATGACAGCATCTTGCTCATCAGCATGTGCCCAAACACGACTATTAGTCATGATTGTTGCGGCAAGAACAATTGATAAAGTCAATCTCGACTGCATGCAAATACTTTCCAGCTAAGGAGACTAAAGTGACATCTGAGGCTCTCTTTGTCAAGACAAACGATGTTCCGGCAGTTCTGAGCCACCAGACACCGCATCGAAAGGCTCAACAAATTAGCCAAATCGAAAAAGGAAACAACTCAAGTCGATCATATGATCTGGCACATGCTCAGGAATGTGCCTCCACAGGCAGTATCACTTCAGCTTGCAGTCAAAGCAATCAACAGAAAACTCGAGGCTCAGTTGCAGTTAACTTACTTTGAAAAGCCATCGCAGGGAGCAGAAGAATGTAATAATTACAAGACGGTGGCGTCGATGCAAAGTGAATGCCAAACCCCGTGTAAGTATGGAAACCGCACGAATGTTCGAAACCGGCAAAGTATATAAAGTAAAGGTAGAGGTCGCACCCGGCGAAATAGGTTTCGGCCGTGCCACCATTGTCGAAAAATCAGGCAATCAACTGTGCGTTCAAATCAAGACCAGTAAAGAGTCCAACAAAGTTCTACCGAAAGGTACAAAAATATGGTTTGTCAGCGATTCCGCTGACAATACTTTCAATGGGCTCTGGTCAAGCTCGGTGATGGGAGCCCAGCACACTGGCGGGAAAACGGGCATGCTTTGCTCAACGCCAAAGCTCGATCCCGTCATACAGCGACGCAGACAACCACGTGTAGCCGTCGACGTACCAGTGCGAATGTCAAGCACAGATGGTCAGCGATTGGGCTCAGAAATCCGAACAAAAGACATTTCCCGATCAGGAGTGGCGCTGGAGACACTGCAACCACTTCCTGATGATATTGGTTTGAGTGTAAACATAGTCATTGAATCTTCCGTCGGCGAAATCGCAACCGCAAGCCGCGTCATTCGGGTGGAACGTAACTGGCTCGCAAATAAGACTGTCATCGGACTGGAATTCACTGATATGAAACCAGACGACGTTGCGACTCTGGACAAACTACTGTTGCTGCTGGGCGGAAAGACTCGGAATGCAGATGCTGGTGCAGACCAGAGCGACGACAAACCAAAACGCGCAAAGCAAGGACTCTCCAGCTGGATTCACGGATCAGGCGGTTCGGCACCAGCAACAGATAAGCGATTTATAGGCAGCAATTTTGCCGAAGAACAAAAAGTAGAACAAACAACGGACGAAAATACAAATGACGGATAGCCCGATGACCCTGGTAGAAGCAGTTGTACTGGGGGTTGTTCAAGGTCTGACTGAGTTTCTCCCCATCAGCAGCACGGCACATTTGCGCGTGGTGCCTACCGTGTTGGGTTGGGGTGATCCCGGAGCCGCCTACTCGGCAGTGATTCAGATTGGCTCAGTTGTCGCGGTACTAACTTATTTCTGGAAAGACATACTTAGTATCGCATCTGGTGCCTTTCGAGCAATTAGAGAAAAGAATTTCAGCGATCAAGATTTCAGAATCGCCGGCGCGATTGCAGTCGGAACTCTGCCAATCTGCATCATCGGCTTGCTGCTCAAAAAAATGATTGAAGGGCCACTGAGAGCGATGATAGTTATCGGCGTAGCTTCGCTTGTGATGGGTTGCTTGCTTATGATTGCCGAAAAACTTGCAAAACACGTGCGCGGCATCGACAGCATCACCGGCAAAGATGGGTTTCTCGTCGGTCTCGGTCAGGCTATGGCTTTGATCCCAGGCTGCTCGCGCAGCGGTTCAACATTGACCGTAGCCATGTTTCTAGACCTCAAACGCGAAGATGCTGCAAGATTTAGCTTCTTGCTCGGCATCCCAGCATTGATTCTGAGCGGATTGCTTGAGCTGAAAGAAATGATGAGCGCGGGGATGAATGGCGAACAAACGATCAATCTCGCAGTCGGTTTGATTGTTTCAACAATCTCCAGCTACGCCGCAATTGCCTGGTTCATCAAGTACTTGCGAAAACATAACACATACGTTTTTGTTGCTTATCGAATCTTGTTTGGTATCGCTGTCATTTATCTGTCGACGCGAATCCAGTAATCAACGCCAATAATCAACGCTAATCCACACTAATTAACGCTTGCCGCTGTCTTCTTCAAGTGGTGCCAACCCCTCAGGGTCTGTCAAAGAAGCCTCATCCATCTCTTTGAATACCACCGCTTTCGACTTCGCTGACTGTTGAGCGGAACCGGTTGGCGGCTGGTTCTGAGCTATAGCCTGAGGCGACGGAGGTACAAGTGTTGGCGGCACCAGCGAAGGTGGCTGAGACGAGGGTTCGGTCTGAGACTCAGTGTCGTCTTTCGTTTGATAGGCTCTTATAGTGGCAAGCGCTTTGTTCTTCTCTTCGCGCAGTCTGCGAATTTCGTCATCCTTCTGTTTAAGCGCACCATCGCCAATAACAGGCTTTCCAGAATTGCCGGGTGCGGTTGCCTTGGAATAAAAGAAGACGCAAATCCCGGCAAGCATCATCACTCCGACGCCAATCACAGCTGCTTGCACCAGTTTAAGCGGTTGCTTCTGCTTGGGCACGAACTCGAGTTCTTGCTGCATTTCAGGCGCACTTTGATAGCGCAGCCAGACATCTTGCGCTGTCGCCCGCTGCACAATCTCGTCTGTATGGTCCGATATCTTTGGATTGATGCGTTTTGGCGAGCAAACCTGCAATGCCAACGGCTCTTGCCCGGTGAGCAAAAAGTGCATGGTGGCGCCCAGCGCGTAGATATCTGACCGGGGGTCAGCAGCGCCCCAGTATTGCTCAGGCGGTGAATAGCCTGCCGAAACCACGTGAGTATTATCAGAGTCTTCGGCATAAGGACGAGCGATACCAAAATCGACCAGCTTCACCCGATCTTTGGTGTCGATCATGACGTTGCTCGGCTTCAAATCACGATAGATGACCTTAGGCTCGTTACTGTGCAAGAAATGAAGCACATCGGCAATCTGGATTGCCCACTGAAGAACCTGTTCCTCCGGAAACGGCTCACCACGCTGATTAAGCATCTGGTGCAGGTTCTCGCCCTCGACATACTCCATGACGAGATAGTAATTTTCATCTTCCTCGAAGGTGTCGAGAATGCTGACAATATTCTGATGCTTAAGCGGGCTGAGAACATCTGCTTCCCGCTTGAAAAATTCGAGCGCCTTTTGCTTGTCTTCCTCGCGAAAGAAATCATCTCGCAGTTTCTTGACGACACAATAGCGATTAGCGAGCCGCATATCTCTCGCCATGTAAACCGTTCCCATGCCGCCCTGCCCCAGGTGGCTGACAACTTCGTACCGCTTTTGCAGGACAAAGTGGACCTCACGCGGCTGACTGGCCCTGGTCATTCCGTCAAAAGACCCTGAATTGTTCGGCCCTGGCATATTCCTTAAATCGCTCACCCGAAGGAACAACTTTAAGTATAACAACGTTTAAGCTTTGCACAGCAGCCAATTTGCCCTCGCCCCTGCGCCAGATTGTGAACTGGAACGGAGAATGGGCTCACGCGTTACACAAGATGAATGTACAACCCCAATGTTTAGCAAAAACGTACAGCCAGAATTTATTGCGTTTAATCAGCGCAGTAAGCCACGATTATTACCATACGTCCGACCTGATGAAAAACAATCATCGCCATACGCCCGCAGGCACCATATTTAGTATCAATAATCAGCGCGGCTGAGTGCTGAAACTACCCGGATTATGATCGCTTTCGGAATACTTAGAGACCAGACTCTGCTCAGCATCATGTGCGAGAACAGCAGGGGGAGGCACTTTACCGCTGCCCAATTTCTCATAAGACCGCCACCACAATTCACTTCCGTCCAGAAGCGCCTCGTGAATCCAGAGCACCTTATACTTCGGATCCTGTTTCACGTACTCAGTGTCATGAGCAGGGTCACTCCACCAGGCAATAGCAAACTCTCTGCGCTTCGAATAGGGAATGTAACTATCCCATTTCACATCCATCTGCTGACCGGAATCCGCGACCATTTTTGCGTAATCCATGGCGAAGTCAGCCTTTTGCTCTGGTGTCGTTTTCCGGTAACCGCTTTTAAAAAGCCTGGGTTCCTGCCCAAAAAACCATCCGTCAACGACAGTCTGGTCGACCTGATGAGCCTGCTCGACAATTGACTTATGCATCTGATCTTCAGGCACTTTTGGCATTGCTCGTGGCGTCACCGGCTGTTCCGAACAACCAGCCATTGCCATCACACAAACACTTAAAAGTGCCACTCTACGAAGAAACGAATTCATGCAAGGTTCGATGTGAAAAGTTGGTGCTTCCGGCAAAGACTGCGGTAAAGATCAAGTCCCTTCCGATGCGCAGGTGTAAATTCGAAATTCAATTCCTCTATAAAATACTTACGCAGGCGTTCACGGCTCAACGGCAAGCGCTCCATAGATTCAGCGATAACCTCGTCCAGCGCAGTCGACAGACCCTCCTGCCTGGCTCTCACAAGTGCTGCACTAATCTCGCTGAAAGTCTCTTTATTAGACTCAACCCAACTATTTTTAGCGGCCCAAACACCAAATGTCATCGGCAAATTATAAGTTTGATGCCACCAGGCACCCATATCCCAACGCTGAAATTTGCTGGTCCAGTCAGGGTCTACGAGCAAAGCTCGATCACCTATAACCAGAGCCGCATCAAGGTCGCTGCAATCGAGGTCGGGCGACTCGGCCGGCACCAAACACGGCTCAACACCATGATGTTCCTGGAGCAAAACACGCAGCAAATTGATTGAAGTGGCTGATGACATTGGAACAGCTATTTTGCAATTTCCCAGGTCTTTTAAATCCTTCTTACTGAAGAACAGCACGCTGCCGACAGCGCCAATGCTTGAGATGGAAAGATCGGGCAGCAGTTGCATGTCAGAACTTTCGAGATAGAAGAAAGAGCTCATCGCTCCGAGATCTAGCTTCTTTTTAGCGTACTGGCTGTTCAGTTCGGAAGGAGTGCCGAAAACTATTCGCGCCTTTATCTCATCGCAATGGCGCAACATCGGCACCACTACAGGCAAAGAATTGATGAAGTTGATCTGACCGAGCCGGGCAAGCGCTCTTATGTTCTGGTCTTCTTTGACGTTCGGAAGAGTCTGCATTTTGATTCCTTAGACCGGGCCCATCCACCCGGGCAAGGAAAGGATAACACCTGCAAGCAAAGTGTTTTAGGCTACGGCGTTAAGAACGCCAATTCTTCACAGAAAATTCCCAATAAAACGGGAGGAGACCGCTAAGACTTCATGTATGCTTCGTGGGTCTCGCTCCCTGATCACCATTATCCAGGTGAGAGCCAAGTCGTCAAGAGGCTACAGGAAAAGCGGGGCGACAAGAGACATTTTTGAGGGAGACAGCCCAGTGAGAATGGTAGACCTCATCCTAGCTAAGCGCTCAGGACGTGCACATACAAAAGCAGAAATTGATTTCCTTATCAAAGGCGTCACCGACGCTTCGATTCCTGACTATCAACTTTCGGCCTGGCTGATGGCAGTGTGCTGGCAGGGAATGACAGCCGACGAAACTGCCTGGCTGACTGATGCCATGTGCCACTCTGGCTCTGTTCTCGACCTTTCATCGATAGGACCGCTCGTTGCCGATAAGCACAGCACGGGAGGAGTCGGCGATAAAACAACTCTCGTTTTCGTGCCATTGCTGGCAGCAGCCGGCATTCCGATGGCTAAACTCTCCGGGCGCGGGCTCGGACATACAGGCGGCACAATTGACAAGTTGGATGCAATTCCAGGCTTCAAAAGCGACCTATCAATTGACCACTTCATCAAACAGGTGAAGGAAATCGGCATGGCGATAGGAGGTCAAACCAGCGAATTGGCGCCGGCAGACGGAAAAATTTACGCCATGCGCGATGTCACTGGAACAGTCGAATCGATACCGCTCATAGCCGCATCAGTCGTGTCGAAAAAGATCGCAGCTGGCGCCAACTTGATCATCCTGGATGTGAAGTGCGGACGCGGTGCCTTTATGGAGACAGAGGCAAAGGCTGTCGAATTAGCAAAGACCATGGTGGAAGTTGGTCACAGGCTGAATCGCCCTGTGACAGCCGTAGTCACAGACATGGAGCAGCCACTCGGATTAGCAGTTGGTCATACCCTTGAAGTGATCGAAGCCATCGAGACGCTCAAAGGCAGTGGACCTGCGGATCTTCAAGAGCTCTGCATGGAACTTGGCTCATTGGCACTGATCAGTGCAGGCAAATGCAAAGACAAAGAATCGGCTCACAAAATTCTCAAGGGCCTGATGGAAAGCGGCAAAGCGCTGGAAAGTTTCCGCACATTGCTGAAAGCACAAGGCGGAAATGACGCAGTGATCGAAAATCATTCACTCATGCCCACGGCCAAACATAAGTACGAATTTCTGGTGCCGGGCAATGGCACAAAGTGGGTTGAACATCTCGACGGACGCAAAGTCGCCGAAGCCTGCAAGTTGATGGGTGCGGGACGGGAAAAGAAAGGCGATCCAATCAATCTTGCAGTTGGTGTCGTTCTTCGCGACAAGGTCGGCGCGAAGGTGGAAGGCGGGACGGCAATTGCTGATGTTTACGCCGACACACCGGAGCAGTTTGAAGCTGCAAAAGCCAAACTAACAGAAGCTTTTACCTTCAGCGATAAACCGGTTAAGGCTCCTGCCATAATCAAAGCAAGTGTTTCTTGATAAACGGCATCCATCAAAGCAAGTGATTCTGAAGCCCTTATGACAGCACAGCAAATCAATAAGTGATGATCACCTCGAAATGGTAACCTGGCGGCTAATCACTTATGGAGAATTCGAACCAGCCTTCAACATGGCTGCAGACGAGGCTATTCTTGAAGCGCATCTGGCGGGCGAAGTGCCACCAACGCTTCGACTTTATGGCTGGGATCCCGCCGCGATTTCGATTGGCTATTCCCAGAAAATTTCCGACCAGGAGATTCGCTCAATCAAAAGCCACGGACTGGATGTAGTTCGCAGAACGACAGGCGGACGCGCGGTTCTACACCTGGGCGACTTGACTTATTCATTTGTCGCATCGAGTACCGCTGTCGGATCGACTGCCGCAGCGAACTTGGAAGACCAACTCGTTTCAGGTGCGGGCAGCCTTTTGAGCACCAGCGTCGTCGCCGCCTACAAAGAAATCTGTCAGGGTCTGATTTATGCGCTTGAACAGTTTGGTATTACACTGACTCTCGGTTCGTCAAAATCAGATTACCGGGCAAACTACGATTGCTTTAGAGCGACTACTAACGCGGATCTCCAGTATGAAGGCAAAAAAATGATCGGCAGCGCGCAACTGCGACGCAAAACTGCAGTTTTACAGCATGGCTCGATTCTGCTCAACCAGGAGCAAAATAAAATCAGTGAGGTCTTCGGAGCTGACTCCCTCGCAGCCAACGCTGAAAATACTGGAGATAGGCACGCCAATCTGTTCGAAGTATTAAATAGAAGCGTAAGCATGCAAGAACTCGAACAAGCGATGAAAATTGGCTTTGCAAAAGCATTTAACGTCGAATTCGAACACGCCCCTCTGACAGAGAATGAAGCAAACACCATCGCTAGCTTGACCTCGAAATACAAGCTCTAAGACACGCTCGAATCAATGCGATTCGAAGTTTTATCTCGACACTACCGAAGCGACCATTTACAATTACATTCAGTACTAACGAGTTCAACGAGATCCCTTGCCGCTAGACCGTTTGATCCAAAGCTATCTCTGTACTTTGAGCATTCTTGCATTTCAAGCAACTTCAGCTTGCTTTGCAGACAGCAACCAGATGCTGCTGTCAGATCCGACAATCGTGCACGTTGCAGACGGCATGATGAAATTGGACTTTAAAAATTCCCCGGGCGTTACTAAAGTCTATGGCTCCAGTCTGCTGGACGATTGGAGGATAGCCTACTTACGAGGGAAAGATGAGCAAGCAGAAGCGTATCTCAAAACAATCGTGAATAAAACTCGCGGTGATACAAACTTCTATCCGCTCTTTCTCAAGATCTCGCAGCACAATGCGTTTGATGAATCACCGAGCTACATTACGGAAAGAACAGAACCCAAAAGGTTATATGGCGACATGCGAAATTCCATCCGACGCCTGGCTGGCAAAGATAGCTATTTCCTTGCCGACGTAGACGAACATTGCCGCTCTAAGGTTTTCTCAACCAATGAACAAATTTTAGAAGTTTGCCTGGAAGAGTTAGCCATACGAAAAAAACATCCCACAATCAACCAGAAAGCCTTGTGGGATGTATATGCCGACCTCGGCGCAGCTCAAGCCAACCTTGGGCAAAAACAGCAAGCAATTCATACCTACTCCGAAGCAAGGCAGATGCTCAAGCAGTTCGGTTTGGCTGGTTCAGATGACGATGTCGAAATTAAAGAAGCGATGGAAAAGCTGACACGCGTAAACCGTACGGGTCCGAACAAAGCCGGTAAAGTCAAATAGTCTGAGCGGCAGTAAGTCATGACAGAGTTTGTAATCGAACCCGTCTAAGCAGATCATTCAATGCCGGTCTGGCAGAAGAATGCTCAGGCAAACTGCTATCAATGGAAGCTTGTTTTAGCTCCTCCAGCAGCCGCTGAAATTCGCTCTCGTAAAAATGCAGCCGAAAGGAATCAAGTGTGCTTTGCTCGTTACTGGTTTGTTTTTGTTCAATCAACTCAGGCAAATACTCCAGTTTGAATTGTTCGTTTAAGATGTTCAAATTGGCTTCGATTATCCCGGTTTTCATCAAGTGAATTCCGGTCAACAAAATACGAAAAACATACAGCAGCGGCTTAACGCGATGTACTTTCTCACCAGCAAACAATCGCCATTGAGAATTGGCAAAGCCAACGTAGTGATTAACATGATGGCGCGTTATGCAATCAGAAGCCAAAGCCTTTAACTCTTCATGTTCGGGTGTTGTGTGCACCACTAGTGGAGACAGGAGCTGTTCCAACACATAACCGTTCGGTCGCAACATCAACAAGATAAATTTCTTCAGATCGTGTGTGACCAGATCTAATTCAATTCCACCCTCAAGGCTCGAGAGCTCGATGGTGTCGTCGGGCTCGTCTAAACCAAGCAGATCGCGCACCGGAAAAACATGCACGCCCCGCAAATCGAAATCAGAATCGGGTGATGGAAATCCATACAGATGTGCGCCACTGACCGTAGCAAACACCAGCGGATATTTGTGCTTCAGTACGGCATCACTAAGAGCAGAAGGAAATTCCATCAATTTCCAGTTTTTATAACGACTCTGAACTTTGCAGCCCCGCTCATCATTCGTTCATACGCTTCAGTCGCCTTGTCCAGTGTGTACTCTTCGTTCATCGAGCGCACATCGGTAAGAACGCTGAACTTCAAAGTATCCTCGGAGTCAATAGCCGTACCTGATGCCCATGCCTTAATAGCCAGACGAGGACCAATCATTTGCAGCACGTTGAAAGAAAGTGGCTCGAATGACGCACCAACGATAAGCAGCGTACCATCGACAGCCAAACCACCGATGGTGGCAGCCATGGCATCACTATTGGTGACAGTGGCAAGCACGACTTTAGCACCGCCGAGTTTCTTGAGCTCATCGGCTACATTTGAGGCCTTACTATCAATGTAATGATGCGCTCCTAACTTGCGAGCCAGTTCTTCTTTGTCCTTGCCTCGGGCAATGGCAACTGTATTGAATCCCATTCGCCGAGCGAATTGCACGCCTAAATGTCCAAGCCCACCTATACCTAGAATCGCAACGAGATCTCCAGGTCTGGCAATGCTATTGCGAAGCGCGTTAAATGTGGTGATACCGGCACAGAGAAGCGGTCCAGCTTCAACCGCGTTCAAGTCGTCCGGAATCAATGCCAGCGCTTGCGCTGGGGCAATCATATAATCCGCGTAGCCGCCGTCATAAGAGATACCGGCGATCAACCCTTTCTGACATGTAATGAAATCGCCACGACGGCAAGACTCACACTCGGTGCAGTGGCCACCGTACCAACCAACGCCAACGCGCTGCCCGACTTTCCACGCCGATACGTTGGCACCAACCTCAGCAATTACGCCGGCAACTTCATGACCAGGTACGCGAGGGTACTGAATGCCTGGCCAGTGACCTTCCTTGACCAGAGAATCACTGTGGCAAATGCCACAGGCTTGTACCTTAACCAATACCTGACCGGATGCAGGTTTTGGAATCTCTCTTTCAACCAACTCGAGAGGTCCACCAGCCTTCGAAACCTGAACCGCACGCATCTTTGCCATGTACTGCACCTCATTCCCTATGACACCGCTGGCGCAAAGCCACTTGCCAACACTTAGTCAGCTGCTTCCATATGGTATAACTCTTGCTGCTTTCAGTTATGAAATGTGCATTGCATGACGATAATTCTTCCGGCTCACGAATATTTAGATCGCCACGGTATACACTACAAGCGCCTCTCCTTTCCGCCGACAACAGAGAAGGGCGCCGCAAATGTGGCGGAGGCGCTCGGGTTCAGCGAACGCCAGATGGTGAAGACGCTGATTTTTGAAACCGACAAACCTGAACATGCGCTGATCATGGTTGGCGCAGATCAAAACGTCGTCTCTGGTCATCTCAAAAAGGCTCTCGGTTCGCGCAATATAAAAATGGCTGCACCAGATGTAGTGCAGAAAGTGACAGGCTATGTAATCGGATCGATTCCCCCCTTTCACTGGCAGCCCGAGGGCTTTCGCACTGTTCTAGACGAATCTCTGGCAAAGCAAGAAATACTTGGAGTCGGCGCTGGTCAGTGGGGCGAAGAAATCATGATTACACCACACGACCTCGTGAAAGCAACGAACGCGATTATTGCCAATCTCACAGACAAAGAATCATCAGTAAATATCGTTAGAGATTTGAGCAATTACTTTTGCTAGCTCAATTCACAACCAATCAACCAACCAACCAACCAACCAACCGACGCTCAATAGCGTTAGTGTTACATAGGTCTGATCTCCATCCGTTGCAATTCCACTTATCTCGCGTGCAATAATTTATGGGACTGAGAGGGGATTCAAGTGCAGACACTTATATTAGGTGCAGGTGCCACCGGCGGCTATTTTGGAGCGAGACTGTTAGAAGCCGGGGCAGACGTCACTTTTCTAGTAAGACCAAAGAAGGCAGAACAACTCCGCGAAACTGGACTTATAGTAAAGAGTGCCACTGGTGACATAACGCGGCCGGACGTCAAGCTGATCGAGAAGGTTCAAGAACCATTCGAACTTATAATTCTCTCTTGCAAAGCGTTTGATCTACCCAGCGCAATAGCTGCAATCAAGCCTGGAGTGGGCAGCAACACAACAATTTTTCCATTACTAAACGGACTGCGACATATAGATGAGCTGCAGAAGTCTTTCGGCAAGGAACGCGTCATAGGCGGAATGTGCATTATTTCCGCGACTGTAGACGAACGCGGACGTATCGTACACTTGAACGATGCGCATACACTCAAATTCGGTGAACTAAACGGCGATATGTCTCCACGCATCAAAGCGATCAAGGAAATGACCGCAGAAGCGAAAAACAAATCGATTGCCAGCACGAACATACAGAAGGACATGTGGGAAAAGTGGGTAATGTTAGCCACTCTTGCCGGTCTGAACTGCTTGATGCGAGCCAACATTGGCGAGATTGCGCGCTCGCCCGGCGGCAAAGAAATCGCAGAACAGATGTTGAATGAGTGTCTTGCCGTCATGAAAGCACACGGGCACGAACCAGGCGAACAATTCGTGCGTGACACATTAGCAAGATCTATCGATGAGAAATCAACGCTCGCCGCATCAATGCTGCGCGATCTGGAAAAAGGAAACAACGTCGAAGGTGACCAAATCCTGGGCGACCTTATCGCCAGAGCTGAGAAAAAAGACGTGGAAGTGCCCGCACTGAGAATGGCTTATTGCAACGTCAAAGCGTACGAGCAACGGCGCCACCGCATTTGATACGCACCCGCCCCTATCGACACGCAGGGGAACGCATCTGATACTGATGCATGGAACATGCATAATCGCGCTTGATCGCGCTGTGTTACCCTTAACTTAGCTTCGCGGGACCAAAATGTTTCTAGCACTCACAGTTTGCTTCGGCTGGATATTAGCACTTTGCGTGCACGAATTTTGTCATGCGCTGGTAGCCTACATCGGTGGCGACAAATCAGTTAAAGAGAAAGGTTACCTCACCTTAAACCCTCTCAAATATACGGATCCAGGACTCACACTGGTGGTGCCGATTGTCATGCTCATGATTGGTGGAATCGCATTACCAGGTGCAGCAGTCTATATCGATCGAAGCGCCCTTAAGAATCGATTCTGGCATTCAGCTGTTTCAGCGGCCGGACCACTGGGAAGCGCGATTATGATTTTCGTCTACGCACTTCCATTTTTATTGAACATTCAGCCGCCGGACAATCTTGCCTGGCTAGCTCCAGCCATGGCGTTTCTCGTGCTTTTGCAAATCGTGGCATTTTTTCTGAATTCGTTGCCAATTCCTCCCCTGGACGGTTACGGAGTGATTGAACCCTTTCTGCCACGTCCTGTACGTATAGCAATGAACAATTTCGGAAGGTATGGAATCTGGCTGGTTTTCGGCCTGATGTGGTTCGTCGAGCCACTGAACGCACTGCTGTGGGACACATCTATGGCTGTGGCTTATCAGCTCAACGTGCCGCTCAATTTAATCAAGATCGGCTACACCCTCTTTAGCCAGCAGAAATTCTATCTGGTGCTGGTCCTTGTTGGCGTAATGATGCTCAGCCAGGTAGGCAAAGCAAAGAAGGAATAGAAAAGATAGCGTCATTCTCATCGCATTAGTAGATTCAGTTTAGTCACGACATCGTCACGATGGTTGATGTATCTTACCGACAACGAGGCGAGGGCTATTTAATGAACAACACCGAATCCAGTTCGATTGTTAAAACGTTAGAGATCATCCGAGTATTCTCAATCACCATCGATCTGAGCAAATGCTGCGAAGGCCTGGAAGAAACTCCCCGCGAAGACGCACCTGTGAGTCTCAGCCACAGGAACTAACGCGACCAGCCAAAATCGCTAGGCGCTTCGTGTCGCCGTTTTCCGCGGTTTCTTGACTGTTGTGGCAACATCATTGCCAACCTCTTCAAAGTTGAAATCCGCAACCCAAACCTGTCCTTTTCCATTCAGCAGAGCGCCATAGGAGATTCCTGTCGCTCGCGCTGGAATATCTAGAACAACTTCATAGCGCTTCCAGTCCGTGGTGTTCTTAATTTGCCGCGTGAACATATTGTCGAATGCTAGGGGCTGGTCCTCGTTTGGACCATCCACACGCATCCACAATCCAGCGCCATCGACCTGCTCAGTTTTGACAAAAGCCGTCATTCTAAGGCGTTTGTCCAGAAACTTCCGCGCCTCAAGATTCTGAAATGCGGCTGCGAAACCAGCGGGCTCATCATCTGAATTAAAGCGAATCGCCAAACTGGGAGAGGCATTGTGCACAGTACTGTCGTCAATACCGATCTCGTATTGCTCAGGGTTACCGTCTTTCATCCACCCATCAGCACTTTTCATTCCAATTCACCCGAACTCAACCGTTGATTGCCTGACTGAGTGTTTCGATGCCCTGTGTAATCGAAACAAGAGCATCCATTCAGTAGATCTAAATGATACAGGCAGGGTACACGTTGTAAAAGAGCCGCGATAACATGCAGATACAACGTCCACAGAATTTATAAATGATTTGGCTCATCGGGTATGATTCACACCGAATCAGCGAAGGCGTCAGGAAAGGATTTGATGTATGCATCCGTTATTGTCAAAAGTCGAGCATCGACCGTTTCCGGTGCCCACATCCCTCTGGGTGATGAGCCAGACCTGGGCTAAGCTACTTTTTGCCCACTGGCCAATCAAAGCAGAAATCATTCGAGATCTCGTTCCCAATTCGCTTGAACTCGACTTATTCGATGGTTACGCATGGGTCGGCATTGTTCCGTTCGTGATGAACGACGTCTATCCTCGCTATACGCCGAAAACAAAGAGTCGTCTCTCCAACTTTTTAGAGTTGAACGTACGCACGTATGTTGTCCGAGATGGAATTCCAGGCGTCTATTTCTTCAGCCTCGATTGTTCAAATACAATCGCAGTTTTGATAGCAAGAAAGTTTTACCATCTCCCCTATTTCAGAGCGAAAATGTCAATGCATGAAAAGAAAGATGGAATTGTTGACTATACGAGCGAACGTGCCAGCGAGGAAGCCGCAATTATCCTGTCCTATAGACCCACAGGTGATGTGATCAATGCGGGCAACGGTTCGATCGATCGTTTCTTGACTGAACGTTACTGCCTGTACACGACTGATTCAACACGTCAACTTCATCGCGGCGTTATACATCACGACGTCTGGCCGCTCCAACCAGCCGAAGCCGAGTTCGAAATCAACTCCATGACGAGACCGCTAGGTTTCGAACTTCCGGATTGCAAGCCGCTTTTACATTACTCGGAAAGAATAGACACTATTGAGTGGCCACTGTCAGTGGTGCCAGTCGGCTAAACTCAATGCCTCGGTTAACGCAAGATTGCGCAGTAAGATTCTAGATTCGTAGGTCAAAGTTCGCAGCTAACTCAAGGCTTCGCAGTTAACTCAAGGCTTCGCAGTTAACTCAAGGCTTCGCAGTTAAACTCAGGGCTTCGCAGCTAAACTCAGGGCTTCGCAGCTACAGCATTGTCATGTTCAGCGGTGCTTTTCAGATTAGCCATAATCACAGGCATTGAATTACGAATTTCGCGATTGACGATGAACTTAGGGGCCAGAAGACCACCATCCACATATTTCGCGTAGGTTACTAGAGTCGACCGTCCGCCATTGGTAGGTTCGAATTTCCAGAAACCTTCGTTAGCCTTAAACGCTCCACTGACTCGCTTCCATTCGATTCGTCCGGGAGTCGACTTTATTTCAAGCACGTAATCACACGTGATCAAACTTCCAAGTGTCTTGACGGTGAATGCAACATGCTTCAAATCACCAGACTCTTTCACAACTTTGCACTTAGAGACGTTGTCGAAAACCTTATCGGTGTGATCGTAGTCGGTGATAACATCTTGCACCTGATTCGGTGCTGCGTCGATGACAACTCTGCTGACTTGATAAATACGCGGACCAATCTGTTCTTCGCACGCCGAATATGATTCAACAGTAGGTGCTTGAGGAGAAGCTGCTACAGCCGGCGGCGACGAAGAAACCACTACGGCCGAAAAGATGGCGAGCACACTGCAGGCGGTGATTAATGGTCGAATCATTGGCTAAGACTCCAGATCCGTACAGGAATATGCATTGAAGATGTAGTCCTGAGCACCATTTCGTAACCCACCAGCGCGCGCGAATACCCCAGGGTCTGGGCCTTCGCATCAGAACCTTCAATAACGGTTAAGACGCGCAACCCCATAATCATGTTCCGCGAAAAGAAAGTCTAATTTTCTGCCGTGCGCAGTATGATCGATAAATCAAAAGTCTGGCCGAAAGTAACCAGGGAGTTGCGCATGCACAAAGGTCTGTTGAAGCTGAACACGGTCGCTGTCACCGCCGCAGGGCTTATGACTCTGGCTTTCTCTTCCAACGCCGAGGCGACCGACAGCGTTCAGGTAGGTCACTTTAGCGTTCCCGGTGCTTCACAAGGTTGGCCTTATGTCGCTCCTACTGTAGTTCCTGCCCAAATATTCACACCGGGTACCACGAGTGATACCACTAACCCGCTCAACGTGCTGAATCCCGCATCCGTTGCCAACGCCGGATTGAATCCGAACTTCCTTTCAACTCCCGCTCTTTACGGAGCGCCGAGACCGTTGTGGGGCTCTCCATTTCTGCCAACTTATGGTGGCTGGGGAACAGGCATCGGTTCTGCGGCACTCGGAAGAATCCCTTACGCAGGCGGTTTTGGTTTAGGTGGTTTTGGTTTAGGCGGTTTTGGAATTCCAGCTGTTCCTTATGTTGGATCGTTCGGATTACCATTCGTCGGCAGGTCGCTTGGAGGTTGGGGCGGCGGCTGGGGCGGTGGTGCCTGGGGAGGAGGATGGGGGCGCGGCTGGTCAGCCTTCTCTTCCGTCAATTATGGCGGCTTCGGATTTGGTGGCATAGGAAATCCGGCTTTTATGGGAACCGGATTCGGTGGTTCGTTTCATGGCACAGTACCCAATCGTGTCATCCAGACAGGACCCAGCCCATCCTCAGGAAATTATTATCAGCCGGCGACAGCTGATCCCACCGCCTCTGGAGGTTACTACGCCTCCGGTTCCACCGCGGTCACAGCGCCGGCGGCTCCTCCGACCAAAAATCAACCGAGAAATTATTACGACAGTTACGGCTCCGACAATAATTGGGGAGCTAGTGGCAGCCCGCTGCCAAAAGACATAAACAGCGTTCCCTGGGCAAAATAGCGCCCCTGTGACCACTTGCAAACCCGGCTGAAGGCGAAGACAAATGCATTAAACCTGTGAAAGGATTGCATTTTGTCGTCACGCTGCTTAATCAACGCTGGGAACAAGGTTTCGGGAATTGTATAATCTTCATTAATTTCGAAGGTTTTTCCTTCCCTCTTCAAACACATGGAAGTGTAGATGTCCCAGCCGATCGAACAGGGGCTGTTTGAGATTCTCACCCGTCAACAACGACGGGCTGAAGATATCGCTTTCATTCGTCGTGCCTATGAATTCGCCTACAAGGCTCATGACGGGCAATACAGGAAATCGGAAGAACCGTACATCATTCACCCGGTCGAAGTCGCCTGCATTCTGGCAGAGCTGAACAGCGACGCTCAGACGATCAGCGCCGGTCTGCTTCATGACGTCTTAGAAGATTGCGATGTCAAACCCAAAGAGATGGAAGAGGCGTTTGGCAAAGATGTTCGCCAGATCGTCGAAGGTGTTACAAAGCTCGGAAAGTTCAGTTTCAGTTCAAAAGAAGAACGACAGGCGGAGAATTTCCGCAAGCTGATCGTGGCAATCGCTGAAGATGTGCGAGTTGTGCTGGTAAAGCTGGCTGACCGACTGCATAACATGCGCACCCTGGACCACATGGTGGCACGCAAGCAAGCAGATATTGCCAAAGAAACCCTGGAAATCTACGCACCTCTAGCCAACCGCTTCGGTCTCGGACAAATGAAGTGGGAACTGGAGGATCTCGGTCTGAAGTATCTGCATCCGGAAGAGTACGCAGAAATTCTTCAACTCGTTGCAGACAGCCGCTCCGAGAGAGAATATCTGATCACGCAGGTTGTCGAAAAGCTGCGTGGAGAGCTGGTTGCGCGCAAAATCGAAGCAGAAATTGTCGGACGGCCGAAACATCTCTTCGGCATCTGGAAAAAAATGAAGCGTCAGGAAAAGACCTTCGAAGAACTTTACGACGTGCTGGCGATTCGCATCATCATTGAATCAAATGGTGATAAGAACTTCTGCGAGTTGAACGCCGATCCGGATACGCAAAAATGCTATGAAGTTATGGGGCTGGTGCATGCACTGTTCCGTCCGATTCCAGGTCGGTTCAAAGACTACATCGCCATGCCGAAATTCAACAGCTATCAGTCTTTGCATACTGCCATAGTCGGACCTAAAGGTCGCCCTGTGGAAATGCAGATCCGCACTCGCAAAATGCACCATATTGCCGAATATGGTATCGCCGCTCACTGGAAGTACAAGGAAGCGGGCGATGCTGCCCAAGCAGACACAGATGTTGATCGCAAACTTTCGTGGCTGCGCCAGCTAGTTGATTGGCAGCAAGATCTCGTCGATGCGCAAGAGTACCTCGACACAGTAAAAATGGATTTGTTCGAAGACGAGGTGTTCGTCTTCAGCCCGCGTGGAGATGTTTTCGACCTCCCGACCGGCTCTACCCCTATCGACTTCGCTTATCGCGTTCACACAGATGTTGGTCACCGCTGCGTCGGTGCTCGCATCAACGACCGCATCGTGCCGCTGAACACGAACATGAAGAACGGCGATATCGTCGAAATCATAACCAGTAAGAATGCGCATCCGACCATGGACTGGTTGAATTTCGCCAAGACACATCAGGCAAAAAATCGCATTCGCCAGTGGTTCAAGAAACACCATCGAGAAGAGCACATTCAACAGGGAAAACAGATGTTGGAAGCCGAACTCGGTCGCTCCAACCTGGAAGAATTTTTGAAGTCGCCGGCCTTGAAAGAAGTCGGTCGCAAGCTCAATATCTCGGATCCAAACGACATTCTTGCAGCGGTTGGATACGGAGATCTCTCTGTATCTCAGGTCGCCAACAAAATTCGCGAACAGGAACAAGCAGAAGCAATCGCGAAAAAAGGATACGTTGCTCCAACACCAACCAGTCAACCCAGCAAACCAAGTCATATCGGCAGTCTTGGTGGGCTGATGCACCACCTGGCAAAGTGTTGCCAGCCAGTTCCCGGAGAAGACATTCTAGGCGTCGTCACCCGTGGATCTGGCATAGCAGTACATCGAACCGATTGCAACAACTTACTAAAAGTAGATGCCGACAGAAGAATGGCAGTCGATTGGTCCCAGGAGCGAAGCAGCGCATATCCAGCCGCCTTGCAAGTAGAATGCCTCGACAGAGTTGGTATCGCCGGCGATATCCTCAAGAAAGTTTCAGACAACAAAATAAACCTGCGCGATTTGCGAGTTGAAACTCACCGCGACAAAAAGACAGCCACCATCAACATCATTTTGGATGTAATAGATGTGGACCAGCTAACAAAAGTCTCACAATCTATCAGTCAGATTAGCGATGTTTTACGCGTGCAACGTCGCGATCACAGAAAGAAAACAACGCAAAAGACCACACCTTCCTCTTCGGGTGGGAGCAATGTGACGCCGTTGAAACCGACTGGCAAAAAAAAGAACGTCAATATAAATCCAAATCCGACTCCAGCGCCCGTCAAGAACGCGACCCTGAGAACCTCGAAGAAGCGTAGTCAGACAGCAGAATGAAGCTTGTGCCAAACGGCAAAATGAATCTCGTCCTGGCGACAAAAAATCCCGGCAAGCTAAGAGAGCTGAAGGAACTGGCGCAAGGTTTCGACTGGCTGGAGCTGGAACTGGCGCCGGACCAATTTGACCCGGAAGAAACCGGTAATACCTTTATAGAGAATGCAATTATCAAAGCGAAAGCTGCCGCGGAAATGACCGGCAAACTTTCCATAGCAGATGATTCCGGCATCGCTGTAGATGCTCTCAATGGCGCGCCAGGCATTCGCTCAGCCCGTTATTGCCCCGGCAGTGACACCGACCGCCGCCGCAAACTGCTGGATGATCTGCATTCAATTCCAGACGATCAAAGAGGCGGTGCATTCGTTTGCGCAATGGCGCTTTGCGATGACACCGGCAACGTTCTGCATACAACTTTACGAGAATGGAGAGGAGTTATCGCCCGAGACGAACGAGGCGAAAACGGTTTCGGATACGACCCGATCTTCTATCTTCCAGATCTCAATCAAACTTCCGCCCAAATAAGCCCCGCAGAAAAAAACGCGAGATCCCACCGTGGGCAGGCTTGGCGGGCGATGCTGGAATTTCTCGATTCCCTACACCAAAAAGTGTCGAAATGAGCACTTTTCCAATTGAAACAGAAGCGCATACGGCGCCCCGGTGCCAGCACACGGCGATTACGGCTCCATAAAAAAATATCATCCCAGCATGAGACGAGCCACATATACAAATTCAGTTCACAAGGGATAAGCTTGTCCTCCGAAACCCCAGCCCGTATGTGCTGCATCTAATCAAAGACGCGGCCAGAAAGCGAGAACCCAGTGACAGATTCATTTGTAGTGAGAAGCAACGGCAACGGCTTCTACGTGGGACCGCAAAATCCGACCCCATTGCACGGCGAAGACACAGCCATCACCAACATGGCGGCTGCGGTCAGCAATCTTTCTCTGACACAGCGCACATTTGACGTCAAAGAAAGCCTGGAATGGTTGTTGGGTCCGGAAGAAGAGCAACTTCACAACGAAGATCGTCTGGCCATACGCGAACGACGCTTCGACCTGCTCCTTTGGTTGTTGAATTTAGAGCCTCGTCTCGGTAACTATGGCAGCGATCCCCAGCCGGGTTAGGTAAAATCCAATCGGGTTGGTTGAAGAGATAGCTAAAACCCATCGGACTTAACTCGAACAGCTGGTTCGGACGCAAACTGCTTTGATTACAGAGAAAGAAAAAACAGATTTACTGCAAGCGGCATCAGACGCTTCTACTCGTGCCTATGCCCCGTACTCGAAGTTGAATCGAGGCGCTGCCGTTTTGACGGAGTCAGGCGAAATTTTTCGGGGCTGCAACGTTGAAATCGCCAGCTTCGGAGGATCGCTTTGCGCCGAGATGTCTGCAGTATCAGCAGCGGTGGCGGCAAATCAACGTCGTATCAAAGCGATTGCTTTGAACCCACCGGCATATCCGTGTGGCATTTGCAGACAAATGCTTGTGGAATTCGGGATCGATGTCGAAGTAGTGATTGAGGAAAACGGCTCCGCAAAAGTGATTGCCTTGCAGGACTTGCTGCCGTTCAATTTTGGACCTCAAAATCTGACTTCAACTTGATCAAGTCGCACTTTGAACTCTGTATTTTTACTCTTTGAGGGCATCCTCTCTCAAAGTGAGATCAATAAATACAGGCAGATGGTCGGAACCATCCTTAGTACCAAGCGCACGATTGATTACGTTAAAACTATCGCTGACCAAAAAGTGATCGATCGGTATAAACGTTGGAGTCTGTAAGCGTTTTTCAAGAATGGCGGTAGGCCAACTGCACTGCAATCCGAAGCCTGGTTCAGTATCTACGAGATTACTATCACGTTGCAGCCGAGCAAAATAGTACGACCAGGGAGAGCAATTCAAGTCACCGGCTAGCACCACCGGCCGACTCGATTTAGCTGCAACCTTAGCAATCTCATCCATCTCGCCATTTCTAACCGACATATACTTTGGAATGACGGGATGAGCGGCAATCAGAAACAACTCATTACTCTTCAGGTGAACCACAGTCTCAATGCGTGGTCTCTTCACCTGACCATAGTAAAACACCTTTGCAGCAAGAAGCGGATGTTTACTATAAACAGCAATGCCACCAAACTTTGTTTCCACTACACGAAATGAATAATCACTCAATGCGGTATCAAATATCTTCTCCCACTTTCCTGTTATTTCTGAAAAGACGAGAATGTCAGGGTCGAATTTCCGCACGTTTTCCAGGACGGCATCGGTATTAGTGTTGCGTCCTCCCCATAAATTCATCTGAAGAATTTTGATGTGCGGCGTGTTCGGCGCAGTAAAACTATGGTCCACTTGAATCATCAGCGGCATCATGGGCAGTATCGTAAGAACAAGCAAGAGGATCCACGCCACGATGATATTGCGCTTGCGCAAAAATGCCACAGGAACCACGAGCAGCAATGTTGCTAAAAAGTAGAGAAATCTGAAATGACTGACAAGCTCTGCCACGTCAAGATATTCACCAGCATAACCAAGTAAGGAAATGCACGCTATCGCAACCATAAGCGCGATAACTAGTGCGAAGTTAAACTGCCTGATCATCGACGATAAACTTTCCGGAAACTACTCAAAATGGTGGCTGTCAGACGTAAAGAGGCTTTTGCTCACGCAGCTTGGCAACCGTATTCACCCAGTGTACACAATTCCATTTCAAATTATTATGCTAGGTCCTCGTCCTTTGTCACTTTCGTCAGACTAATGACATACTTTTTTTAGCAAACGGAAACAAGGAAAACTATCATGTCATTCACAGATTTGCGGGCATTCATTGCAGCGCTTGAACAAGCCGGTGAACTTCTGCGCATCGATGTTCCGGTATCGACTGAACTGGAAATCGCGGAGATCACAGATCGCGCTTGCAAGAGCCGTGATGGTGCAAACAAAGCTCTCTTGTTTACCAATGTGCAAGGCTACAGCATGCCTGTCTTAATCAATGCTTTCGGCAGTTTGAAAAGAACATGCATGGCGTTGGAGGTAAACAATCTCGACGAGATAGCGGCGCGAATCAGACATTTGATCAAACCCAAAGTTCCTGAAAGTTTTATGGATAAACTGGCTTTGCTGCCCACTTTGATTGAGGTGGGTAAATTTCCGCCAAAGTTATCAAACCAACCTGCTCCGTGTCAGGAAGTCGTAATCACAGATCCGACGCAGCCCATGCTGGACAAACTGCCGATTATCAAATGCTGGCCGGAAGATGCTGCACCATTCATCACGATGGGAGTTGTGATCACTCGCGATCCCAAAACCGGCATTCGAAACCTCGGCATGTACAGATTGCAGCGCTACGACAATTCTTCAACCGGAATGCACTGGCATAAACATCATGGTGGTGCTCAGCACTTCGAAGATCACCGAAGAACTAAGCACAAGTTCGACAACACATCGCAAACCGATGTTGAACCACCAAACTATGGCACCGTTTTTTCGCCGTCAGAAGCGAAACCTGATGATAAGCGAGTGCAGGTGGCTATCGCGCTTGGCTGCGATCCTGCCATCACTTACGCTGCGACAGCACCGCTGCCGCCAGATATAGACGAGCTGCTCTTCGCTGGTTTTCTCAAGCAGAGCCCCGTAAAACTGGTGAAGTGCAAAACAGTCGACCTTGAGGTGCCGGCAACAGCTGAGATCGTCATCGAAGGCTATGTGAACCAGTCTGAGCTGAAGGAAGAAGGTCCGTTCGGCGACCACACAGGCTTCTACAGTCTGGCCGGCATGTTCCCAGTGCTGCACGTCACTGCCGTGACCCACAGGCGTGACCCAATCTATCAGACCATCATCGTCGGCAAGCCGCCGCAGGAAGACTGCTACCTCGGCAAAGCGACAGAACGTATCTTCCTGCCCATGGTGCAGATGCTGGTCCCTGAGATCGTGGATATGAACCTGCCGTGGGAGGGAGTGTTCCACAACTGTGCCATCATCAGCATAGACAAACGTTACCCGGGCCATGCTCGCAAGGTGATGAGTGCCGTATGGGGGCTGGGGCAACTGATGTTCACCAAGTTCGTCATCGTTGTAGACAGAGACATCGACGTACAGAACCTGTCAGAGGTAGCACTGCATGTCTTCGGCAACACAGACCCCAAACGCGACATGATGTTCGCCGAAGGACCGCTGGACATTCTCGACCACAGCAGCCCGATGCTGGGCTACGGCTCAAAAGTGGGTATCGATGCCACCCGCAAGTGGCGGTCCGAGGGCTTCACACGCGATTGGCCCCAGCCTCTGACAATGACTTCAGAGATAAGAGATCTGGTTAGCTCTAAATGGACTTCCTACGGCTTTAAATCAAGCTCTTAGTAAAAAATACTGTCGACCGCTAAAAATTCCTGGATGTCAAGCGCCACTATTTAATCTAGCGATGTTGAAACTGAGTTTTGTCGGGAATAAAAGAAATACGAACCCAGACTTTTCGGTTTCAGATTGAAAGCCGCTTTAAGAGCGGGTCGTTAAATACCTATATTTCACTGAGTGTGCCTAATGAAACGTCTCAAGCGCATCGGCTCTTTGGCCTTGGCTTTTTTAGTTTGCTCATCAATGATGTACCAGCCTGCGCAGGGTCACCGCTCGCAGCCGCAAGAGGTCTATCACAGAGCATGGCAGCTTGTTCGCGACAACTATTACGAATCGAGCTTTCACAACCAGAACTGGAATGACCTCGAGCACAAGTACGACAGTCAAATCAAAACGACTGCTGATGCTCATAGGTACATCAAAGCAATGCTCGAGACTCTCAACGATCCCTACACACGTTTCCTCGATCCTCGTGCATTCCAGGATGAGAACGACGCTATCGACGCCCGCATCGTCGGCATCGGCATAAATCTCCAACAGTCGAAAGACCAGAAAAAACTTATCGTCACCAGAACCATCGAAGAAGGACCGGCAGAAACAGCGGGTGTTCGCTCGGGCGACGAAATCATCGCTATCGATAACATCTCAGCAGTCGGCATGACACCTGAACAAGCCGCCGAACACATTCGCGGCAAAGCCGGCACCGTGGTCAACATCGGTGTTCGTCACGGTGATGCAACGAAGACTGTCAACATTACAAGACAGGAAATCGCTATTCATGCGGTGACATCCAAAGTTCTGGACAACGGCATCGGCTACATAGCCCTTTCAACCTTCATTTCGAATGACGCTTCCAGAGAATTCAGAACAGCTCTGCAAAAGCTGCAGAACGCTGATGGTCTCATTCTCGACCTGCGCGACAACCCAGGCGGATTGCTTTCGAATGCCCTCGAAATCGCGGACATGCTGCTCGAAAGCGGAGCAATCGTAAGCACCATAAGCAGACATGGACGTCACACCGACCTGGCTTCAGGTGACCCCGTTACTCATCAGCCAATCGTAGTCCTTGTCGATGACGAAAGCGCTTCTGCCAGCGAAATTCTCGCGGCTGCTCTGCAAGACAACGGACGCGGAACATTGATCGGCACACACACTTACGGCAAAGGTCTGGTGCAGGAAATCAACCGCTTGCCCGGTGGAGCTGCTGTACACATCACCGTTTCAAGATACCTCACTCCCGGTGGTTCAGACATCAATAAAGTCGGCGTCATTCCAGACATCAATGTCCCCAACAAAGAAGAACAGATCAAAACTGCAATGAGCTTCTTGAAAGAAAAGATCGCCAGCCTGAAGCCAAACCGCATGTCTCAGAAACAAGTGCGCACAAGCAGCGTGGCTCAGGGTGCGGCTATCGCAGGCAAATAACTGAAGGACAGTTTCGTTAAGGGCGTCGGGTCGAAACCGGCGCTCTTTTGACTTTCACACCTGTCCATTGCCTCTCCTGAAGACCGTTAAAGAGTGATTTCGGAGTGCGATTCCAGTTTTTTGCCAAAATCCTTGCAAAATTGCGCATTTCCGAAGAATTTAGTTGCTTGAAAACTAAAATCGGCCACATAATGAGGATTACATTTGTTTGGAGATATAATGGAACGTTTTCCCAAGTTGGAATCGTTGCGCAACTGTCTTTCCCTCGCCGTAATGGCTCTGGTTGGCAGCACACAGCTTGCCCTGGCTGATTCCAACGCACCACCAGGCTCTCAAATCTTACCGGGCGTCTATCAGGGCGGTCCGGTGATTGCCCAGCAGAGCGGATGGCCGAATACTCCACCGCAATGGCAGTCGAACCCCGGCAACACTTCCTCGATGCCGGCGCCACCTCCGCAAAATCCTTCTTACCAACCACAACCTATCCTGCCATCAAATGACCCAAATCCATATGGGACATCAGTTCCGGCACAAACTATGCAGGGTTATACACAGTTTCAGCAGCAACAACCGCAGATTCAACCCGGGCAATTGCAAGGATACCCGGTCAGTCAGCAAGCTCCAGGTCAACTGCCACCGCAGGGATACGGCGGCGCACCGCCCCAGTATCCTCAGCAGGGTTATGCACAGCAGCAACAACCGCAGTATCCGCCGCAGAGCCAGCAGGCTTCGGCACCTGCTTCTCCACCCGGCTGGCAAGCAGATTATCCCAACCCGAACGATGTAAACAACACTGCGTCCCAGGTTCCGATGGATACAGCCCAGCCTCAGAAGGCGGGTATCGGCAGTAAACTCGGAAAGGCGCTCGGAGGCGTCGCTAAAATGGCGGGACCGATGGCAGGCATGGGAATGGCCGGCATGGCTGCAGCCAGCATGGGCAACATGATGATGGGCGGCATGGGCATGGGCGGTTACGGCATGCCTATGGGCGGCATGGGTATGGGCGGCATGGGCATGGGTGGCATGGGCATGGGTGGTTACGGGATGCCTATGGGAATGGGCATGGGTGGCTACGGCATGCCAATGGGCGGCATGGGCATGGGCATGGGTCAGAACATGATGATGAATTCCGTACTCAATCAAGGACTGAGGATGTTGCAACGTTAGTGCGTTAGTTAGAATGTTTGGAAGGTAGCGTTAAAAGGATTACGGCATAAAGGTTTCGATGATGTTTTACGATAAAAAATGGTCTGTTCTTTGCAGTCTGCTAGCACTCTCGAATGTTTGCTTACCAGCCTTTTCGCAAGCACAGGCTCTCGAAGGTTTAACGCCACTCGAATTACCGGGAACCCGTGGCGGTCCTGGTCAGCCCGACTGGAAGTCGGCACCTCCGGGGTCATTTCTTCCTGCAAAATCAGCAGCAAACGCAAAACCAAAGACGACCACCACCACAACAGCAGCAAAGCCTGCGGCTAAACCAGCCCCGGCAGCAGCATCGAAACCTGCTGCAACAGCCAAAACAGCGGCAGCAAAACCGACAGCCACAGGCAAACCCGGTGCACCAACTCTCAAATCTGAAACTCCGCAGTCTCAAGCTCCCATGACCTATCCGGCCTATCAGGGACAGAACCAATGGCCGGCTCAAGGGCAGCAACCTCAACAAGCTCAGTGGCCGGCTCAAGCCCCTCAAGGACAACCTCAGCAGTCCGGCTGGCAACAACCGCAACAAGCTGCGATGCCGCAACAAGGCGGCATGCCCCAGCAAGCAGCGATGCCCCAGGGCTCAATGACACCTCAACAGGGTCAATCAGATTGGCAGCAGCAGCCAAACGCCTTTTCTGCACAACCAGCACCAACGCAATCAGGCTGGCAAACTCCGCAAACTACAACCATCAGTCAGCCCAGCCAATCAGGATGGCAGACGCCCACTTCAACCAGCTCTGGTGGTGGTGGCGGTATCCATCAATCCGAATGGCAAACTCCAGCCGGTACCAGCAGTGGTGGAGGCATACACCAATCGGACTGGCAAACCCCAACAAGCACCGGTAGTGGTAGCGGCATAAATCAGTCGAATTGGCAAACACCGAACATAGATACCAGCAATTTGGCTAATTCCGGCAAAAAATCGAAGAGCAGCAAGCATTCTAAAGACAACACCGCCAGTGGCCCGATAGGCAACGTTGGAGTAGGAAACAATTGGTCGACTCTACAATCACCAAAAGTAACGCAATCAGATTGGCAGCTCCCCGGACAGACGCAACAGTCGACACCTACACAATCTGATTGGCAGACTCCAGCAGCTCAATCGTCGCCGACACAGTCTGGCTGGCAGACTCCAGCGGCTCAATCGTCGCCAACACAATCTGGATGGCAACAGCCGGGACAGAGCGCACAGCCAAGCCAATCAGCCTGGCAACAACCAGCTCAGAGCGCACAGCCAAGCCAATCAGCCTGGCAACAACCAGCCCAGCAACAACCTGCTCAGAGTTCACCGACTCAGTCAGGATGGCAAACACCACAAACAAGCACGACGGGACAGTCTGACTGGCAACAGCCGGGAAGTACCGGTGCGAGCACTAGCAGTGGATCCACTCCGCTTCTGGGTGAAGTCTTACAACAAGAACAACGTGGTGGCACACCGCCACCAGCAAACACGATGGCTCCGATGGGCACAGGTACAACTGGCGCAGCAGCACCGATGACTCCGGCTGGTGTCATCGGCGGTGCATTGGGTGCCAGCACTGGTGGTGCCCCGATCCAACTGCCTGGATTGCCACCAATTGACCCGACAGTAGCAGCAGGCGCCATGCAATTCCTCATGCAAATCATGCCGTCTCCAGGCTCTGGCGGCGGCGGGCTAGGCGGCTTCAAGGGAGGCTTCCCAACACCTGGTGGCGGTGGAGGCGGTCAAGTCTTCTACAATAAAGGCGGTGGCAACGGTCCGAACGTTGTAAAACGCACTGCGAACTACGCCAGTAAAGTCACTGAAGGCGCAACACGACGCGCTATAAATGTAGGCGTCAACGGTGCTGTAAACCGTACACTCTATCAAGGTTTGTCTAAAATTCATTTCTAGTCGAACATGGTATCCAATTCGCTGCTTCAAGGCTATCTGACAAATTCGGCGCAGTCGATGCATATCAGCACGACAGCGCACAACTGCAGACGTTTATTGCCACTCACGTTTAGAATTAGTGCGAACTCTTGTGCACATCGACCAGGTAACGAACAAAAAGCCATATATTGAACGACCCCCACCCTGCAAAATATACAAAACAGATCCATACCAATGTCGTCATAGTTAAACTGGCTTCAATATTTCCCGCTAAAAAGCAGGAGAATCCAAGCACCAGCCAGTATCCGCAATAACTAAGCGCGCAAAAAGAGGCGTAATTGTCATTTGAGCGTGAATTTACTCCTGGGTGCCAGAATAACCAGAGTGATGCAATCAGTGAAATAAAAAACCAGGGAATGCCAAACCAAAAGATAGTGGTCTCCCCCCAGGCGAAACCACTATTCACTAACTGACCGATGTTTAGTGAAGCGCCAAAGACCATATTCAAAATACTCAAACAGATAATGTTTGCTAAAATTGCCGAAAAGCCCAAATAAAGCAGCTTTATCGGGATGACGATCTTCTCGCAATATTTTCTGATCAGTAAGATTGTCATTGCACACACATGCTTTCTGTTTTATTGCGTTGGCAGCCCTACGATTACTTGCCTTCCAATACGATGCCCGATCTTGGCTGAATAATATACTCGTGGGCAAGAGGTGTAGCCTTATCGCTGGTGACAATATCTTGACCAGTGGGCAGATTTGTATCGACCAGGCGCGACCATTCTCCGGGCGGCAACTGGATCTTGATTGGCTCCCAGTACGCGTTGAACGCCTGATACAGCGGTTTAACACCTGGTGCCTTCGGAGTTGTTTGCCAGGCTATGAAGCGAGCGCCCTCAGAGAAGTCAGGCTTGAATGGCTCAACACCATGCCAGCTGATATCAGATGGCCGAGTACGACCAATCTCATGCGATTTTCTCAAATCAATCATCATCTGCGTGAACCGCAACATATCAGCATTCTGCGGCAATTGCGACCACGGCATGTTATTCAGGCGCAGCTGGTTGTAGGCATTGTTATTGCCGTTTTGAGTGCGTCTGATCTCGTCACCCATCAACATCATTGGTGTTCCGCGCGACAAGTAAAGCAACGAGAGCATGTTCTTCATCTGCCGATCGCGCAATTGCTCAATCTGAATCTTCTGCCATTCAGGAATGTTGGCATGTTCAACAGGACCTTCATATCCGGAGTTCCAGCTCTTGTTATCATTGCTTCCGTCACGATTCTGCTCACCGTTAGCTTCATTGTGCTTGCTGTCGTAAGAGACGAGGTCGCGCAAAGTAAAGCCATCATGGGCAGTGGCAAAATTAATAGAATGACGCCCGGTCGATTCATCGAACCATCCTGGTGAGCCTGCAATTCGGTCTGCAAGTACTCCTGTTTGTCCACTCTCGCCGCGAACGAACCCGCGGGTAACATCTCTGAAGCTGCCATTCCACTCGGACCACATGCGGTCCGAGAAGTGACCCAATCGATAATTCATGATATCCCAGGGCTCAGCAATGAACTTAACTTTGGCAAATGCAGGTTCGTTCTCGATTGCCTGCATAATTGGCGTCTTTTCCTGGAACTTGCCAGTCGCATCGAAATTGAATGCGGTGGCGAGGTCAAAACGGAAACCGTCGATATGGTAGTCTTCGTGCCAGTATTTGAGAGTATCGAGAATGAATTTCTGAACTTTCGGGTTATTTGCGTTGACAGTGTTACCGCATCCGGTAGCATCAAAATAAAGCTCAGGCCGATTTGGCACGAGCAAATAGTATTGATTATTGTCTAATCCTTTGAAGCTGAAAGTAGGACCGAAGGGATCCCCTTCCGCAGTGTGATTGAAGACGACGTCCATAATGACTTCGATGTTGTTATCGTGCAATGCCTTAACGAGTGATTTGAATTCATTTACCTGTTGACCATGCGTGCCATCGGCAGCGAAACGACCTTCGGGCGCCTGAAAGGACATGGTGTTGTAGCCCCATGCATTCTGCAGCTTTTCACCGGTTTGCGGATTTGTTCGAGTCGAATCTTCAGCATGGAATTTCATGATAGGCATCAGTTCAACGGCAGTGATACCAAGATCTTTCAGGTAAGGTATTTTCTCGATCATGCCGCGGTAAGTTCCACGCAACTGCGGAGCGATACTGGCATCATCTGCGGTAAATCCGCGCAAATTCATTTCATAGATGATGGTATCCGACATGGGAGTTTCCAGGGGCTTATCGCCATCCCATTTGAAATCCTTCGTGTCGACAACAACATTCTTCGGCATCACAGCGGTATTATCTACGGTGCTCGGTCTCAACTGACGGCTGGCATCATTTGGAACAGTGTTGTCGTAACCAAGCTCTTCGCCCTTGCCTGTTGGATGCACATCGCCCGTAACTGCCTTACCGTATGGATCCAGCAAAGCTTTTTGAGAGTTGAACCGACTGCCATCCTGGGCAGGGGTGTAGTCACCATGGGCCTTGAACAAATAAAAATCGCCAGCTTTCATGCCGGGAACTTCGCGGTGCCAGACACCATTGGTCTCATACATCGGTAAAACTTGACTCGGCTCGCGGGCATCGGCACTATCGAAGATCAATAAGTCCATCGCCTTCGCGCCATGCGAGTCGACGGCAAAGTTGACGCCCTTTTCAGTAAGTGTTGCCCCGAAGTGCTCGGGCGAACCAAAGGTAGCTTTATCAATTGGAACTACCTGACCAGGCTTATTGTCACCGGGATTGTTTTCGCCCGCCTGGTTTTCGCCTGGCTTTGTTGCCTTCGCATCCGCATTGCCGGATTCCGGTGCGCCTGAATATTCTTTGGCTGGTCTGTAAGTCGGATCAGCCTGGAAGCGAGCAAATTCCGATTTCCAAATGTCGTTGTAGGTCTTGCCGTTTGCAGCCACTTCCTGACCAATCCTGGCCACATCAGTCACCACATCTGGTGCAGCGCCAGTCTTGCGTGTCTGAACACGCACTTCTGCCTGGCGAGCCTGTGACTCCATCTCGGCTCTAATTTGCATGAACTGTTGCTCTGCTTTGACCGGATCAGATTTCAAATTTTTGGCAACTGTTCTATAGCCGCCTTCATACTGATTGGCAAGGCGAAGGTGCGTCAACTCATGAGCCAGCTTGCCGATATCCTGAGAAGCATCAAGCACAACGACATTGTTACGAGTATCAGCAACCGAACCTGTACCAGAGTCTTTTCCAGTCAGTTCTTTCACTCGAGCCAAACGATTCTCGTAAGAAAGCTTGCTCAACTCAGGATCACTGATGCCATTGTTCTGAAGATATCGTTCGACCGGGATGCCCCCGCCAAAAGAGCGACCATTAATGGCAAAGTCAGCGGCTTTAGTAAATCCTTTCTGCACAGCGGGAAGAGCAACGTTGATGAAACCACCATTGGCCATGGCGTTGAGGCGACCTTCCATGTTCGACTGGTTCTCGCGCCCGGTAACGAGACTGGTAGTCAAATTAGCCGCATCGTAACTAGTCAAACCACCCACAGCGCCTACTCCGAAGCGTCCAGCCCCGGTCAAGCCCAACCGAGCAATTTGAGTGGTCGCTGCCGTCGGAACAGCCTTTGAGATAAAGTGGTTGCCGCCCTCGAATACCGCAAAACCAGCCATAGTTCCAACAGCATTGCCGATTCTCGTCTCACCCTGATTTGGGGCTTTGACAAAATCGTAGGCACCAGCGCCCAGAATCTGGGCGGCACTTTCGTTGGCCATGAAACGGGCGGCTCCACCCTGCAGTCCGAGCTCGCCACCCAGGGCTCGCATGCCTGACCCCATAACCTTTCCCGCGACTACGTAGGGAATGATGGCGCCGGCGGCTCCAGAGAGACTTTGAACCGCCCAATCGACCGAAAACATCTTTGCCTGGTGTGTTTCAGGCAAAGCAATCTGGTCTTTCTTGTCGGCAAAAGTGTTATAAACCTGAACTACGCCAGTGCCGTGGATGAACGGGTCGAGCACATTGCTAGCAAACCAACTGCTCGAATCATGCTGAGTCGAAGAGGCAGCCTCTGCCGGTTTGTTAGCTGCGGTTATGTCTAACCGATCTCCGACCAACGCGCAAACCTCCACGTCTCCCAAAGGAAGACCCCACGGGTATCTATGACTGCCGAGACGATGCCAGTATGTTATCTATCTATGCGGTCGCTTTAAATGGGGAAATTACGCCCCTCCCCAAGTCTTTTCTTAAATCTGGAAATTAGGCGCAGCGCGGCGATACGAGACATAGTCGAGATCACCGAAATGCTAGAAAACCTGTTTTAATAATAGGCTGCCGAGCTTCGAGGTCCACAATGGAAAAGCAATCAACCCTTACCCCGGAATCAGCCGCGAAAGAGATTCTAGACGACAGATTTCCCAATGCCATGGTCATGTACCTGGCAGGCTCTCTCGTGAGAGGGGAAGCAACTCGCTTTTCGGATTTAGATCTGGTAGTTGTCTTCGAACATGTAGAGAAAGCTCACCGTCAGTCGTTTTTCTACCGAGGTTGGCCGGTAGAAGTTTTCGTTCATGACCCTCAAACGCTGAAGTACTTCTTCACGGAAGTTGACGGCAAGTCAGGTTTTGCCTCGCTACCACAAATGGTGCAGGAAGCAAAAGTGATCAGTGAGCCGAACCAGCTGTCTGCTGAGCTCAAGGAACTGGCTCAATCAATAATCGATGACGGACCACCACCGCTCGAGCAGACTGAAGTCGACAAACGTCGCTATCAGATCACCGATTTGATCGATGACATACGCGAGCCCCGCTCTCGCGCAGAGCTGATGGGAAGCGGCGCCGTTCTGCTCGACTTAATGGCAGATTTTTACTTTCGCGTGAACGGTCACTGGTCGGCGTCAGGCAAAACGATTTTCCGAAAACTCGCAGCAATTGACGTAAAAATGCAAAAGGAATTCGAATTCGCTTTCTCTGAGTTACTGGCAGAAGCAAACTCAGCTCCGTGCATCGAACTGGCGGAAAGAATCTTGAAGGACAAGGGCGGATTTCTCTTCGATGGCTACAAGAGCGATGCACCAGCTGAGTGGAGAAAAGCCGATTAATTAAGCGTTGAGCCCGCGCAAAGCAAAATCAAAATAACCGGCGAGATGTTCTTTCAACTGCCCTTTGATTCGACCGGACCGCACCCAATGATATTGCTCGCAAAGAATGGCGAGATCGAGAAGATGAGCAATTCTCAATCGATCGATATCTTTGCGAAATCTGCCGGTATCCTGACCGCGCCTTAGTATCACATCGAGACAAATTGTGATTGGTTCAGGCTTACACTCTGTATTGGTACTCTCTCGTTCCATCATCGGACTGAAGCGCTGGTCGCAGAAAACGTCAAGCAAGCGGTAATTTTTCTCAGTCCATTCGGCAACGTCATTGATGAAGGCTTCGATCATCTCATCGACAGGCAACTGCTTCGCGCTTAATGCTTCGATATATTGGCGCGCTTCTTCACGCCCAATACGCTTGATTTCGAGCGCAATTTCCTCTTTGGATTTGAAGTAGGAGTAAAACGTAACCTTTGCTACGTCAGCTTCTGAGACAATATCGTCGATCGTTGTACCAGCGTATCCGCGTGTCGCAAACAGATGAGTTGCAGCGTCGATCAAAGTCTGCCGACGCTGTTCTTTCTTGCGCTCTTTCCGAGAGGATTCAGTCGTATTCATTTGACAAGCATAACACAGTATGGAAACATACTATAGTATGGTTTCTTGAAATCCAGTGCACAAGCGCGATTTGGGAAGACTATATCAGACAGACCGCACAGACAGGCGCTATGCGTCATAATTGTGACTTGTAGCATTCAAAACTCAAGTACCCAACGGCATCAATGAACATACTCACGTCGATTCTAATAGTCGCCCTTTCACTGTTTCTCTCAGCTTGTACCGAAGCTCCGAAGCCGCACGCCATGCCGCCTTCAGCGGTAGCAATCGAACCTGTGACAGTCGGTGCGCACCACGACAAAACCCTTTATCTCGGCACGATCAAATCAAGAAAATCAGTGACGTTGTCTCCGAATATCGAAGGCAACATTACGGAGATCAATGTCACAGCCGGTCAATTAGTCACAACCGGCCAGAAAATCATGAAAATTGATTCGCTCATGCAGACAGCGCAGACCAATGCTGTGGCAGCACAGGCTGATTCAGTGGAATCTGATCTGGAGACGGCAAAAGCTACATTGAAATCGCTGAACAGCACACTGCATAGCAAACAGTCTCAAGTCGAATACACAAAGACTCAGCACGATCGCTACGTCAAGTTATGCGCGGAAGGTGCGGTCTCCCAGTCTGATCTGGACAACTGGAAAAACAACATGCTCGCCGCAATCGCCGATCGCGATTCCACGCTCGAGCAGATAGAAGCACAGAAGATGACGATTCAGAAGATCGATCGCAGCCACAAACAGGCAATTTCTTCGTGGCAAGCACAGAAAGAACAACTCAAGTATTACAGCATTACGGCACCATTCGCCGGAATGATCGGAGACATCCCAGTTAAAGTCGGAGACCACGTCACCTCATCGACCGCACTGACGACGCTGACAGAGAATCACCCGCTGGAATGCTACATCGCTATTCCAGCAGAGAAAGCCAGCCTTATGCACATGGGCATGGACGTCGAATTGGTTTCGACTGAAGGACAGGATTTCGGCAACAGCAAAGTCATGTTTATCTCGCCAACAGTCGACTCCAGCAGCCAGACAGTACTTGTCAAAACTATCTTTCCTAATTCCAAAAACGAACTTCGAGCCGATCAGGCTGTGCGAGCTCAATTCATCTGGGAAACGACGGCAGGCATTTCTGTCCCGACCAAAGCTGTAAGCCAGATTGGTGGCAAGTATTTCGTCTTCCTGGCTCAAAGAGACGGAGACAAACTATTTGCAAAACAGACCGAGATTGAAGTCGGCGAAATTGAAGGTGCGTCTTATTACGTTAGAAGCGGATTGAAAGCAACTGACCGCATCATAACAACAGGTATTCAACGATTGGCTGATGGAGCGCCAATTACAGACAAAGTAGAAATGGCAGAGAAGGCGGAAGCGAACCCACCAGGATCGACAAAGAGCACTCACTAATGACTGAACAGTGCACCAGTCGCGAACTTCAAAGGAAACCATAGACCATGTTCGTCAATTTCTTCATTAGTCGCCCAATCTTTGCCTCGGTCTGCTCGCTCTTCATTGTTATCGCGGGTCTGGTTTCCATTCCAAACTTGCCTATTTCACAGTATCCGGCCATTGTTCCACCACAGGTCAAAGTCACTTCGGTCTACACAGGCGCCAGCGCTGCCGCGGTAGAAGCGAGTGTGACGAACGTCCTGGAACAGCAGATCAACGGCGTCAGAGGGATGAAGTACATCACCTCGACAAGCGGCAATGATGGCACCAGCACGATCAACGTCACATTCGATCTGGAGAGAGATGTTGATGCTGCTGCCGTCGACGTGCAAAACAGAGTCGGTTCGGTGCAAGGTCGCTTGCCTGAAGAAGTGAAAAAGACCGGAGTCACAGTCGACAAAGTCTCGACGACAATTATTTTCGCAGCAGCGCTTTCATCAAAAACACATGATGCTCTCTACTTAAGTAACTACGCAGATCTGTATATAAAAGACAACTTGAAGCGGGTTCGAGGCGTTGGCGACGTAACCATATTTGGTGAGCGCAAATACTCGATGCGTATCTGGTTGGACCCATCGAAACTCAACAACAGACAAATCACGACCAGTGATGTCACAAACGCGCTGAGCAATCAGAGTGTGCAGGTCGCCAGCGGATCAATTGGTAAGGCGCCTTATCCGGAAGGGCAGGCATTCGAAATCAATACGCGGGTTCTGGGGCGATTGAGAACGCCTGAAGAATTTTCCAACATCGTCATCAAAAGAGGACCGAATGGTTCGGTCGTCAAATTGAAAGATGTTGGTCGAGTGGAACTGGGAGCTGAGAATTACGGAACGTTCTTGCGATACAAAGGTGCAAATGCCGTCGGTATTGCAATCTATCAGTTTCCCGGTGCCAATGCGCTCGACGTCGCTCGCGAGTGCAAAGCCGAGCTCGCTAAGCTGACCAAGAACCTTCCGCCCGATATAAATTGCGAGATTGCATTCGATACGACAAGAGCTGTCGACGAATCTATTCAGGAAGTCATAAAGACTCTCACCGAGGCGATCTTCCTCGTCATTCTCGTTATCTTTCTGTTTTTGCAGAGCTGGCGAACCACCATCATTCCAGCGATTACGATTCCTGTTTCGTTGATTGGAACATTTGCGGCCATGAAGGCAATGAATTTCTCCATCAACACGCTGACATTGTTTGGTATCACGCTTGCCACCGGGCTGGTCGTAGACGATGCCATCGTCGTTATAGAAAACATTGTTCGTCTAATGGAAGAGCGGCATCTATCTGCCTTCGACGCAGCTCGCGAGAGTATGAAAGAAGTGACCGGAGCAGTTATTGCAACGGCGCTCGTACTGGCGGCAGTTTTCATCCCCGTTGCCTTCTTTCCGGGAACGACCGGGCAATTGTACAGGCAATTCGCACTGACTCTGGCTATCTCAGTAGGCATCTCCGCGTTCAACGCGTTGACGCTCACACCTGCACTTTCCGTGCTGATTCTGAAACACGAAGCAGGCAACACCAATTGGTTTTTCGCCCAGATCAACTGGGTGCTCGACATGATTCGCAGGTTCTTCGATCAGGCGCTCAGCGTCGTGCTCAGATACAAAGTAATTGTCGTTCCGGCATTCATTGCATCGCTAGTCCTGACCGGTTACCTGTATACCAAAATGCCGACTGGCTTTTTGCCCGACGAAGACGTGGGTTACTTCATGATCATTGTTCAGGGTCCGGAAGGAGTGTCGCTCGACTACACATCGAAAGTCGTAGCCAAAGTCGAAAAAGTCGTCAGCAATGAAAAGGATTTGCTCGGCGTCTTTGCCGTGGGAGGATTCAGCTTTTCAGGCAACAATTCGAGCAACGCCATTGTTTTCTGCACATTGAAGCCCTGGAGCGAGCGCCCCCGCCCTGATCAATCAGCCAGCGCCATCATCAATAAACTGCGCGGACCGCTGTTTGCAATTGACGATGCCTTCTGCATTCCATTCAATCCGCCTCCGATTCAAGGACTCGGTAACTTCGGTGGTTTCGCCTATGAATTGGAAAACACTCAGAGACTTCCGCTTGAAGACTTCTCTGCAATTTCCGACAAGTTCCTGGCAGAGGCACGCAAAAGCCCACTGCTGACCGGCATTCAGACAACATTCCGGATGAACTCGCCGCAAATTGTCATCGACGTGAACCGTGACAAAGCTGAATCGATTGGCGTGAAAGTCGGCGAAATCTTCAATACGCTCCAGACGTTCATTGGCTCACTCTATGTGAACGACTTCGACTACCTGGACAGAAGTTACCGAACTTATGTGCAGGCAGACAAGCAGTTTAGAAGCAATCCGCAAGACATAGACCAGCTCTACGTGCGCACGGCTGAAGGGAAAATGACTCCGCTCAGTAATCTCGTGACGATGACGCGAACAACGTCGCCACCGACGATATCGCACTACAATCTTTTCAAATCAATCGAAATCAACGGCGCACCAGTCCCCGGCGTAAGCTCCGGTCAAGCAATCAATGAGATGGAAGCAATCGCCAAACGCGTTCTGCCGCGAGGTACAAACTACGAGTGGACCGGTATTTCGCTTGAAGAAATTCAGTCCGGCAATCTGGCGATCTTAATCTTCGCTCTTGGTCTGTTATTTGTATTCCTGGTTCTGGCGGCTCAATATGAGAGCTTAATCGACCCGCTGGTAATCTTGTTTGCAGTACCACTGGCAGTGCTTGGTGCTATTTCGGCACAAATGTTGCGAGGGCTGCAGAACGACGTCTTCTGCCAGATCGGTCTCGTTATGCTGATTGGCTTAGCCAGCAAGAACTCGATTCTCATCGTCGAATTTGCCAATCAACTGCACAAGAAAGGACTGTCCTACCATCGTGCGGTTTTCGAAGCAGCATTAACGAGACTGCGCCCGATTCTGATGACATCGCTGGCGTTCGTCTTCGGTATTCTGCCGATGGCGATCGCAGAAGGCGCGGGTGCGAACAGCAGGCATTCGCTTGGCACGACAGTGCTCGGAGGGATGGTTCTGTCCACGGTACTGAGCTTGTATGTGGTACCGGTTTTGTACCTCGTATTCAAATCTATCAAAGGCATATTCATTAAAGAACCGCCTACAGTGTTGCCACCAGATGAAGATGCGCCCGAAACAAGCGAACTGCAGAATTCAACAATGCAGTAAGCCCTACTCACCGCCGCCGCACACCTTGCATGGAATGCCGCCTCGCTTGTGAGCTTCCTTTCTCGTAATCTGAATGCAGTGCACGGTACATCGCTCTGCCCATATACAACTGAGAGCGTGAAATTTGTAATTCGAAGTATTGAAGGCAACTATGTCAGAGTCGCGGGCAATCTGAGCAGTAATCTGAGCCGTATGACTGGACTGGCGAAAAGCCGACACAGGTGCTAATGCCGCTGTACAAATAGCGGAGACAACCACAGCGGCGGAAAAAATGGCACTAAAATTTTTCTTCATATGTAAAGCATTTGCGGCATCTGCTATCATCTTTGGCAATTTAGTTTACCAGCGAAGCGGAGCATTTGATGCGTTTTCTATTGGGGTTAGCGGCGACAGCGTCTTTGTGTGTTAATGCGGCTCATGCCGAAACAACGACAGGATACGCCTACTATCCCTCTGAAAAACATCCAGAGTATCTGTTAAAACTTTCTGGAAAAGTCGTAAATGGGAAAGTGGCGGTGAAAGAAGCTTTCCTAACCCCAAAGCTGGTGGCAGGAAGTGTTTCCGTTACTGCTGCCGGTCAAAAGATAGGTATGGACGGCACACCGCTTGGGCACAGAGTTGGTTTAGGTCTCCAAGTAAACGTAAATAAGCAGCTCGGCTTTAACTCAACCGCCGCCGAAGTTCTTATCTTCTATCCGTCCAAATTGACATCAATGCCCAATTTATCGTTGAAGGCAAAGAATGAAACTTTGAAATCAGCCTGCAAGCGCGACGCAAAGCATTCCAAGCCTGACAATGTTGAAGCGACAATCACGATTCCGCCCGAATTATCGAAGAAACTCGATTTCGGAGACGCTCTCACTATTGAGGTTAAGGACGAGTCCAACAACGCTTTGGAACAAGCGACATTCAAAATTTGCCCCAAGCAGGCATACAATCAAATGCTGGCAGCAGCTATTCAATCGGTCATAGACAAAGATGCCGGAGATAGCAGCAATGCTCAGAAGAACAATACTTCCAGCAATACACCTGGCAATACTCCCAGCAATACTACTGGCGATACGCCCAAAAGTAGCGAAAAGAACTCGTCCAATGAGAACCTGAATGTGGACGAGCCAAACAAGAATGCCGCCCAAACTAAAAACAACGCGCCCCAAACAAAATAGCCATCCCCTGGCAGTGGGACGGCTACTTGTCTTCAGGTCCTGGTAAAACCAGTTATGTGTCGAACCAGGTAAAACCCATTATGCATCGAACCAAGAGTTAGACATTGGTGGTGGAGTAACTACCATCTCTTCTTTCGGAGGAGTTTTAGCTTTTCTCTGCACTGGGAGCAGGTCATGCAGGGACTTCTTAGCTTGTGGCTGTTGTGCAACAGGCTGAGCATTCATCTCTGCGTTTTCAGCTCTAGCAACGACTTTAGCATTGCCGGCGGTGTTGGCAGCTGGAGTAGTGGCGTTGCTGCTAGAAACTGCATGCGGTGCATCGAATCCAGCCAGAATCGTGTTCATACGGCTGATCAATCCATTAGCTTGCTGCACCTTGCTGTGCACTTGCTGCTGGGAGAGATACGCTTCGGACTGCTCCGATTGAGTCACTGTTTGCGGTCCATGCTGAACGTTGTGCGCAGTTACAGGTGCAAAGCTTACAGCTCGCGACTCTGTGCCCTCAACATGTTGGTATGGAGCAACTGTTGTATACGCTTCACTGTTGGAGCGTGCATAGACTACATCAGAAGATTGCTGCACTGGAGTGCGTTCAACTGGTGCAATGTTCTCAACAGAGCGGCTCTCTGCGTGTGCACTTGCATTCGCCAGGTAGTATTGGACCGGGCTAGAGTAAGCTTGTTGAGCTTGTACGGAACCGGCGTCGATTGCGATCGGCTGGTTAGGAGTAATCAGAGCAGCTACCAGCGGTGCAGACTGTGAAGGAGCAGCATAGTACTCATTGGCGGGAGCGCCTGGCTGGATGAAGCTGCTTGGCTGTCCCTGAACCGGCGCATACTGGGTAGTCTGAGCATATTCAGAAGACGAATTCTGCTGTGCAACGTATTGAGCTTGTGCCGAATTCGAAGACGAGTAATCGGCAACGTATTGAGCTTGTGCTGAATTCGAAGATGAGTAATCGGCAGCATATGAGCTTGTGCTCGATACCATCGACGGTGCTGGGTTTGCCTGAGCGGAGTAGTACTCGGCGTTGCTTGCAGGTTGTGTGCCACCAGTAATTGTTTGAGCGGGAGCGCTGTAGTCAATCGGAGTTGATGATGGCAAGACCGAAGCAAACACTGGGGTACCCTGCTGTACGTTCGCCGATGATTGCGAAGAATTATCGACCACGTAAGAGCTCGAAGCAGCATTGTTAGACTGATTCGAATAATCAACAGCGTATGAATTTTGAGCGCTGCTTGTTGACTGACTCGAATAGTCAACGGCGTAGGCATTAGCCTGAGCGGAACCAACCACGTTTCCAGCTACAGCTGGTGCGGCATAGTACTCACTTGATGCTGTCTGTCCGCTCGGAGCAGAATAGTATTCATTTGACGTAGATTGTCCGCCCAGCGATGCGTGAGCACCAGTCGGGATGGTGTTGTAGTTCTCTACAGCGGCTACGACATTACCAGATACAGCCTGGGCTGAGTAAACTGCATTCGATACTACTGAGTTGGCGTCCACCTGTGTTCCGGAAATTGCAGGCACAGCTGAAGCATTGGTAACAAGCGGCGCACTGTATGAGTCGTTCGCGACATATGCATTAGCTGAGTTATATGAATTTGCCGAGTTGTAGGCGTTTGCATTAACCAGTGAGCGGTCGCTGCGGTCGATCATATCTGAAGGCACTACGCCTCCATATGTGGTGACATCGCCATATTGAGTGACATTGCCGACTGCCGGTGCAGAGAGCGAAGGGTTGGCAACGATTGAGCTGTCTACGTTCGCGGAAAGCGAGTTGTTAACAACGGACGATGCATCGACAGCGTCAAGGGCGTCAACCCAACCGGAGGAGGCTAGAACATCCATATTATCGATATCTGAAAACTCGATTCTGGAAAGGTCAGCGGATGTGAGGGATTCGTTGGAGACCCAGCTGCTCGACATGTTGCTGGATGCCAGACTAGTGGAATCAACGTCGATGTCTGTCAGTGAGTTAGTGAAGTCGAATTTTGCGACATCATCGCGCAGCAGTTCTGCAGATAGAGCGGCGACGTAAGCACCGTGTGAGCCGTGCGATCCGTTCTCTCCGGCGCTGCCTGAAGCACCAGCCAACGGGGCACCATGTTCGGCACCGGCGGCGGCCATGCTGAGATTGCTCATGTGCGTGCTGATGCTTTCTGCCAGCTTCTCTGCGCGCTTCGATTCAAGTTCACTGCGACGAGCATCAGCTGCTTCCTGAGCTCTTGCGCCAGCTTGAGCTAGAGCCATCTCAGTTCCTGCATGTTTGGCTTGGTCTTGAGCCAATTTGGCGTCTTCAGCATTTTTGGCGTCTTGAGCCAACATTGCAGCGGTAAGTTCAGACGGCGGAGGCGAAGTTTCTGCAGCCAGAGCAGCCGCATCGTAGCCCGACGCTTCCGCAGCTTTCAAACTGGAGAGTTCGTTTGCAACTGTTGACTGAGCAGCGGCTTCAGCATCGAGATCAGCTGTAGCGTCGTAGACTCCATCCATAGGAATGTCAGCCAACTGGTCGGCAATTTCAGCGGAGCAGAACATGGAGGCGTACTGAGATTCTTGACTGAACACGTCGCCGTCAAACTTCTTCTCAGAAGGAGGAATCATGGCACTTTCGGCCAATCTATCAAGAGACTTGTCTGTCGAAGACTTGTCATCGAATGATGAGCCCAGAGGTGCACCCATTCCTTCACCCTTGCCTAGTGAGCGCATTGCCAGCGCTTCGTTGAGCCCAGCCTTATCTACTGGTCCGTTACTACCGAGCCCTCTCGAATCACCACCAGCGGCGACTGGGCTGTTGGAAGCTACACTGACGTTTCCACCATGGGCAGTCGAATTGCTCGAAAGAGCACCGATACCGTCTGCGGTGGCTGGAGCTTGACCGCCCTCAGCACCACCACCCTTAGCACCGCAGCTTCCGCCGCCACCACCACCAGCACCGCCACCGGCACCGCCGCTCTTCATGGCTTTCTCGGCCATATTGGCAGCTTCCTGACCTGCGGCGCGGACGAGACCAGCAAAATCGAATGCATGTTTAACGGAAGCGGTAGCCAGGAAGTGCAATGCAGTCATAAGCACGCATCCGGTTTCGCCGACGCCCTTGAAGCAGGCAATGAGGAGAATAGCTGTATTCCAGAACAAGCTCCAGAAAGCAAGGGTGATGACACCTTCAACCCAGCTTGGCAGAGCACCGCGCAGCTGCTTCATCGGCCATACCCAGAGCCCAGCTGCTACTGGTCCAACAAACCAGAGGTAATAGAGGTAAGCCATTTGGAAAGCACAGAGAATGTTCCATGAAGCTGTGAGAGCTGCGTTACTTCCGTTCAAACCGAGACGAGCGGCAACACTGCTGGACGACATCGCTTCATCGGCACGTCCACCTGGTGCTTGATAGAGACCCGAGCAAGGATCTTCGATTTTGTTCTCCATCATGCCTTCAAATTGCGCGAACAATCCACCTGGATTTACGAGCGGAGTCATCGCAGGAACAGGCAAGTCGAGAGCGTTACGATTCTCTTGCTCACCACGCACTGGGAAGGCGCGGATTTCGGCGCAAATTGCATCTTTATACATATCCGAACCGAAAAGGCGGAAGTACTCAGAATTGATGGTAAATGTGATCGAGTTGGACAAATCGATACTGTAGTTGACGACCAGATAAGTTCCAGGGATCAAAAATATGGCGATCACTGAACGCATGATGCCTTCGAGCGGGTTGATGTTGCCCAGCACAGGATTGCCGGCAGCCATGATGGCGCGCACTTGAGTCAACAATGCACCAGGAAGCAGCAACAAGATGCCCATCGGTACGAAGATGTTGTTGCGCAGCAGATTCCACTTGTTGCCACCATCTACAGTGAAGTTATGGAGGTAGTGAGCACAAAAGTCAATGGCACTGGATGCTTGATCTCGAGAAACTTCTGCGGCAGCATTACCGGCATTGGTCGCTTGAGCTTGTGCAGCAGCCTGAGCAGGCTTTACCCATCTGCCGGGCTCGCTCAACTTACCGACCAATTCCTTGTCAGCGATCTGCTGATTAACGAGAGCCGCAGCTGCTGTCAATCTTTCAGTCGCTGCTTTGCCCTTCCAAGGGAAATCGGCTTCAGCCTGCTTCTTTGCACCAGTCTCCATCTTAACTTTCACCGAAGAGGACGGAATGATATCCGTCAGCATCGGGGTGCCTTGCTTAGCAAGATCAGAGCCGAAGTCTTCGTCTACCTGAGCCTTCTGGTCTTGGACATTGTTGTCGCCACCCATTTGTCGAGGGTAGATATGGGAGTTAGCGGTGTCTTGATTCTTTGCGCTAATCTCATAACGATTCATTCCGTTTCCGGAGCTAGGACTCGCATTAGCTGCGGCTCCAGCAAAAAGTGAAACTGCAAGAGCTGTCGTTAACCAGAATGTTTTAGAAGGGGTCATCTGAATCCTCAGCTTTAGAATCGGGTGGCGCAAAAAAGAGACAACGAATCAATCGTTGCTTTCGCCTTGAATTTAGTAAGGGACTTAAACTCGGTGAAGTGATGGGTGGGGTCCGAGTGAATTCATACTAATGAAAGAGTGTGACCAATTTGTACCTGTAAGGTCACAAATGTCGAAAACCCCGAAATTTCAGCGTTTTGTTCATTAAATCGGACTGCCGAATTGCTGGAGCTGTCGGCACCCAGTTTCAATTGCTGAATGCCTCACCAGTATTGCTTTTTGCTACCCAGGGGCGATTTTAAACTGATATCAGTTTAAAAACACAGAAATTACCTGTATCACGCCATCTGTGGCTCTGGACGCGTCATCGGAGGCGGCGGAAAAGCATCCGCGACTTTGACCTCATTTTCCGCTGACATAGTTGGTGGGTTGGCCACAAGAACGGACGGTCCAGATCGGCGCGGTCCTTCGTTGTTGTCCTTCTCGCCCCGACTCTCGTCACCACCGTTGCCGTTCTCAGACGGAGGTGCCGGAACGTCAGTCGGCTGCATGCTTGTACCGCCGCCGTTGCTGCTCGGTGTGGAACCACCCTCCGGCATTCCACCGCCGCCTGCAGCAGCTCCACCACCGGCAGCAGCCCCTTCGCCACCACCAGCACCGCCACCGCAGCCACCACCGCCGCCGCCTCCACCACCGCCTGCGCCCTGCTGAGCCTGCGATGCTTTTTCTAGAACTTTAGCGACCATTTCACCTGGTTTGTAGTCAAAAGGCATAAAAGGCACGTACGTCAGGATTACCATGAATGCCGTAAAGACAAGCATCTCCCACTGTGTGTTGGGATTGTATTCTCCTAGCTCCGTCAACCAGGAGATGCGCGTGCACATGCACAGCAACACAACACACCACCAGAACCGCCAGAGGGCAAGATTAGTAACGGCATCTACCCAGTTGGCGAAAACCTTACTGAACAGACTGCCTGCGTTGGTTGGCCAGGCGAACAGCGCCGCAGCGATTGGCCCCATGAGCATCAGGTAGCACATCATCACAATCTGAAAAGCCAGCAGGATAGTCATGCCAAATCCCAGCGCCATGTTCATGAAATTGAAGCCCATCTGCATCATGTTGGTAGCAGACGACTGCGACTCGACACCTGACGCTCCTTCTGCAGAATCGGTCATCTTTCCAGCCAATTTTTGCAAGGTGCCGCCGCCCAGGCTGTTCTTCTCATTTGTCGGCGGAGGGTTAAATGTCTGCTCCTTCGCCCACTGGAGAATCTGCGCAGGAATCAGATACTTTTGCACTTCGAAAGTCATCGAATTACCAATGTCGATGGCGAAACTGACTATCAACTGCGTAGCGGGAATCAAGAATATGGCAATGACACTGCGCAAGATGCCGGTGAAAGGGCTCATCGTGTCTTCATCTTCGAGGTCGATCATGCCTGACGCAGCGACACACTTAACTTGCGTCAGGACCGCTCCCGGTAGCACTAGCAAAATCGCCATAGGCACATAGACGTTTTTCAACATCTGCTGAACCATCCAGATCGCCTGGGAGAGCAGGCGCACTGGCGCATACGTCGTAGTGGGGATAGCCGCCCCCTCGTTGGCTACGTTGATGAGCGTCTCACGCATGACGACAATATCTGACTCCATGGCGTTCTCAGCCGCCTCGGCAGACGCGCTGGATGCTTGCTGTGCCTGTGCTTCCTGCATTACCTTGGAGGTCTGCACGAAGTTGTTGGGTGAGCTGAGTTGATCTGCAAGCTTGTTGGCGCTGGCTTGCTTTGTTACCAGGTCAGTTCCTACGCTTGCTATTGTGCCGGCGCCGGGTCCGAAATCAGGCATGTGATCGTCAGCCGATTTATCTTCCTGCTCACTACCCAGTTTGACGTTCACACGAATCGGAGGATGGTATGTCGAGCCAGGCGGGTCGCCGGCAGGCGGACCGAGGTGGTCTTTGCCCTGATACTTCGGAACTTCTGTATATCCAGGCGGGGCCACCTCGTCGATGTCTCGTCCGGAACTGGATGGTTTCTCTTTCTGTGCCTGTGGCTCGCCAGCCTGAGTAGTGACTGCGTCTTTGCCATCACCGCCTTCGGTGCCGCCTTGCTGGTAGCCGCCCAATTGCGACGCGGCACCAGGCTGGTTAGCAGGCTCGAGCGACTCGGACTGATCCTTCTTCTGCTGACCAGTGTACGCCTGTGACTGCTTGTCTCGATAACTCCGCATGTTGGGAGTGTTCATCGTGCCGCTGTACGAGGCTTGAACCGCAGTACTTAATCCGCAAAACAGAATCGTTGCGGCGATGGATGAAATCAGAGGGGTGTTATTTTTCATCGCATTCAGAGGTAACAGCGATATCTCGCTGCCCTTCTGCCTTTATTTAGTAAGGGGATTTGAAAACTCGAATTGGGGGGGGGAACGGCAAAGCTTATTCGAGTGAGTTAAGTCTAATCAAACCTTGTGACCAATTTGTACCTTGACCGGGCCCAATTATTAATCCGTGCAGGTACTGCCGCCGAGGAGGACGGGTCTGAGTGTGATTGCCGACCAGATGTTCGGGATAGGCACCATATTCAGTGCGCAAAGGCAACCGCTTAACGAACGCCGACTTTTGCGCGCTGTACCTTGCGATATTCTTCCAGACGTTGCTGTGACTCCTCAACCAATTTCAGCGCAGCTGCAAACTGAAAATATGGCTGATTCGACTCTGTAGATGCGTCCTCAACAAGGTTTATGACGGCATAAGCAACACTTTCTTTCAGCCGAACTTTCTCGTTCAAAATGCGGGAACAGACCGGGCACATCTTTTCGCCACTTTTCAGCCCGGTGAACAAAGGGGAACCAACTGGAACATTTTGCTCGCAGAAATGACACTGTATGCCTTCAACAGCTGCAATTCCTTCATCAGCTGCGGCACACTGACACTTTACCGGGTCACAAGAACAGGCATAAGCAGGTGCAGCTTCCTCAATCTTCGCGACAACCTTCTTTGTCTTACTACCTGCCAGATAAGCACTTTGTCGCTCAAATGGATATTCCGTATCAATCTCATCGATATCCGGATTAGCACCAGGCAACTGATTTGCCTTTTCAATCAGATTCTTAAGTTCAGCCACATGGGGAGCCAGTTCGTGAAATCTGTACTTCCTAACCAGCTTCACAACTTCTTTTGCCTTTCTGTCGATTGCCTCGCCCGCTGCTAACTCTTTAGCACCCATCGCAACACTCCTGAACCTGCTCACGCTGCGCATTGTAGTCGAATTCCAACAAGAATTCACTAATCACGATTAAGATTGTCGCTTCCTTCTGCGGTACTGCATGTAGTGCTCCTGTTACACCAGGTCGTCAATAAACAAAGCATTCTGCGCAAATTCCCTTGACTAGAAGAAACAAACATTTCACCCGATGAAACCAAATATTTCTTCTCAGGTAAAAGTCTCGCGAACAAATGACTACTTCACCCACAAGCGGCGGATGCTTGGAACGCAAGCCAGACAAAGCCCCGAGGGGAGATGCCAAAAGGAAAGTCGGATTTATAGAATGACAAGACCACTTGCAAGCTCTGCTAATCCCAGTATCATGAGAGGTGAAACGGCAGTAGCCGGATGCTTAAATAGGGGATTTGCTGGCGGCATGTTCAACCAGTATCAATTGAACGGCATCTTCGACGAAATGTTCGAAGCTAAAGACGTGCCGCGTCCACACTACGAATCAGTTTTCGGGCAACTGGCCGAACTCAGCAGCACTGCCTTTGAACGGCGTCGCCGCATGGCAGACCTGTCATTCAGAAATCAGGGCATCACTTTCACGGTGTACAACGATGACACTGGCGTCGAACGTATCTTTCCGTTCGATCTCGTGCCACGCATTGTGCCCGCCTCAGAGTGGCAAGTGATCGAACGTGGCTTGGAGCAACGCATTACCGCTCTGAATATGTTCTGTCACGACGTCTATCACGATCAGCGAATTTTGCGCGAGGGAATCGTTCCACCAGAGCTGATTTATTCAGCCCAGATGTTTCGGCGTGAAATGATTCACGTTAGCGTACCCAATGATATTTACATTCATGTCTGCGGCACTGACTTGATTCGCGACAAAAACGGCAACTATCTGGTTCTCGAAGACAATGGACGCACCCCGAGCGGCGTTAGTTACGTGCTTGAAAATCGCGCCATCATGAAGCGCGTCTTTCCAGCATTGTTTGCCAGCTATCGAGTCAGGTCGATCGAAGACTATCCCTACAACTTGCTTCAATGCTTGAAAGAACTGGCTCAATTCCGAGTCGATGATCCGACCATTGTCGTTCTCACGCCTGGCATTTACAACTCAGCCTACTATGAACACAGCTTCCTGGCGCGACAAATGGGTGTTGAACTCGTCGAAGGAAAAGACTTGATCGTAGACAACAATTTTGTCTACATGCGCACGACGGCCGGATTGCGACGCGTCGACGTAATCTACAGAAGATTAGATGATGACTTCCTCGACCCGCTCTGTTTCCGGGGCGACAGCATTCTTGGAGTGCCGGGACTGATGACTGTCTATCGCTGCGGTAACGTGGCTCTGGCAAATGCAGTCGGAACAGGAGTTTGCGACGACAAAGCTGTTTATCCTTATGTTCCTGCAATGATCAAGTTCTATCTGTCGCAAGAACCAATACTTAACAATGTCCAGACCTTCAACTGCCAGGACAGCAGCGATTGTGCCTATGTTCTCGATCATCTCGATCAGCTTGTAGTCAAAAATACAAACGGCTCAGGTGGCTACGGAATGCTAATGGGACATAAAGCAACCAAAGAAGAAAGAGCAGAATTTGCCGCAAAAATCAAAAGCGATCCGCGCAATTTCATTGCCCAACCGATCGTGGAATTGAGTCAACATCCGAGTCTTGTCTCTGATCATTTTGAAGGCAGAAGAATCGATTTGCGACCATACATTTTGTACGGCAAAAAACCAATGGTTATGCAGGGCGGGCTAACGCGCGTTGCACTCGAAGAGGGCAGCTTAGTCGTAAACAGCTCGCAAGGCGGCGGCAGCAAAGACACATGGGTAGTGGAGGACGTGCGCTGACTACTGAATCAGAAATTGCTGGAGAAGAGGAAGAACGGCCGATTCCAAAAATCGTAGCCGTTGCTAAACCGTCTAAACGCGTAGGTGAGCGAATAGTGCAGAGCTCGCTTGTGCAGCCGGCTGCCGGCAGATCACGACCGATGCTCTCGCGTGTTGCAGAAGCAATGTACTGGATGAGCAGATATGTTGAGCGCGCCGAACACATTGCCAGAATTGTGTTGGTCAATTCGCACATGCTCATTGACCTGGGTGAACTTGCACAGGACATGCAAGAAAAGCAATGGCTAGGCGTTCTGCGAATATTGCGGCTCGACCAGCGTGCCGAGATGATGCTGTCAGGAAAGCCGTTGGTGGGACCGCATGTGTCTGACTTCATGGCAAACGAAAGTAATCGCAATTTGATTGCCGCGCTAACAAAAGCCCGCGAAAACGCACGCAGCATCAGAGAAAATATTTCCACCGAGATGTGGGAAACGCTGAATACACTCTACTGGTCACTCATGGGAGACGATGTTAAACAGCGCTTCGAAGAGTGTCCAGAGGAAGTTTTCCATTCAGTCATAATGGGCTCCCTTCTATTTCAAGGTGTTGCGGACCAAACGCTGCCCCACTCGCAGAGCTGGCAGTTCATCCAGTTAGCAAAGTATCTTGAACGAGCCGACATGATTTGCCGCATTGTTGATACCAATTTCGACATTCTGCAATCTTCCGGAGACTTCTGTGAAACACCACTGCGGAATATTCAGTGGATGGGCGTTTTGAGAAGCTGTTGCTCGATTGAAGCCTATCGACGCAAGTACATTGGAGACCTGGACCCGCTCAACCTGGCTGCATTTTTGTTGCTCGATGACGAGTCACCACGAAACGTCAGATACTCGGTCAAAGCCGCCCAAGAAGCAATTGCTGGAATCGCATCGGCAGTACATCCGCAGGAGACCGACTCGGCTGAACGAATACTGGGCAGACTCTGTGCTCGACTGGAATACGCAGAGATGAGCGAACTGGCAGGAGACAATCTAAAAGTATTCCTCAACAAGATCCAGACAAGTCTTCACGAAGCCTCAATCGCGATTGAGAATGCGTACTTCCTGCATTAAAGAACAGAAGAAGCCGCAATTACAAGCCAATCCAACAGTCCCCAAAGTCAAACAATCCAAACAGTCCAACCCAACAACAACAACAACACTCTAAGACAAGATGCTCTTATCAATAACTCACACAACTGACTTGCACTACTCGGACTACATCAATGAATCCGTTATGGAGCTGCGCATGGCGCCGCTGCAAGAGCAGTATCAACACCGCCTTTCCTTTGGACTGGATATCGGTCCCGCGACTCAAGTGAAAAGTTATTTCGATTGGCTGGGCAACACCGTTCACGCTTTCTCAATCAACGCGCTGCACAATCAAATTCAAATCATTGCTACCAGTATCGTACAAACCGATGCGCGCCCAATTCGCCTGGAGCATTTTCCAGACATCTGGATTCGCGATGCGAATTATGATTACACCTTGTGCGATTTTCTCTTGTTCGGCGGAAAGATTATAGATTCACCGCAACTGCGGGAGCTGGCAGAATCAGCCATTCCTAAAGCAAATTCGCGATCGCCCGTAAAGCTCGGTGCAGTCGTCACTTCTTTGCTGAAACTGATAGATGAGAAATTCACATACCAGAAAAGTGTTACTAATGCCTCAAGTTCAATAACCGAAATACTTGCACACGGTCGCGGCGTTTGTCAGGACTTCACACACCTGATGATTGGATTGGCGCGCGCTCTCAATATTCCAGCGCGCTATGTGAGCGGCTATCTGCATCCTGACAGACAGCGCCTGCGAGGTTATTCCCAGACGCACGCCTGGGTCGAAATCTATTTTCCTTCGATGGGATGGGTAGGAGTCGATCCCACTAACAATTGCGTCGCCGGCGAGAACTTCGTCAAGGTCGCGATTGGAAGAAACTATCAGGATGTTCCGCCGAACAAGGGTATTTATAAAGGCAAAGGCGAAGAACAGATGGAAGTTGCTGTTCACTCCGAAGAATTATTGTCAATTCCTCTCGAACTGGCTGCCGAACGAACTGGAGCGCTGAATTTACCTTGCTATGCTGGCACCAGACTTGATACCAAAGAGCAACAAGCCGAGCAAGAGCAACAGGAACAACAAGAGCAGCAGCAGCAGCAGCAATAGCAATAGCAATAGCAATAGCAATAGCAATAGCAATAGCAATAGCTAAAACAGCAGCAGCAGCAGCAGCAGCAGCAGCAGTATGATTAACAACAACAAAAAACAGCTGCAGCTATAGCGACAGAAGAATTACTCAAAGGCGCAACAAGTCAACAACCAGCGAAGCCAATTTTTCAATGTAGAGGCGCGCCGGACCACTGTATCGCCAGTGACATCTGCACGATAAGACTTGATAATTCCAGCCAGATCATTAGACTCTACAGCATCAATTGAAAATCCCCTGGACGCCAAATAAATAATGCTCTCGCGCAAAACGGGGCGAGCCAACATCCGCTTTAGCAGCATGAGCACACGTCCCAAACGTGATCTCTCATGGGCAAGCGAGACGCCATCGCTTGTAATAATTCTCTTGCCAGAGAGATATCCTAAATATTTTGCCGCATCACCATAGTAATAGGCTTGTCTTTCTACAACGCCCAACATCTCCGTTAACTCAGGCAGCTCAGATAAGCCCTGCTCAACAAGACAAATCACGTCTATAACTTTATTGAGATCATTTGCCTGAGGCAGCGGAATGTCCGTCGGTTCAGCCTCAGCCGGAACATCGCTCATCAACTGCTCAAGATTAACACTCACCACTGATGGTTCGTTGATTACATAGTAGTGTTGCCGGATCATCTCGAGTTCACCGAATTGCTTGCCAATTCTGAATTCAGACAACTGATACTGTCCGTTTGAATAAGCCAATAAAATCGGCACCACTCTTTTGCTTGATAGAGATGATAAGTAGAGGTACGGATATTGCAATTGACGCACGTTAAAGTCCGCACGGAAACCAGTCTTAGCCTCAATCAATGGAATAGCAGTATGTGCCTCGTATGCCGAATCAATTTCAATTTGCGCGTTGCGGATCTTTACCAGATGTTCGATCTGGGGAAGCCACAAATCAATCTCACCAGAACTCATTCGGCCTCTAGTGGTTAACTGCAGTTCGCCTTCATTACAGAAAGACTGCAACAAGCCGGATAGATGCGCCACATCTATCGCTTGAAACTCACTGTAAGCAGATGTTTTCGGTATCGAATCAAACAACTCCAACTCAACTCGTGAGATGTGTTGTTCAGGAGGCGCCGTCTGCACCTGAGAAGGCAACGTAAAATAACTTCGATTGTTCGGATCCTTGAACACAACATAAGTGCCGCGCTCAGAAGGCAAGATATTTAATTGGAATTCCTCAAAGACCTTGGGTCTATCCGATAGGCTGTCGAGTTTAGCCATCAGACGCGGTTCACGCTGCCCAATCGACTTCAAGGATTTAGCCGTGATGTAAGCATAACCGTTGGTATTGATATCGCTCATCAGCGAGCTGTCCTGACAAACTCTTCGCCACGCTGAATCGTTTAGACTGGTATCTGCCACGCTGAAAATCTGTTCGGAAATAACCTATACAGAGTACACGAATAGACAAATTCTTGTGCGGAATTTGCCTATTCATTTTGCTTAGTCTACGTCAGCGATTGGCTCCCGCAAATCTTCCTGCAGAATAATCCTTCATTGCCTGGACGATCTGTTCTTGCGAATTCATTACAAACGGACCGTAACCCACAACCGGCTCGTCGATTGGTTCGCCGTTCAACACTATAAATCTAGCATCAGATTTCGCTGATACATGCACGTCGGAACCGCCTCTATCTAAAAGAATCAAAGTGGGATCCTGCACTTCTTGCGCACCGTTGACGGTGACTGTACCTTCCATAACAAAAAGTGCTGTCGTGTAATCCTGAGGAACTGTTAGACTCACTTCTCCCGCGCTGATTTGAACATCCCAGAGGTTGATCGGCGTGAAGGTTTTTGCAGGACCTTTCACATCGCCGAGAGCACCGGCAATAACTCGAACCCTGGCTGCGCCGATATTCACAACAGGAATACTATCGTTCTCAAGAGTTTGATACTGCGGACTTGTCATTTTTAATTCAGCAGGCAAGTTTACCCAGAGCTGCAACATTTGCAATGTGCCACCAGATTTCCTGAATGATGGTGCGTGCAGTTCTTCATGCAAGACCCCAGAGCCTGCGGTCATCCACTGGACATCACCGGGACCAATCTCTCCGTGATTGCCTGCGGTGTCACGATGCTGCAGACGCCCCTGAAATGCAATTGTCACTGTTTCGAAACCACGATGTGGATGCATTCCAACACCGAGAATTTCCTCAGTTGGTTTGAATTGTGATGGCATGCCGTAGTCGAGCATTAAGAATGGGCTCAACTCACGCTTACCTAAATCTGTATAAGAGAAAACATTGCGCACCGGCAGTCCATCGCCCACCATGTGAGGCGCCCGAGCTTTATGTACGCTGACGATATCCTTTTTCATAGCCCCTCCTATTAAGGTTGCCGAAATTCAATATACCATATTGTCTCGACATCAAGTATCTTGATTTCAAGATAAATTTATAAAGGCGGAGGGAGAAAGGCTAGAAAATCGCTTTGAAAAGTTCCTTCGTGGTCTTGCCTGTAATGCCAAGTCCAGTTTTGGCAGTTCTATCGGTTAAACCGAGGCCTGTCTTAGCTGTTCGGTCAGTTAAGCCGAGAGACGATTTGACAGCTCTATCTGGCACGCCAAGCACAGCACCAACGGGCGAGAATCCATGCTTTGACTGAGCCTTACCGGAGGACTTGTAGGCTTTGGATGACTTGGCAGATTTCGAAGCACCAGGTGCCGGTGCTTCACTAGCCATGTTGGACTGCATCGGAGCGGTCGCAGCTGACTGAGACTGAGAAGCATAGTTGTTGCCGGCTGGCTCGCTATAGGAATACGGACTTGTGGCAGTGAATGGCATTGGCGAAGACTGAGCAGTCGATTGACCACCTATCTGGCCTCTAAGATCAGCGCCCAACGCGGGTTGACCTCCAGACTGCGCGCCCGCCTGGGACGACAATTGGGCAAGCAGGATGCCAGTCGTCAGTGCGATTCGAATGTATTTGTTCATGCGCGGACTCCTTGAGAACATATCCGGCGTCATTCTAGCCAGCAGATGTAAAGGAATTGTGTGCTTTCCAAATACAAGGTGAACAGCTCGTTACAACCGGCAAAGATGCGCAGAGGATTAGCGATCAATACTCAGTAGTTTGTAATCAAGAGTTCACTGATTTTGCCGCGTCGGTCAGTTTTGCAATTGACCATTCGATTCGCAGCCAAAGTGGTGATGCGGAAGTGCGGATAAGTCTCTTCAAAATACCGATCATCAGGATTGATGTTTTTCGGATCGGAATTGCTGATCATCAACTTGCTTTCGCGTTTATCCAACTCCAGACAGTGAGCCGCTAAGCGCTGCTGCTCAATTGCATCAAAGTTTGTTGGAGAATAGGAAGTGAAATTTGCCGTCAAGCTGATCGGGCGGTAAGGGGGATCTAAATAAATGAAAGCATTAGAGCCGACGGAATGAAGAACCTCACCAAAATCACAGAGGCGAATTTCCGCAACAGAAAGAACTCTGGAACAAGCCAATAGGTTCTCCCGATCGCAAATCGGTGGCTTATCATATCGACCGAACGCAACATTGAAAGCGCCGGCAGCATTGACTCTATATAAACCGTTGAAGCAAGTCTTATTCAAAAATATCAACTGCGCCGTGCGCGCGACACGAAACTCGATATCATCGGAATCTTCATTACGACTGTTGTTGAACGCATCACGCGTGTCGTAATACATCTTGGAGCGTTCTTCGGTAGTAAGCGGCCAGAATTCTTGTTGGTAATTTGCAAGCGCTTCGATAACTGGTTCGACGTGAGACTTAACGGTTTCGTAAGCCCAAATCAAGTCACGATTATTGTCAGATATCAGGTAACGCTTAACTCTATATCTCTGTGCAATATGAAAGAAGACCGAACCGCCACCCAGGAATGGCTCTATATAAGCACTTATGTCGCTGTCTCGCAGTTGAATAGGAATGTTAGCGTCAATATGCGGCAAAATCTGAGTTTTGCCACCAACCCACTTTAAGAACGGGCGTGCCACCACCTGAACCGCGGACGGTGCTTCAGGACGTTCGTATTCAACGTCTTGCGGACTTATCGAAATGATTTCAGTTTGTATATCCATATAATATGTAGCCCGCACGTAGTCAGCGTTTCACGCCTACTGGTATTATGACGCATTAAAATTTTTCGGAAAGTACCGCCCAGTGGTGCACAAGACATATACAGCCGAAAACACTATTCAATTTTTCGAAGTGTTACCAGCTTACGAATCACGACTGCGAAATACATGCACTCCTGATTCGCAAATAATTAAATTGAAAAATTGAACAGATTCGGTCGAAGAATTAGCACGGATATCCTCAAGATATAGCCATAAATCCTGTTGAACGAGAACCGTAGGAGAGTCTGCAGTAGTTGAACGGATTCGTGGTAAAGCTCCGCAAATCGCGTCTAACATTACGCCTCTGGGTAGAATAATGTTGACTTCAACAGGAATCGCAATGGCCGACGACTTTATGGATGACTTTGTCGCCAGAATGGAGAATTATCATTCGTGGTCAGACATGTACTTGGAAAGCTTAAAGCTAATCAAAAGCAACGATTTTAACGGTGCCATCACGATCCTGAAAAAGGCGGAAAAGGCAGCGGAGACCGAAAAACCCACGAGCGCAGCTCAGACAGCAGAGCGTTTAGGTTATTGTTTGCACCGAGAGAAGCTTTATGCAGAAGCCGAATCTTATTACCGTAAGGCAATGGCTTACTGCGCCATGGATCCAGTTAGCCCGATTACAAAAGAACAGTATGACTCTGCAGGACCTATCCAGGCTGAGCTTGATAGATTGCAAAAGCTCGGGAACCAGGCCTTTGCCAAAGCGACGAGGGAAGTACTCAACAACGTGCTGGAAAATTACAGCAATTTGTTGATAGAACACAGTCGAACTAAGGACGCAGAGGACCTCAAAAATCAAATCAGAAAGCAACAAGCCAGTCTTTCAGTTTATGATTAAGCGGCGAGAAGACGATAGTAAGTAAATTCAGGCGCATGAGGAATTCAGCCAAAATGCACGAAACTTCCAGCGAAAAGACTACAAATTCGAACTTAGTTGCACCTTCCTTAAAAGCACTGCTCGAAAACTTTATTGATTACGCAGGCATTTTTCCTCCTGCAAAGTTGTCTTTCGACACGGCGCTGGACAACTACAAAACCTACAGAAATGGCGAATATTCATGGATGCTGCATTGGCTCGTACTCGGAACGGATCAAGCGAAGAATTCACCCCCCTCGCTTAACTCACTGATTGCGATGGTCGGGGAAACAGATGATGAGCGTGTGGCATCGCTGGAAACCAAGTCGATTGTCGTCGCACAGAAACCTGTTTATTGTGAAATTCTGCCAGGAAACAACGAACAACTAGATGCCGCAAAAGCAGCAAACTGCTTTGCAAAAATTCGCACCGGCGGTCTGACCCCAGAGGCTATTCCAAGCACAGCTGATGTGGCTAGATTTATTACCGATTGCGCCGAGCGCAAGCTTGCATTCAAGGCAACGGCTGGTTTGCATCATCCCATTCGCGCCATGCACCCGCTCACTTATGAATGCAATGCACCGCAGGCGGTGATGCACGGATTTATAAATGTTTTGATGGCGTCGTGTTTCGCCTGGCACGGAGAACGCGACATCGAGCCTATAATTGCAGAAACCGATGCGGCCAATTTTTCCTTTACTGAAACAGCAAAATGGCGTAAGAAGGTTTTGTCAGTTGCCCAAATTCGCGACGCGCGGAAGAATTTCATACACTCAGTTGGGTCATGCTCATTCGACGAACCAATCGAAGACCTGAGAACGCTCAAGCTACTTCCTTGATGGTGCGAAAAATTCGCGCCGTAGTTTCTATTTGACGATTCATTCAGTGGTTTCGCCCAGGTTTATGCCTTGGTCCAACGCGCTTTCTTACAGGACGATGTAAAACTCCGTATTGCACCGAACCACCGCTATTCTCAACTATTTCAGGCGTCAAACCTTCCGGCAAATTGTCATCACTGAAACCAATCGAAAGCGAACAGACCCCTGAACCATCTTGCGCATATTTGATGAACAGCGTCAGCGGTGCAAAATCAAACTGGTCTTCGGTTTCGGATGATGAAACGAGTTTTCCCGCGAGTTTGCTCTGTATCACCTCACGACTGTCGTACGGGCTGACCCCGCAGGGCAGTTGGCCGGTGAAAGCATTGATGTAGCCGGGGTCTCTGGGCGTTCGAACATTCAAGAACGCCCTGACGAAGATACGTCTGGCTGATACTAACGAAAAACCGGTCTCAGGGAAGAAATACAAGCTTTTCGCATTGAGAGGCTCCTCTTTCAGGTCTTGCACAAATTTTCTGCAGACAGGAGAATCTATTTCCTCACCGATGATTTCGGACAGTCGCTTGAACACATCTTCCATGCAGACAATTAACTCGATAGGCTAGTAAATAAGAGCTAAAACGGCTTCCGCCAGTAATTGTTCACCGGATCGGCGCACAACAAACGTCCCTTAAGGTAAATAGTGCCCGGCGCATAATCCACCCAGCCCTGGGAATATAAGATTAGTTATGCATTGAGGGTTTAACGTTGATCGGAAGGCAGAAAACAACCGCGCGCCTTAGCAGTGCTCCGAACGAAACCAGGCTTCGTCAAATGCTCGCGGATGCAAACAAGAACAGTTCCGCCCAGCTGAGTTGGGACCATCCGAACCACGAGATGATCTACACTCTCACCGTCACATGCTCGACCATGAAAGAGCGCCGCGGCTGGGAAAGAGGCAAGACCGGAGAGATGGTCGCGCCGGAGTGGACTCTGTACGAAATTCGCGAAAACGGCAAAGACAGGGCTGATTTATGGCGTATGGCGTCGGGCGACATAGCGATCATTCAGAATCTTCTGGAAGAAACACGTCTGCCCAAAACACAAACTGCCGCCTTCACCGAAGAAACTGCTCAAGAGACTCAGTCAAACCCTCGCGATTCATATCACAGAGCGGCAGGCGGTGCTCAACAGCCACCGCTTCGGAGCTTTTCGGAGCCTGAGATGACCACGTCACAGTCACTCCAGACGGACCGCGGCAGTGCGGGCGTGAATCTCTCGGGCGAACTCAAAGAAGTTGACGTGGCGAGCATTTTGCAATCCATAAGCCTCTGCAAAATGACCGGACGCCTGAACGTATATGATGCCACTCAGCAGGTCGAGATTTTTTTCACACAAGGTGAACTGGTTCACGCTTCGTCCAGTCACTTAATGGACATATCCAAGGGTGTTCGGGGCGAGAAAGTTCTGCTTGAAGTATTCACCTGGGACGAGGGAGCTTTCCAATTTCAGCACGGTTGGCAGACTGCCGAAAGATCGGTAGAAAAGCGCTTGCAAAATCTGGTTCTGGAAGGCGCAACTCTTCTCGATTACAAAAACTCCATCGAAAAAAAAGGGATAATTCCATCCACGATTATTTATCGCAAAGAGAATAGTCTGTCAGAGTCGCAGTTCGAGGCTAAACTGGCGAATGGACTGCCAATGCATATTGACTATCAGAAGAAAGTCTTCCTGGCATTGCGAGAACCGCGCCCTTTATCTGAAATCATCGACGCTCTCTCGATGGATAGAACCATTTGGATACCGGTCATCTATTCTCTCGTCTCCAGCACGCTTATTGGTGCGCGCGGAGTGACCAATGATGAAGAACAATGCTCAGACGCTTTCTCAAACATTGGTGAGCTGATCAAGAACGCCGACCGGGGTCTGTTGCAGCCAGACTCGGGTATGCTCAGTTATGGTCTATTCTTGAGCTTTGCGGATAAAGAACTGGCGCGCCGCGTTCCGTGCTGCCTGGCCATGTTCGAATTCAACGTGCAGGCTGCAGCAATTACCAATGAAGCATTAAAAGCAGTCACCACCACATTTGATACCATAAAACGCCCTTATGAATGCATGACGTTTTGGCAACCGAACAGAGTTTTGATTTTGTTACCTATGTCCAAAGTTGAAGAGACAACCATTCGTCTCAACAGTTTCCTGGACAAATTATCCGAAAAGATTGACATGGATGGTATGACCCTGACCGGCGGTTTGGCGACAGCGCCCAAAGACGGAATACAACTTGCAGACGTATTGGCGTCATCGTTTAAACTGCTCAAGAAGGCGCAGCAAACGAATGCGAGAATCGCCTGTAGCAGTTGACCAGCAAGCAAGCGCTATCTCAGACCATCGCCTGCAAAGGTTGACCAGGGACACAACCGTTATTGCAGACCATCGCCCGGCGCAATTGCTCGGCTGTGCGACGCATCAGGCGCTTCACTCTGCGCCTGAATCAATTGCATTAGCATCTGTGTTTGACGAATTAGTTCTTTGTCCTGAGCATCCAGATGCTCCATTATGTGCTCGAGATCCTGATAGCTGGTGAGCGTTGTCTTGTACTGCTCATCAGCGCGCATCTCAGCGTGTTTAGAAAGAATACTCTGCCCGACCATAATTAAAGGCATAAGCAACAACTGCACGATATTACCGAGAAACAGAAGAAAAGCAAATGGATATGGATCAAAGGCTTTATCACGCATAATGAATTGCCACATGCACCACGCCAACATGAAGAGCGCCATAAAGTAAAGGGCCCACATCGTGCCCATAGCATTGGTTACGGCGAGCGCTATGCGGTCGTTGGTGCCGAGAGATTGGGCATGCTTCTCATTGACATTTTGTGGCTTATGAAGTCGAGGAATTCGCTTAAGAAGTGTCGTTGCCACTTCGACAACCTTGTGATGTGAACCATTAATCAAATGGGTATCTCCAACAAAACAATTACGAGCACCGTAGCACAGAAGTGTAGACATTTTGTGAAGATCTGACACCGCCTCTGGTTACTGCAAAGTTGACCATGCACACTTATTTCGGCACACTTAATTCGAATACTTTATAGGTTCGCCGTGCACCTTGAAATCACTTTGTTGACCAGCTCACCGTGCACCTTCCAGCGGCTTACTTTACAAGTTCGCCGTGCACCTTTAAGTCTGTCTCTGGCGCTATGACCGGTGGCGGGGTCTCTTTTACAACCCGGTATAGAATTTTGCCCGGACTGGTGTGGGCATCGAGAATCAGGCGCTCGGGCGTGGCTAGTAACTGATCTGGCGGAGGCGGTTCGGGGCTGGGCAAGTAATTGCGTGTGTAGAGATCAGACCCAGCCAGTTGCAAGTTAGGACTGCCCGGAATCTTTCTAGCATCGGCAATTTGACTCTGCGAAAGCTGCGAAGCGGCAATTAGCTTACCGGCTCGATACAAAATGTCCTGTTGAAGTGCCAACGCCTGAGATTCGGCAGCTCTTTTGGCGTTCTCAATCTTAATCTGAGTATCCTTCTTAATAGAGTCAATTGAATTTTCCAAAGAACTGCTCGTACTGGTGGTGGACCGCTGGCTGCTGTCGATGGCAGCTTGGATACGGAGATCGCAATCACGATTCAATCTGGAGATTGTTGTCGCCAGATGGTCTTTGATGCTTAGCAATTCAGCGGAGTTATCCTTTTGCAAACCGTCCAGGTCACTATTTGTTTGCTCAACCATTCTGGTCAACGTCTTCTCGAGAGCCCGGTCGGGAACCCCGGAGCGGTTTTGATACAGCAAAACAGGGTCGACAGTCAGCTTCGGCACTACAGGCGGTGCAGCATCGAGTATAGATCCTGAAGATGCATCTGCTCGCAACAATTGGCTTTGCATCGGCAGCGGCAACTTCATCGGTCTAAACCCACCATCTACAGGCTGCGTCTGCACGCCCCCGCTTGAGCCCGCAGATACCGTAGTTCTTGCTGCCGCAGAGCCGACGGAAGACGCGACAGCGCTAACAGTGTTGGAAGAACCGGAATTCTGTTTCGATGCTTGCATCGATCGAATTGCCTCGCGACAATAGTCAGTCAATTTTTGCGAGGTAGATTCTTTTAATGCCCTACCATATTCATCGATGGCAGGTTGCTGATAGCCAAGACTGCAGAGGCAATTCGCCATGTAGTAGTGCCCAACGGCATCATGCTGATTGGCATTGACATAGAACTGAAGATGAGAGATCGCATCAGAGTAGTGTTTGGAGTTGAAACTCTGTATACCGAGCTGTAGTTCTCTTTGATCGACCACCGGCAAGGATATAGCAGGTAGCTGAGAAAGCCCCGAAAATATACAAGCTTCCAGAAAAAGGACCAACGCACGGGCGAATGCTTTGGAAGTCTGCGGACTCAATCTGGTCAATGAACTCATAACAGAGACGTAGCCTCCGACACAGCCTTCAGCATAAGATTTCCCAGAACACCAACATCTTAATGACTTGTCGTGCAGCTTTCGTGACTGAGGGAAGAAGGTACAGCTCTCCAAAAATTACACAATATAAACTCAGCTGAGAATCGATAACCTGTGTAAAATAATTGGGACTTCAGAGGAAGGCTCGTGAACATACTGTTGGCGGTCGATAACTCGCCCCATTCGCAAGTGGCAGTTGATGTCGTGCTAAGTCGTACCTGGCCCGAAGATGCAACGTTCAAGGTCTTCTGCGCAGTCGAACGGCGTCAACCAATCTTTGCAGTAATGCAGCGAGACGAAGCGGAAGCCTTCCTGAACAAAGCTCTTGCAGCAGCCAAAGAGTTCACGCAGGAAATAGCCGACCAGCTCAGCGAGCGTTTCCCCGGTTGTAAGGCACTGGCCGAAGCACAATTTGGCGACAGCAAAGAAATAATTCTGGAAGCCTCAAAATGGGCGGATCTGATTGTAGTAGGTTCACATGGACGCCACGGAGTGGCCAGGCTTTTTCTGGGAAGCGTCTCGCAAAATATTTTGCTGCATGGGCACTGTTCGACCTTAATTGCGCGATACCAACATGCACACACTGGCAGCCCGAGTTTCGATAACGATATCCTCGTCGCACTCGACGACACGAAAGATTCTAAAAATGCCATGGATTGGATTCTAAATCTGCCCTGGAATGACGATGCACGCTTTACCCTGCTATCAGTCATTGCAGTACCAGATGATATTCAAGCATCAGGTGTAGACGCACTTTATGCGCAGGCTGAATCGATCGAAATAGACAGACTTCGAGATTCCGCCACCAAGCTGCTCGAAGACTACGCCAATCAGTTAGAAGAAAAAATCGGCATCGGCAAAGTCAACATCGAGTTGCGCGAAGGTCAGCCCGTTGACGCGATCTTGTCAATGGCAAACGCGATGGAGGCCGGCTTAATCGTCATGGGATCTCGCCAGCGTGGTCACTTGAAACGCTTTTTTATGGGCAGCGTCTCTCAGGAGGTCGTTTTGCATGCGCCCTGTCCGGTTGAAGTCGTCAAATTAAAAAGCTGAGCACCGGATACAGTGCCAGAGACTAAAAACCTGCCGCTGCAAGACGCGGATCTAAAGGCCGCGGCATGATCAATTCATCGGTCGGCACTTCATCAGCCCAGACAAGAAATTTGTCCAGGGTGTGTGGTCCAAATGAAGTCGTAATGGCACAATCTGCAGCATCGCGTCCGGTGGCAACTAGTATCCAACCGATTCTTCGCACGTTATGCCTGGCGTCAAAAGTGTGCCATTTTCCGCCCAGGTAGCACTGGAAGCAGGCGCTAAAATCCATTGGTGAATCAACTGAAACTCCGATGTCACCCAGATAACCTGTAGCATAGCGGGCAGGAATGTTCAGGGCTCGACAAAACGTCACAGCCAGATGCGTGAAGTCTCTGCACACGCCCTTGCGATCTTGATAAACCTCGTATGCACCTTTGGTGGCATTGGCGAACTGATAACCAAATTTGACGTTATCGAAAACCCAATCGCAAACAGCCTGAGCACGAGCCCAACCGGGCGGCAAGTTGCCAAATAACTCCCAGGCGGCATCGCCTAGTTTGTCGACTTCGCAATAGCGACTGGGAAGCAAAAATTGTAAACACTCGGGAGGCAGTTCCTCGACCGGATGTTGCACGGCATCAAGTACTGCGGGGTCCGGAACCCCGCTATCTTTTACGATCGTATCGCTTGTAATTGTCAGTTTGCCCGCCGGAGCTACGATGCGGGCGCAGCGATTGCCAAACCAATCTGTAAATTCTGAAATTGGAACATTGGGCGTGATTTTCAGCTCATCGGGGTGACAGAGGTCACCGGCGCGTGAGGGCAACAGATGCAAAAGGAAAATCATCGCCGTTGGATTTGGAAAATCAAATACCATTTCATAGCCAACGCGAATGTACATAGGGGTTCTCCTGTTGCCGACAGATTAACCGCGCTGTCTAACCGCCCCAACATCGTAGCTCAATGTGCAGTAGGTGGCTACTTATTTATTACTCTCACTTTATATTTTCAAGAGGAGGCACAGTCCAAGCCGCTTTTGAACAATATTGAAAAGTAATCAGATGTCGAGTACCAATCACTGCGCTCGGCTGGTTCTGAACATGTAAATAGCCGTTGAGATAAAGACGGCCGCTAGTAAAGTCATCATGCTGCCTGAATCAAGAGTTTGAGCGGCACCAATCGATACCTGAATGCAACTCCAGATGGCAAAAAACATAATGCCGGTCACTTCCAAATTCATAACGTAGATAAATTTCCTGGCCAGTAAATATTGGCTTGCTGCATTTTTCTCAGTTATTGGTCGCAAGTAATTGAACGTGTGAGGGAATCGGCTCAACACGCTCATCAACAGAAAATTGAATACGTTTACGCCACAGAGGAACAACAAAGTGTTCTTGGAACCATATCCGTCCGGGCGTCCTAGAATGTCGAAGTGAACTACGACTCGTTCCGGCAAAGTTGGCCAGTAGTAGGCAACGATAGCAGCAGTACCGCATACAAGTGAAAACGTAACCGCTTGCAGTGCCCACTCCGTAAGCGACATCGGCAAATGTAGGCGAGGACGATTAGCTCTCATCGCTCTTATCGAACAACTTGTTTGCGAACTTACCGACCTTTATAAAAGTGTCGAGAACTTCGTTGACCTGAGTCGTATGGCTTGCTCGCATAGTATCAGGCACTAAACTGAGTGCATCACCAAATTTGCCCTGGAAGATGTAGCACGTGAAAAGTTCATTCAAATAGCCATGTTCGAGAGTACCATGGTCCTCTTCGACTTCGTCGAGCATATCGAGCGATCTCTTGATATAGGGCTCGGCTTCTTTGAATTTCGCACTTCTCAGATAAGTCATGCCCAGTCCGGCAACGCTGTTCATCAAGTTATGCTTATCACCGCCGCCGGTGCGCTCCGATATATCCAGCGCACGTTTGTAAAACTCAATTGCATCGTCAAACTTACCGAGACTGAGACAGGCACTGGCCAGGTGGTTGAGTGTAAGGACGAGACGCGGATGATCGGCAGTATAGGTCTGCTCCTGTATAGTCAGAGCACGGCGCCACAGAGGCTCTGCCTTGTCGGCTCTGCCCTGTTTCAAATATTGCACGCCCAGATTATGCAGACTCTCGGCTACGGCAGGATGCTCGAGCCCTAGCTTGTTCTCACGAATTTTCAGTGCGCGTTTACAGAGAGGTTCGGCGAGAGCATAATTCTTCTTCTTGGAGTGCAAAACAGCCAGATTGTTCAAGCTCTCAGCGTAGGCAACATCATCCTTTCCCAGTTCACGCTCCTGGATGCCCAACACCTGACTGAGCATCGGCTCAGCTTCTTTGAACTTATCTTGATCTAGCTTGAGTATGCCGATTTCAGTCAGCGTTTTGGAAATCGAAAGCTCGTCGGCGCCAAGATTTTTCTTCATAGACAGAGCCTTGCTCAACATGCGGTCGGACTCTTCAAAATTTTGTCGGTCCGCATAGAAAGCACCGAAGTTCGTCAATAAAACGGCCGACTCCAGCGTTTCGGGCAATTCACCTGAGTCACCTTGTTGGTACTCAATTGCCTTCTTAAATGCTTCCTCAGCTTCGTCAAATCTTCCCTGCTTGAATAAAGACTCGGCGAGAGCACCATATACAGTTCCCAGCGCGTCAGGCTGCTCGGTTTCTTCGATCTGAGCAATAGCATTCTGATAGAGGCGAATTGCATCGATGTAGCGACCGTTGGTGAAGGCGTCATGAGCCTCGCTCTTACTCTTTTGCCAGGACATCTTGCTACTCCGCTTGTCGTCTATTTTATTACTTTGGCACGCTTTGCCTTTCCATTCTTTTTGGAGCTGTTTTTCTTAAGATCCGGCTGTTCGAGGAGTTCGCCATCTTCCTCATCAAGAGCTCTCTTCATCTCATCTTTGATCTGTTTGCTGCTTTTTTTGGCAGGCTTTTTCTCTTTCACTTTTGGTTCAGCGTTTTTCTTAGCGCCTGCCTCTGCATCCTTCGCCGAATTTTTCGAGTTCTTCTTGAGCAAGCGTTTGCCCATGGTGATAGCCGTCGTCGGCAAAGTTTGCGCAGCTTTGACAAAATTTTTCTGTGCCACGTAGCAGGAGAATAAACTCAAATTGAGACTATCAGTGGTCTCTTTGTCTTGAATGTCGAGATCTTTCATACGCTGCAAAGCTGTAACGGTGAATTTCTCGCATTCTTTGAATTTACGCTCGCGCAGTCGAATCCAACTACGCTGACGCCATGAAAGCAACATATCTGCTGTATTGGCGGCAATTTCAGCAATTCCCTCAAGCTGGCTGTAAACCTCCTCAGCTTGCACATACTTAGCTTGCAAGTAATAGGTAATGCCAAGATTCTTCAATACACTGACGATTCCAGAATGACTGGGCGGCAAGGTGCGTTCACGAATCGCCAGGGCACGCCGATAGCAAGCCTCGGCCTTAACAAAATCATGTTGAGTGAGTGCGATCATAGCCAGCACATGCAAACTCATAGCCACGTCTGGATGGTGCTGCCCCAGACCATTCTCACGGATTGTCAGACCCCATTTAGCCAGCTCTTCTGCCTTGCGATAATCTTTCTTGTTGAAAGCATGAACAGAGAGTAAACCTAGAGTCGGCGCAAGTCTGACATCGTCGGGTCCAAGACTTTCTTCTTGAATCAATAGAGCCTGTTGCAACAGAGTCTCAGCTTCCTGCAAGTTCTTTTCCGACTCACACAAAGTAGCCAGAGAAACCATGCTGTCAGCAACATCGGGGTGTTTGTCGCCCAACAACTTCTTACGCATCTCCAGACCGCGTCTCAAGAGGGGCTCGGCCTGAGAATATTTCTGCTCATTAAAGTAAACGAGACCCAGTTCGTCGATGACGCGAGCGACTTCAGGATGCTCTAGCCCTAAGACCTTGCCGCGAATTGCCAGGGCGCGTGTCAGTTCCGCTTCGGCTTTAGGATAGTCCTGCAGATGGGCATGCACTTGTCCAAGCGAATACAGAGTCGTAGCAACATTTGCCTGATCTTTGCCGGCCTCGGCAACGGCTTTTTGCAAATACCTTTCAGCCTCGGAATACTCGCCCCGCTCTAGCGCTTCTACTCCTGACTGATGCAGTTCTTCCCAAACCATTCCGTTTACTCTTTTTGCTGGTTACATCAAGCTAAAATAACACTTTTAAGGTGCATTTAGCCCGATTTGACGACCTTTCGCTATAAAAAATCAAATGCCCCCCTGGCATGTAGCCAGGGGTGGCGTAAAGGTGGGCTGGGAGACGCGAGCTTTCGCACCGCCTGTAACACCACGAAATGGGTCTGGCAGTACTCAATTCGCTCCCTTCAACACGCTGTTGACGCGGTGTTGTTGGGTGTTTCAATCAAATGGGAATTTCTTCTTCTTTGCTTCTACGGGGTGCTACGACCCGCGCTCCTTAGCTACAAACACTATAGCTCTCGGCCGCCCGCAGATGTCAAATATTTAGCGTCCCTTAATCAAGTCGGGCGTCAAGTTAAACCCCTACCCTGCTTCAGGCACTGAACTTCTGGCGAGTCGGACAGACTTCCTGTAAAACTTCCTGGACAGTTGTCAGCAAGCTGCCCAGTCCCACTCGCTTAGTGGCTGAAACGATTACAGGGTTGGGCACCTGACCAATCAGGTACTTCAAATCTTCCTTGCGCACGATGTCAGCTTTGTTCAGCACAGTAATCAATGGTTTGTCGACTGCACCAAGTTCACTCAGAACATCGTAAACACTGGCTATATGCTCCGATACGTTGGGATGGCTGGCATCGACCACGTGCACCAGAACATCGGCCACTGCCACCTCCTCGAGTGTTGCCCGAAAAGCAGCAACCAGGGAAGTAGGCAGTTTTTTGATAAATCCTACGGTGTCGGTAAGCAAGACGGGGCTATGGTCAGGCAAGGTCGTGCGCCTTGTGGTCGGGTCCAAGGTGGCAAACAGTTTGTCTTCCACATTCACATTCGACTTCGTCATAGCATTGAGCAAAGTCGATTTGCCCGAGTTCGTATAGCCTGTAAGAGATACAACCGGCAGATTATCGTCGTTGCGGCGGCGCCTCTGGGTATCGCGATGAGAGCGAATGCGTTCGGTTTCTTTCTCTAATGAATTGATGCGTTCACGAATGCGGCGGCGATCGATTTCAAGTTTCGTTTCACCCGGACCTCTTGTGGCAATACCGCCTCCCAATCGGCTCAGAGTCAACCCCTTTCCGATCAGCCTGGGCAATAGATACTTGAGTTGCGCCAGTTCGACCTGCAATTTACCTTCTCTAGTCTGAGCGCGCTGCGCAAATATATCCAGGATAAGCTCGGTGCGGTCGATGACTTTCACACCTACAACTTCTTCCAGAGTGCGCTGTTGATTAGGCGTGAGCTCCTGATCGACGATGACGAGATTTGCTCCCATCTCCTGCACCATTAGAGCCAGTTCTTGAACCTTGCCCGAGCCAAGGAAATAACGAGGATCAGGTTGCGGACGAGTCTGAGTCAGACGCTCGCAAACGGTAGCACCGGCGGTGCGCGCCAGTTGTGCCAGCTCATCTAAGTCGTCTTCAACCTGCCACGAATTTTCTCCGTCGGTAACGAGCCCGACGAGAACTGCACGCTCTTCGCCCTCCGCCACAGGCAAGCCTGGAGCGACTTTACGGAACTCATCTTCAAGAGCACCGATCAGAGCTTCGAAACTTTCTTCCTGCGCTCTTCTTGCAGTTTCAGGTTCGAGAAGCTTCCAAATTTTTCCTTCACTGTCTCGTCCCGGCATCAGATGAGCAATATGAATGACATCAGCCATCTTGGCGTGTTCGCCACGAGAGCGGCTGAACGTGCCTTGCGGGTTGACCTCGATTTGAGCTAACAGATCGAGGCGATTTCTAGCCAGACATTGCAGACTTTCTTTGTTCGGACCGACGCCATTCTTCTCATCACCGGCACTGACTTTGGCAAGATGAGTGTGAATGATGCGATGCCCGCAGAGCCTTCCTGGTCCGACCCGCACCCCTCTCAGCTCAGGCATGTTCACATCTGACGGCTGACCGACAGTAACATTTACGACCTGCCCTCTGCGGTTGACCACTAGAGAAACAGGTTGTCCGATTGAATTTGAAAGTTCAGCGACCGAGTCGGCCAATTCGATAGTGAGAATCTTATCCGCAGGAATACGCTGCGTCAGCAGACGATTAAGTTGCCTAATTTCCGATTTTTTCAGTCCTTTAGATTTGGCGAGATCAACTTTGCCGTGCAATCAATATCCTCCAGAAGGGGCCAGACTGAGTTTTGAAGTAAAAACGGTACACACGCCTGCAATAAGTCTCACATTCGGGATCATACCCCTAAAGACCGATAATTTCACCGATAATTAATCTCGGAAACGTCGAAATAGACTCAATTTTCGCCGTTATCGCCGCGCCTGATTGCAATCCAGTCTGAGCGCCAAAGCACATCTCATCGATATCTACCAACAGGCAAATTAGCAGCCCGAAGTGAGCAGTTTGTGGCGAAGCAAAGGTCGACCGCCAGATTCTCCACAGCTCTTTGGCGTGGGAATAACTTTGCCCGGATTGCATATATTTTCAGGGTCAAATGACTGCTTCACCCAGCGCATCGATTCAAGACTCTCTTCGCTAAATACGGTGGGCATCTCTAGAATCTTTTCGATACCGATACCATGCTCACCGGAAAGCGTTCCGCCCAGCCTGACGCTCAGCTCGAGTATGTCACGCCCTGCCTGAACGACACGTTTGACTTCATCGGCGTTATCTTTGTGATAGAGAATGCACGGATGTAGATTACCGTCACCAGCATGATAAACATTAGCTATCGTCAAATTATACTGCGCGGCGATCTTGGCTATTTCACTGATGGTAAGCGCCAATTTAGAACGAGGTATAACCCCGTCGAGCACATATCCATGAGGAGCTATTCGTCCCAGTGCACCGAAGGCGCTTTTCCTTGCCTTCCATATTTTGGCTCGTTCATAGGCATCGTTAGCCCATTGAACAGATGTAGCATTGTTTGTGCCGATACACGACTCAACTTTCTTGCGCTGTATCGTAATGCCGGTGCGTGGACCGTCCAACTCGATAATCAGCAATGCACCGGCGCTTCGATCTAGCCCCATGTGCCACGAATCTTCTACCGCGTTAAGCGTCAACTGATCCACGAGTTCCATAGCCGCAGGCACCACACCTGATGCAATCACATCAGAAACAGCTTGTCCAGCCGCTTCCACAGTATTGAAATAAGCCAGCATCGTTTCAACTGCTTGCGCCCTGGGAATCAATTTCAAGATCGCTTCTGTGGCGATGCCGATTGTACCTTCCGATCCGATGAAGACTCCAAGCAAATCCAGTCCTTCCTTAGTTCGGCTTCTGCCGCCCAGTGTAATCACCTCTCCATTGGACAGAACTACTTTCAAACCCATGACGTGATTGGTCGTCATTCCATATTTCAGCGTATGAGGTCCGCCGGAATTTTCTGCTATGTTGCCACCAATAGTGGAGGCAGCTTGACTGGAGGGATCTGGTGCGAAGTAGAGAGAGTGTCTCTGAGCCGCTTCCGAAACAGAAACATTGGTGGCGCCCACTTGCACAACTGCGACTCGATCGACTGCATCGATGCTCAAAATTTTGTTCATGCGCGACAGCACCAGACTGATACCACCCATAACAGTGGTGGCACCACCTGATAAACCCGTTCCAGCACCACGTGCCGAGACTGGAATTCTGTGCTCGTAGGCCAGTGCCATGACAGCCGCCACCTCATCAGTGGATTTCGGCAACACAACAAGGTCAGGTGTGGCAATATCAAGGGTTTCAGCATCGCATTCGTAAACAGCCAGGTCTACAGCAGACGACAAGACATATTTGTCGCCGACAATCGACCGCAGCCGAGTTTCAATAGATGCATCAATTGGCATGCCAATGATTCTAGCAAGCCAAGCCGGATGATTGAGCGACCTGATGATTTAACAAGCCAATTTAGCCGATTCAGCAATCAAAGACGACTGCCGGCAAAGGTCTGGGCGAAACAAGCAACTCACTTGCGCCTGATCGTTTCCTGGTCACCCATCTGATATTTGAAACCTTGTTGAGGTCCATAGTTCTGGGCGAAAGTGGCTGACTTATCGACTGTCATTCGACGTGAGCCGGGAGGAAAGGCCAGAATAGCCATGTTGCCGTTCAACGAATTAATGGCTGTAAGAACGATAGCGTTAAAAATTGGATTACCGTTCTTCTGAGTCAGATGCGAGTTGACGATGTGTCCATCACGAGTGACCACATACGCCGCCGCTGCCACCATGGGCGGGCTGCGATAGAATGCAGCGTTAGCCATAGTCGAGTATCGCTCATAAACGGCTGCTGCGACGCGCCTGTGCCATTCATTCCAGGCAATTTGCAGCTCAGGTGAACTGTCCGGGTCGTTTGGGTTGAACTGCTGGGGCGGTGGCCCGCCAGATTGAGCGTTGAGGTTGTGCATCTGCTGGGGAGCTTGTTGCTGCGCCGGCATCGCCTGCCCATACTGCCCCTGGAAATCTTGTTGACCCTGTCCCTGCGCATTGCCCTGCAAGGCAGGAGGAGGCGCCTGGGGCGGTGCCATGGTCGAGACCTGGAAGTTGCCAGGGTCGAAAGCCTGGTCGGCTGGTCCTGGCTGAGAAGGTCCTCCGCCTCCGCCAAATGGGTCGCCCATCTTCTGTATGTCGTTGCGGTTGAGGGTTGTACCGCTGCCGCCGACACTGTCTTGCTTGTTGACAGTTCCCTTTAGAAGCTCGGCATTGGCGGGCAAGACAATAGTTGCGCTTAGAAGCGCCGCGAATGCAAAGCGGATTGTCTTGCGGCAGTTGAAATCGAACATCGGCGTTACACTAATTTGACTGTTAGTAATTGATGTCATGAGCCTACTTTATACTCTACTCCAAAAGGCTAAAAAGTAAATTCGAAATTACCGCAAATGCGGTCCGGCGGCGATTAACTCAGTAAAAAGAGCAGGTTACTGAAAGGGAAGACAATGGCTGAACCCACACTACCATCAAGTGGCTCAATTATAGATAGCCACGCGCACGTCGTAAAAGAATATTTTGAAAGCGATCAAGAGGAAGTAATTCAGAGAGCCTTCGCCTCAGGCATAGTGCAGATGGTAAACCCGGGTGTGGTGTTGCACTCGATACCGGAATTGCTCGATCTGGCAGATCGATACGATGAAATTTATACGGCTGTAGGACTGCACCCTCATGATGCTAAGGACTGGAATGATGATAGCTTCGATATCATCTACAAGGCCTGCCGTCATCCAAAAGTGGTGGCAATCGGTGAATGCGGGCTTGATTTCTACTACAACAACAGCGACCACGATTCACAGGTGCGAGCCCTGAAAGCGCAAATTCAAATCGCGCTGGAAACCGACAAACCAATCATCATTCATTGCAGAGATGCCTGGGACGAAACAATGACACTTCTGGAAGAAGAAGGTAAAGGAGAAATTCGCGGCGTCTTCCATTGCTTCACGGGCGGACCGGAGCTGCTTCCGCGCATCGAAAAGCTCGATTTCTATGTGTCCTTTTCCGGCATCGTCACGTTTCCCAAATCTAAACCAATTCAAGAAGCGGCCACGTTAGTGAAGGACGACCGCATTCTCGTAGAAACAGATTGTCCTTTTCTGGCACCACAGAAGGTGCGCGGAAAGAAGAACGAGCCTGCCTATGTCTGGTACACAGCAGAAAAGCTGGCAGAGCTCAGAAACACTACGCTGGCAGCGATTGCCGCCAAATGTCGCGACAACGCCCGCGCTTTATTTTCACTGCCGGTTGTTTGATCAGTGTCTCTTGAATTTCTTGAGCAGATCAGAGGCTTCCGAGCGATATTTCGATTGGGGCTGAACTTTCTGCAAAAGCTCGATTGCTTGCGAGTATTGGTGCTTGTTTCCAAATTTCATGGCGGCTTGGACATAAGCTGAATTGAGGGATTCTGAATTATCCGTGGCCAGATCACCTTGCTGCTTGAGACGCTCTAGAATGCGCACAGCATCTTCGGGTCGCCCCTGGTTGCTCAGGACCTGCGCAACAGCGACTGCGTCTTTGTAGCGACTCACCTTCATATAAACCAGACTGGCGACTAGAACAGCAGCCAGAGCCACAACTTTTATCCACAATTTGCCTTTGGAAAGATCGCGCAGCTTCTTTCGCCGCTGTGACTTGATTTCACGATCTCCCATTTCATTTTCAAATTCATGGCTGAAATCAACAGGTTCCGTGTCCTCAAGCCCCGGCAGCTTCAAGTAAGCAGGTTCATTCCAGGAAGAAAATGGAATCCAGTCAGCAGTCTGCTGGCGCTTCTGGGGTCGCTGTCCCTGACAGGCGGCATTGAATTCTTCCCACAACTCCTCTGCGCTCTGCTGGCGATCCTTAGGCTCCTTAGCGAGGGCCTTGCGGATCACCGCCTCAAGCTCGGGGGTGAACGCAGGGTCGACTCGAACCGATGAAAGTTTAGGAGCAGGCTCGTTGACGTGTAAAAACATGAGCGCCATCAAGTCATCTGCTACAAAGGGACGCTTGCCGGTCAGCATCTCGAAAATAACAATGCCCAGTGAGTATATATCGCAGCGATAGTCGATTTCCGCGCCCCGACAGCCTTCAGGGCTCATGTAAGCGGGGCTGCCGCAGACTTTACCTTCCAGAGTCAGGTCTGCTGAGGTGGCACCAGTATCGCCGAGCATTTTAGCGATACCGAAATCGACCACCTTAACAAAGCGTCCCCCCTGGTCTTTTCCCTGTAAAACAATATTTTCCGGTTTCAAGTCACGATGAACGATCTGGTGGCGATGAGCTTCTCCAACCGCATCGCAGACTTGTTTGATTACGGCTCTGGCTTTAAGAGGTGCCATGTGACCGTGCTCACGAAGAAACTGAGCAAGCGTGAGACCTTTCAAAAATTCGGTAATGATATATGGCTGACCATCTTCCATGAAGCCGAAGTCGAACAGGGTGACGATGTTTGGATGCTTGAGACTGCTTGCAGTTTTAGCTTCGCGGCGAAATCGCTTGACTGAATCCTCCGAGGTCTGATGAAGATTTCGCAACACCTTGAGGGCCATTTCACGACCGGAATTTTCCTGCACAGCCTTGTAGACGATACCCATCGAACCGCTGCCGACAGCACAAATGACTTTGTAGCGGCCACCAACTATCGTACCGATGAGCGGATCGTCTCCGGTCGGTATGAGTTTCGCACCATCTTCAGGACAGGCCATCAGCTTGTCGAGATAGTGGGAATTACATCGCAGGCAGACTTTCATTCAGACTCAGGTTAACCTTGCTAGTTCGTCATCGCAGTTGGCTTGCAAAAAAGAACGAAAGACGAAGTTTACACTCTCTTGTTGACCAGCTTACCACCACTGGGGCATAGGCTTAAGGGCCTAGGGCGTAGAAGGGCCAGGAATAGGCGTAAGCAGGAGTGTAGTGACAAGTATTATCAGCAGCACAAAAACAAGCAAGCCCAGGATGACCTTACGCCCGACGGGGCTCCACCACATCGACAGAACAAACGATGCAAGGCGCAGATGCACTGGTGCAGTTGTGAGATCAAAGCCGGGCTCATGTTCAGCCGGTACGCTGTTCAACCCGTTGACAGCCCTGTCAAGTCTGTTCTCAGCTCTGTTCTCAGCCTTGCCCTCAACTCTGTTCTCAGCCCTGTTCTTGTCCCTGTTGTCCATCTCATTAACGGCAGTGACTCGTTGCGACTCAAGCTCCGCAGTCGTCATGCGAATTGTTTCGGACTCACTCTCGTCGGCACGAATCTTTTCAGCGCGTAATTCAGTAAGCTTGCGAGCGCTTGACTCGTCAGCAAGAATCTTGTCAAGCTCTTTGCGGCGTTCATCAGCTTCTCGGAATGCCTCCAGGGGCGTGAGCTTGTCCAACGTTTTAACCCGAGGTCGTTCAGCATAACCAGAGCTAATCTCGAGTTCAGCAATCCTTTTTTGTGCTTCGCAGGCTTGTTCGAACTTCTGCCGGAACTCTTCTACTGACGCGGGTCGCCCTTCCGGTTTCTTAGAAAGACATTGCGCGATCAAAACTTCCAGCTCTTCACAAAATTGCAGGTCAGAACGAACTGCCATCAAAGTCGGTGGCATGTCGTTCATCTGCTGATGCATGGTGATAACGGAATTTTTATTGGAGAACGGACGCAGACCTGTCAAACTCTCAAACAAGACAACAGCAAGAGAGTAGATATCGCTGCGGTTATCAACCTCCATTGATTGGCACTGCTCGGGGCTCATGTAAGCAGGAGTGCCTCTCAACATACCGTCCTCGGTGACACGATCTTCCACCGCCAGCGGTGGCAGCTTAGCAAGACTGAAATCAAGAATTTTTACCAGTGGCTGATCTTGATTTTCAACAAGAATGATATTAGTCGGCTTAATATCACGATGAATGAAACCATGGCTGTGAGCCTCTGCCAGAGCGCTAAAAACCTGAGAAAAAATGGGATGAGCCTCAGACACAGTCAAGCATCTTCGCTCTGCGATTATAGTCGCTAACGTCTTTCCATCGAGATATTCAGCCGCAAAAAATGGCTCGCCGCCTGCTGTCTGTCCGAAATCATAGAGTTCGACGATGTTGGGGTGCTCAATAATGCTCAGCATCTGCGCTTCGCGCTTGAAACGAGCCAGCGCTTCTTTGTCATTACTCAGATTTTCACGCAAAACTTTTACAGCCACGAAGGAATTGTCTGCCACCCGGTGTGCTTTATAAACACGGCCAACAGAACCTTTGCCTATTAATTCGTCGATATGATACTTTTCGCCTACAACTGTACCGATCAAATTGTCACTGCCGGCGATTACGAGCTTGGCGCCATCTCGCTCACAGACAGAGACAGTATCATCATACTTACTGCTACAGAGCAAACACAGTTTCATTGAAAGCACTGCATCGCGAAACTATAGATCGCTCATTTTCTTTTTGAATTCACGAATTTTGGCGGCTGCTGAAGGATAAAGGTCAGATTTGCGAGAAACCATCTTCAGGTCTTTGACAGCATCTTGATAGTTCTCTTCCTTGCCTTCTTTCAAACCGAGCTGATAATAGACGGTATTCATCTTCTCTGTTTCGGCAGCTGAGAGATTACCGGCTTTCTTTTTAGCTTCCAAAAGCTCACGAGCCTTCTCATATTTACCTTGCTTGATATAAGCATCAAGACTGAGAGGCGCTGAAGACTTCGGTGGACCGAAGAAGGGCAGGAAGCCGCCATACCAGAGAGCGAATCCGCCCACCAGACAAGCCAGAATTAGTGCCACCCATAGTGGTGGCTTCGGCGGACCCTGAAAATTCCTTCTTACACGAGCGCGGCTCTTCTTCAGGGTCTCAGCACGTTCAGCCTGTATCTGCTTGGGATCATTCTTAAACCCGGAGTAATAGTCTTGAGCGACTTCAGGTGTTTTGCTTGATTTGATCGCGTTATTGATCAACTCGGCAGCTCTGGTCATGCGATCTGTCGGAGCGCTGACATAATTTTGGAAAGCACTGCCTTCGGGCGGTTTCTTGTTCGGATCGGGCGCGGCTGGTCCGGGGACATTGGCAGACGGCATGAAGCTGCCACTTGTTCTCGGGTCGGGTGATGCGACCTGAGCAAATGGATTGACCATCGAAGTGCTGGCAGCGGCGTCAAACGGATTGGAAGCAGGCACGTTCGTAAGTGAGCTGCTGCTGGCAGTGCTGGGGCTGGTGCCGCCGTACACGGCCGGTGCCGGTGGTGGCGTTGGTGGTGCGGGGCTGGAGTATGCATCAGCGAACGGGTTCACCATTTGCGGTGGCAAAGCCGGAGCATTAGTAGTTGTCTCCTGACGCTGAGCGGCTTCCAGCAGCCTGTTAACAGCATCTGAAAGTGAATTGGAATCGGTTGGTCCCGGAACGAAAGGCGCAGGCGTTGGTGTCGGCGCTGGCGCTGAGGGCACCGGTGCTGGTGGCACTGCTTCCGGTGGCAGCCCTGTTGAAATCGGCTTTGCTACATCTGCAGCTTTCAAAGCTTCGATCTTTTTCTTGACCGCCTCTATCTTTTTGTTCAGAACCTCGGGCTTCTGCGTCGGTTCAGGCGAGCGCTTGGCGGCTTCGATCAAACGGCTGACGGCATCATGTACCCGATCTTCCTCTGCCGTGCTATCAAGAGCTTCGATAGCCGCTGCATCGGGTGGCTTACCAACAGCAGCCGCTGTTTGACCGAGGTCAGAAGGCGTGGCTGTAACAGGTTTGGGCTCAGGCTTTATTCTTGCCGAATCAAGCAATCCATCGACTGCCTGCGCAAAAGGATTGAGCGACTCTTCCGCTCGGTTGATTGGATGCTCAAAACGATTAACGTCGAGAGAAGTGCTGGCGGCAGGCTCAATCGTCTTCTTCTCGGACTCACTTGCACCAAGCATTTTACTGCCGGCGGCACTACCCGATATAAAACCTTTATTGACGGGCTGGTCGAACCGCGAATTATCAGCAGCGGCGGCATCGGCCAGTGCTTCTCTATTGATCGGATTTTCGAACCGCGATGGATCAAATGATGCTCTACTGTTTATAGGCAACTCGAATCGACTCGGATCGAGTGGATCGGGAGCATTTCCGGGTGGTGCCTCCATCTGCTTTAGTTTGTTGGCAGACCGACGCACATCTTCCTGTGTCTTGGGCATGATGGCGGCATCAAGCAGTCCGTCGATTGCTTGTGCAAACGGATTGAGCGACTCTGCAGGCCTGTTGACGGGCTGCTCGAATCGGCTCGGGTCAAAAGCTGGTCGCTCGGAACTTACCGTTTCGCTGTTGCCTGCAGGCTGTACTGGTGTCGGCGCTATCGGCGTCGCAGCTGATGTTTGAGCGGGCAAATTGGGAAGTGACGTGCTCGGTCTCGATTGCGGTGCATTCGGCAAAGACGTGCTCGGCTTGGCTTGCGGTGCGTTCGGCAAAGATGTGCTCGGTTTCGCTTGCGGTACGTTCGGCAAAGATGTGCTCGGTTTCGCTTGCGGTGCGTTCGGCAAAGATGTGCTCGGTTTCGCTTGCGGTGCGTTGGGCAAAGACGTGTTCGGTTTCGCTTGCGGCGCGTTGGGCAAAGACGTGCTTGGTTTCGCTTGCGGCGCGTTGGGCAAAGACATGTTCGGTTTCGCTTGCGGTGCGTTCGGCAAGGACGCAGCCGGTTTTGCCTGCGCCGGTGCGCCTGGCTGACCAGGTAGTCTCTGAGCGCTTGCGGTAGGTGGCTGACCAGGTCTTGCCGTGTTCGCTCCCGGCACTCCAGGTCGAGCCGGTGACGTGGCCGCACCGCCTGGTTTCAGACCGGCAGCAGTAGGCGAAGCTGGTGCTGCGCCGGCAGGAGCACCTGGTCTCGCCTGCGCTCCAGCCGCTTGTGGAGGTGCGTTCGATTTTGGTGCAGCGCCGCTACCTGGTGTTACAGGCGGTGCAGGACGGCTGGCATCAGCCCTGGCACCCGGGGCAGATGAACTGGTTGAAACAGGTTTAGCAGCTCCCGGCTTAACTCCGTCAAGCCGGCTGTCGAGATCTGACTCAAGACTACCGGCTTGTTTTGCCAGCGGTCTCGCCACCGAATCTGATGGCATGCCGGAGCCGGCGGAATTGCTCTGAAATTGCTCTGCGGCTTTAAGTGACAGGGGAATAGCGGCACCGGACTCCTCGGCGACTTCTTTGGGAAGTTCACCGGATCCACGTCTTGCTGCTTCAGCAGCCGATTTTGCTTTCAGGAGTTCAATTGGCTTGGCGATTTTGTTGCCCTGCTTAGTCTGCATTGACTGCGCTTCCGCAGAGGTGGAGGAGCCCAGACCAGGACGAGGAGCAGCGGACCCCGGACCAGTCGGCACCCTGGCAGCAGGATTGTTGGGCTGACCTGGTTGCGGAGCTTTGGCCGCAGGTGGAGTAGAAGCAGCCGAGAGAGCAGGTTTTGAAGCCGCACCCGGTTGAGGCGAAGAATTCGCCGGCAATGCATTTGGTGAAGCCTGAGCAGGAGCTTTTGCAGCACCGCCTGCCTGATTGTTGCCCGGCACATTCATCTCACCGGTGTTTTGACGACTCAACACCTTATGGGCCCAGTTGGAGACTTCAGGACCACTGTTTTCAGGCGGGCTTTGACCACCTGAAGCTTTTAGAGGCTGAGGGGAATCTTTCTTTGCTCCACCTTGCTCTTCATGACGAGTGAGAACATCTCTTGCCCAGGTGCCTACATCTTCTTGCTTCACAGCTTCAGAAGCGCGCTTGGCGGACTTTAAGAGGCGATTTACTGCGGCCGAGACATCGGATGAATCCGATTTTGCTGCTGGTGCAGCGGCTGGAGTGGAAGGCATTACTGCCTCTTCGGATGGCTCTTCCCAATCTTCAGGTCCGGGCAAGAAATTATGAGAACCTGTGCTGGTCGAGCCACCGCCGCCATCCATCAAACGGTCTACGACGGGCACCGAGAACAAGTCGACTGTTACGCTTTCTCTCTTGCCTGACCCCATGTCAGAGCTGGCAAATGCGTCTTCCAACTCTTTCTGGAATTCTTTAATACTCTGCTGTCTGTTATCGGGATTTTTTGCCAGGGCTTTGGCGATAGCGAGTTCTACCTGCATGGGGAAGCGCAGGTCTGATCTCATGCTGCTGAGAGTCGGCGGCGGCTGGCTGACGTGCATGTAGAACAACTTCATGACGTCGTCGGCCGCAAATGGTCGCATGCCGGTCAACATTTCAAAGATAACGATAGCGAGCGAGTATATGTCGCTGCGCTGATCGAGTTCGAATCCCTGGCACTGTTCAGGGCTCATATAGGCTGGGCTGCCGGCGGCTGTCTTCTGCTTGGGCACTCCGGACGTGCCTGATGGTGCGTCGGCGATACCGAAGTCGAGCACTTTCACATAGTCATCAAAATTGTTATCGCCCTCGTTCGTCTCTAGCACGATGTTCTCGGGCTTGATGTCACGATGAATGATGTTCTGGCGATGCGCTTCGCTCAGGGCCTCGCAAATCTGGGTAATGATTGGCATGGCGCGTGCGGCATGCAGATAGCCTTTTTGCCTGACCAGGTCCGCAAGCGTCATGCCTTCCAGATAGTCCATAACGAAATACGGCTGGGCGTCATCGGTTACTCCAGACTCCCAGATATTGATGATATGCGGATGACGAAGCCGGCTGGCAGCTCTGGCTTCTCTTAAAAACCGGTCCAGAGCTCCTGCTTCGGCGCCCAGGTAACTGTGCAACACTTTTACAGCCACCTCGCGCCCCATCAGGAGCCGGGTGGCTTTATAGACGATTCCGCTCGAACCTTTTCCTATGACCGAATCAACCACGTATCGATCGTTGATCAGGGCCCCAATCAATGGATGTTCTCCTACCGCTTCCAAAGTAGAAGTGTCCATCGGACAAAGCTCGATGCCATCCTCAAAATATTGGTTGCATCGCAGACAGAGCTTCATATCAGTTGAATTCCGATAACCTCACTGAAAAATATTGACGCTCGCCCACGCTGCATCGACAAATGCGAAGAGCTCCCCAACAATTAAGATACCCTGGAATCACGCGCCTACACGTCGCCGTGCAAAATATGCACTTAAATTCGACAGGATTAAGTAGATGAAATAGCCAAGCCGCCAAGCTTTAAGCAATAAAACACCTGCAATTACAATACCTCTTTCTAAGCCTCTTGTGCCACTCTTAGGGCCGCTTGACTGACACAAATTGGCTCAAATTTTCCACATTGTCAAAAGACTCATCGACGAAACCGAGCCAACAGCATTATCCGACACTCGCGCAAGACGGTCGTCAGGTGCTCAAAACGGTCTGCAGTGTTTCACTTGCTCATAAAACTGGTGGTCTGACGAGAGTACCAATCACCAGGCAACCTCTCGACTACTCCGGCCAGCTCGAGCATCGTCAAGGTGGCCGAAAGCTCGCCTGAGTGCAGCCCCGATCGCTCGATTAAATGGTCAAAGTGAACCGGTTCGGCGCTAATCAGCTCGAAAACCTCTTTTTCTTTACCAAAAAGCTCAACCACAACCGGTATCGGCCCGTTCGATGGTGCACTGGTCCAACTCAACTCGTTCAAAATGTCTTCGTGGCTGGTCAGAACATGAGCCGTCTGCGCGCTAATCAACTTGTTTGTGCCTCTGGACATCGGGTTATCGACGCGCCCAGGCAGAGCAAAAACTTCACGATTTTGCTCAAAAGCAATTTTGGCGGTGATCAAAGAGCCGGAAGTCTCACCCGCCTCAATTACAGCCAGCCCCTTTGACAAGCCGCTGATAATGCGATTTCTAGCCGGAAATCGCCATGGTTCAGGTCTTGTACCGGGGAAGAACTCGGACACAACAGCCCCGTGTTCGCCGCTTACGAGCGACTTGAAGAGAGGACGGTTGCCCGAAGGATAGCAAACATCGGGTCCGCAGCCCAGAACAGCCACTGTTCTGCCACCACCTTCAATGGCACCCCAGTGCGCCAGAGAGTCGACGCCAACTGCCATGCCGCTTACAATCGTGGCACCAGCGCGAGCTAGATTTCGTGAAATTTCTTTGGCATACTTAGTGCCATAGCTGGTCGGTCGCCGCGTTCCGACGACTCCTACGGCATAAATCATGTCGTCAGGAGTGAGCCGCCCATTAACGTACAAAACTACGGGCGGATCGTGAATCTCTCGCAACCGCATCGGATAGACCGGGTGATAGAGAGGATATACCTGAATATTTTCCTTGCGCACTTTCTCTAGAAGTGCCGACGGATCTATGGATTTGCGCTTTTCTATAAAGGCATCGATGACATCCAACTTGAGTATATCCAGCGATCGCAACTGATCGCGGCTGGCAGTCCAGGCCTCGGCCAGCGAATGCAACTCCTGAAACAAACGCTTGATACGGGTAACGCCAAGACCCGGCCCAGAAAGCTGGTCAAACGCCAACCAGTGTGCTTGCTCATTGTCGGTCCACAAATCGTCATCCACGTTCATCGGGCCAGAACTCATTGGCAAACCTCGGGTAACCTACTTTCATTAAGACTGTAAATATGGAAAAAAAGTTCAGCCGTTTTGAAAGTATACGGTAGCAAGTTAATTAGAGCAGGCAGAGTCGGCTTCTACTTAGCGACCCGTAGCCAGAGAGAGGGTGAGACTGTTCTAAGCGCACTGGCTACGTAGTTTCACCAGTTACAGACCCGGCAGCGATTCATATAGTGATGCTATATGAGTCGGGGAATAGCCCGGACCAACTTCCACCGGGGTTTGTCATGAATTCAGGACGCCAATTTATTTACCTGTCACTTGCTTCCGGGTTCGCCTGTCTTTTAGCAACTGCAGGACAGGCTCAGGATTCAAATCAGCTTTACAAGCTCAAGGCAATGACAACAAGCCAGTCACGACTGAGCCGCAGTGAGGTGGACACGAGTAATCTGGGAGCACTGGCGCCCAAACAGGCACCACCGCAGATGGCCTTTGCCGGTTCGGCCGAAACATCTGTGCCGGCGATGGCAATTCAACCGGAAAAATCCGAACCTGATAAAAGTTATCTGCAGGAATATGCAGTCGACTGGTCAGGCTGGATCGCTAAGCTGGCGGACCGATGGTACTACGTCTTGCGAATGAACGAAGAAGTAGTCGGCAACGAATTCGTTACAGCCCGCCCGGCTTTGATCCAATTTACCTGTTACAACAACGGTCAAATCGGCAATATGTTTTTGAAGCAAAGTTCGGGCAATCCGGCATACGATCGGCTGCAGATGATAGCATTAATGCAGGCAGCCCCCCTTCATGCGTTCCCGCAGGGCACACAGCGAACTTCAATTACTCTCGTGCAAGGCTGGGAATCGCATATAAAGCAAGCCGGCGAGCAAGATTTCGTTCCTGGCAGCTTTGGTAAAGGCTTTCCGATGGAGAAAGTCAAACAATGGATCAAGGAAAAGTAAAAGCTCTCCTTCTCAGCGTCGCCATCATATGCAGTGCCCCCCTGGTCAGCCTGGCCAAGGGTGCTGAAACCGGCGATAAAGCCACGCTTGGGGCTATGGAGCAAAAGCTTTTTTTCAAGACATACAGTGACGACGACAACGAAGCACGGCTGGCAAGAATTGAGAAACGCATTTTCGGCGACGCCGTGCCTGGTGATTTTGCTCAGAGACTGGAACGAGTTAAGACTGCAGTAGGTCCACAAGTAAACCCTGATGGCACCGTTACTGGTGCACCGGCTGAGCCCGTGGCCGCCGCGCCGCCACCACAACCGGTGCAAAAGGCAGACCCGCAGGCGGAGATGGAAAGAGCCCGCATCGCTGTCATGGCTGCACGTGAAGAAGAAGTAGCCAAACTGCTTGCCGAGGGCGTAGAGCTGTGGCGTCAGAAAAGAGGACCGCAGGCCATTGAACGCTTTGAACAAGTGCTGCGACTCGATCAACACAACTCGGAAGCGCACTTCAACCTCGGTGTCGTTTACGAATCTGCCAACAATTTAGTGGAAGCTTCCGCCTGCTACCACAAAGCAGCAGAGGAAAATCCAAACAATCGCGACTATCAGGAAGCAATCACCGCCGTAGAAAAAAAATTGACGGCACGAAAAAAGAATGACGACAAAGCCGGTGAATTGCGCGTATTAGCAGAAGATGCGGCCGCCGCTTACAAACGTCAGGAATATTTTTCGGCACTCGATCTGTACAAACAATTAGATGCCAAAGCACCGAATAAGGCACTGGTAAAGTACAACATCGGCACCCTCTATTTCGTCACTAAAAACTACACTGACGCGCTTGTCTACTACAAACAAGCTCTCAAACTCGAACCCAAAGAGCCTCGCTACCAGCAGGCAGTACAACAGCTTTCAGCCAATCTAAAAGCAGGGGAAGAGGCGCAGAAGCAGAACGATCAACAGTGGCAGCAGTACCAGCAAGCGACCGGCGGAGTGGGCATGGATGGCAAACCGACCAAGCCTGCGAAGAAAGACAAAAAGGCGCTAGCGCAACAACAACCGCAGCAAATGCCGCCTCAACAAAACTATGTTGCTCCGGCTGTTCAACCTGCTCAAAATATAGACTTCATGGCCGGTATCGGTATCATTGCCAAGCCTGCACATGACGGTCTGCAGATAGTCCAGATCGGTATTGCCTCACGGGCTGCCCACGTGGGACTGCAACAGGGAGACCTGATCAAAGCCGTAGACGGTAATGTCGTGAAGAGTATGGCTGATGCCAATCAGATACTCTCAAGAAAACAGCAGGGCGCACCGGTGCAGCTCATGATCCAGAGAGCAAACCAGATGGGTCAGTTCAGTTTATAAAGCTTTGAATGAGAAAGTTTTTTGACGCTACTCGTCGGCTAGACTGCCGCCGAAAGAAAAGTTGTCGTTCAACCACATTGCTAATGCTGCAGACAAAACCACAATGGTCAGGCCGCTCACGATCGTCATAAAAACTCCTACGCCGGGGATGACATTGGATATCGTTTGATATCGGTCTCGATTGAGACATATATCAATTGTCGTGCTTTTTCGGTTAAGGTCAGGTTAAGAGACTAGATTTATTTAGAATGCGCTAATGCCGCAACACGCTCGGATATTGGGGTAACCGATTGAGGCTGCAAATCGGCAACCCGCCTGATGTTATAGATAGTGTCACGTTCAACAGGTATGTAACCGGCACCGGATATCAAGTGCTCCATTTTATCTTTCGCAAGTTGCAAAGGTGTTTTCGCACCAGCAGCATGAGTGATTTTCTCTTCCACAATCGTGCCGTCTAAATCATCTGCACCAAAAGAGAGAGCAAGCTGTGCAAGTTCAACGCCCAGCTGAATCCAGTACGCTTTAATGTGGTCGAAATTATCGAGAAGCAAACGAGAAATGGCGATGTCTCGCAATAATTCCTCATCACTCGGTTCAACAACCTCGTCTGCGATAGTAGTGCCGTCGTAATAACATTTGAGCGGAATGAAACACTGAAAGCCGCCGGTCAAATCTTGCTGGTTGCGCAACAAAAGAATATGGTCGATTTTGTTCTCACGACTCTCGCCGATACCAGTCAGCATGGTTGCGTTTGTCTTTAATCCCAACTGATGAGCAATGCCGTGAATCTCCAACCAGACGTCTGCTGGTGTTTTCTTGACGTGCATGGCCCGACGAACTTCTTCATCAAAAATCTCAGCGCCGCCGCCCGGCATGGAGCCGAGCCCAGCTGCGATTAACCGCTTGAGCGTGTCTTCATAAGAAATGTGTTCGAGGTTGGCCAGATACTCAATTTCGACAGCCGTCATGGCTTTCATATGGATGTGCGGGAACTCGGCCTTAATAGCCTTCAACACTTCCTCGTAATATTCGAGATCGCAGGCGGGGTTAAGCCCACCGACCATATGGATTTCATTAATTCCCAGGTCGGAACCCTTTTTCGCTTCTGCCAGTACCTGATCTACAGTCCAGGTGTAGGCTTTTCCCTTGCCTTCGGGATTGGCGTAAGAGCAAAAACGGCAAGTCTCGATGCAAAAATTGGTGGGATTGAGATGCATGTTGTGAATGTAATACACATACTTCTCACGACCTGGTCCGGCTTTGCGCCTGCGAGCAAACTCACCGAGCGCACCTACTGCCAACAAATCATCTGACTCGTAAAGACGGATCGCGTCTTCTCTGCTTAACCGCTGACCAGCCTGGACTTTCAGCCCGATGTCTGCCAGTGGATGGGATGACGGTAGAACTTGTTCGAGAACTGCTGACACGTTGGAACTCCTTTGCTGAGGTGGTCCTATCCTCAGGGCAGATCCTAACATGTCAAGACAGCTTGTTTTAAATCTGTGACTTTCATTTGCGCTGTTTTTCTCCACTTGTTACAGCTCGACAACTAAAATTGGCGATGCCGTATTACTTGCGATTGACACCGGATATAGTGTCGCAGCGCCATGGAACGAACATATGAAATTACAAACGCCCGATGACAGCAGTCCAAAATAAGCGTCAGAGCGGCCAATTCTGACGGAACGTGGGTGAAGCGATTATCAGACCTGTTAGGGCTACGGACAATACGGGCAGATAGCTGGGGACAGCTCAGTTACGATACACGGTGCAACCGGGGGCGCGGCGAACTAGCAGTCATGTAACAGGCCAGGATGTATGTCGAACGGACCATACGATTACGAAGACGAAGAGCACGAGATGACCGGCTCAGGTCAGCCTGGTCAATCGCCGCAGTTTGGAACCGGATCAAATCAGAAACTGTCGCCCAACAGCATGCCGATGCCGCGCAAGGCGATTCCCCGAAAACAACCCGCGCAGTCGTACCGGAATGAGCCAGAGCCTGACCTGAATTATGGAGTACATAACGAGCCTGAAGATGGCTCCGGCTATGCGTCTTACGCTGCTCCACCCTCAAAAACTGCCCTGCGCAAGAAAGCAGCAGCGAAAAAAGAAAAGCTCGATTCCGGCGGTTCGGCTGAAAATCCTTTGATGACGGCACTGTTTCAAATCGCCAGTATGATGCCCGGTCTGAGGTTGGAAGACCGCAATGTCAAACCACCGGGACGAGATCGCGACCAGGAAAGAGATAGTGGATTTCGAGCCCCACCTGACATCCGCACAGGCGGCGGGCCTCGCCCGACGCAATCTGGCGAAGGGGCTCGGTCAGGCGGCACAGTAAACCGCAAGAGTGCTCTCGACGAACTGGCACAAAAGCCTGAATACAGCGGAGGTGGAGGCGGCAGCCGACGCGAAATAGGCAGCCTCGAGCAATCTGCCTTCGAAAAATTTATCGAGAAAGTATTTGGGTCCACAAACGACATGGCACCGGTTCAGGAAGTAGAAGCTCCTGAAGTGAAGCAAAAAAAGATGTTCATACGCTTCGGAGTCATGGCCGTTATCGCCATTGTCGTTGCGGTCGGCTACAACATCGTGCCGCGACAAAATCAACTTTTCGATACATTTCCCCGCGACTTCTGGTCAGCAGAGCACGAGAAGGGTTTCAAGCTACTCGACGCATCTACGGCACAGTTTCAGATCGGCGGCGACAATGTCAAAACTCCGGTACGTTTCTTCTTCAGCGATCCACGTGACTTCGTCGACGTGATCGCACTCAGCCCATTTCAAAAACAGATATTCCTGGCAAAAACAGAGCACGGCGTTAAGGACGTCGAATCAAACATCGAACTGTTCGAGGCACGCGCACCAGAAAATGTACTGACCGGTGAAGCGCAGAAGATTTCGGAACGAGTTCAGGCATATTTCGACAAGAATCACAGTTATCCAACCACGGCTGAAGCGGTCGGGAAATACTTCAATCCATACGATGAAAAGGAACACCTGGTTGTCTTTAAACAAGTCACCGACGGTAATACCAAGTCGGGAGAGGACATTGAGCAAAAGAAACTTGACCTGTATAAAGAATTAGTGTTCTCAAAAGCGAAGATGGAGCCTGAGAAACCTGAGCCAGGCACTATAAGCTGCTTCAATGTAAAATTCGTTGCCGCACACCAAACGATCAACGTTTTCATCATCAAACCATTTGAGCAAGATGGAAAGCCGGTCATTGGGGCGCATACAGATGCTCAGTTTTTCATCTCACTCGAAGACGGCAGACCAAAGGAGTTGCTGGCAGTCAAACCTCTATTCGAATGGATCGGGAAAAGCGGTATCAGACCTTTGACCACTATCGTATTTGCGAACCAGCCTAATGCAATCTGGCTTATGGTATTGAGGCATAGCGCCAAACTGATCTTCACACTCATGGCGTTCGGTTCCTTGGGCTTTTTACTGAGCCTGAAAAAGGGAGATTCTCCGATTTTCTGGATTGTCATGCTCGTACTCACCTCTATACCGGCGCTCCTGGCTGACCTCGCCAATTTCATTCCATAAACTCACCTGGGCTCCCAAGACTCAGGGGTGTAGCCCAGTTCCAGGAACTTCTGTCGTTCGAGGTCGAATGACTGTCCAGCTCTCCTTTTCGCAATCATAAGATGATAGTAGAATGCGCCGTCGTTCTGTTTGAGCTTGATTGCTTGCGCGAGATCGACTTTAGCTCGCTCAAAATCGTTGAGCAAAATATGCGCCACGCCTCTAGTATCATAAGTGGTGGCACTATCACTCTTCAACCGGAGCGAGTTATCACAGTCGCGCACCGCTGCATCTAACTGTCCAAGCGCTTCCTCGCTCCAGGCACGGTTATTGTATGCCATCGAGTCTTTAGCATCCAGGTCGATCAGACTGGTGAGGTCTTTGACAGACGCAGCGTAATTTCCAATCTTTTGATATATCGCCGCACGAATCGCATATGCGCTGCTCTCAACATTTTTATCACGTAGGGCACTGGTGCAATCAGCAATAGCCCGGTCGAAGTGCTTCAGCTCGAGATTGGCTCTGGCTCGGTCGCAATATGCGTTGGCATTATCTGGAGCCTTTGCAATGGTCATATCAAGCAAAGGCAGAGCGGCTGCGTAATTCTTTTCTTTGAGCATCTGCACCGCCTTGCGATAGTAAGTTTCGGCAAGAACATCGGGACGATTGGAAAGTTGGCGATACGCAAAAAAAGTGACGGCAAACAGCGCCAAAATCAAAAGAGCCGCGCCTGTCTTTTTCAAACTCTCCGGCTGATTCCGCTGCACTGGCAGAAAGCACAGCCCGGCAAGGAATCCAACCAAACAGCCGCCGAAGTGCGCAGCGTTATCAGTGTTCTTATCGATAAAGCTGAAAACTATGCTGTACAAAATTAAGAAACCAACGATTTTTCCATGGAGGAGCAAATAACCTCTGGGAAAATTTTCAGGTCGACGCCAGACCACAGCTAGCATTGCACCAAAGCTTCCAAAAATAGCTCCGGATGCCCCGGCACTGATCAAGAGCGGGTTGACAAAGATACTGGTGAGCGCTCCACCGCACGCGGAAAGCAAGTAGATGAGAGAAAAGGAAAGATGTCCATATGCTTTTTCTACTTCCCGCCCGATATCTCGCAGCACGAACAAGTTGATGCCCAGGTGCAGAATACCTGCGTGAACAAACGAGCAAGTAAACAGTCGCCAGAACTGATGTGCAGCGATAGTTTCAGATGCTGAACTGGCCCCCCAGTTCAATAATGTCATTGAAGATGGAATTAAAAGCGATTGAACAGACGAGCTGCATACCATCGCGATAAAACAGGCGACGTTCAATGCAATGATTATTCTGACTGCTGACACCATCTTTACCGCAGAATCGGATATGACACGATTCTGCGACTAAAACATACTAGCCGCAATTGTGGAATTCCCCATGCAGTCGAGGTCCTGCAGGCAATTTGCAAGATTGCAGCCGCAGACTATTACTCTTTTGAAAAGAGTTCGACCGAGGGAAGTTGATCCAGCCCCCATAAGTCATCAATTGCGCCAATTATATCTTTGGCACTTATACACCGTTCAGGGTAAGCAGTGGCGCGAGCAATCGGTGGCGCAGATGCTACTTTTGCTTCCTGCACCGGCATTGGTGCCATCTGACTCTCCGGAGCCGTCTCCACAACAGGTGAATTCATGCCACTTGCCACAGCAGTTGTCGCAGTAGTTGTCGCAGTAGTTGCCGCAGCAGTTGCCGCAGCATTGGTCGCTAGATTGAATGCGCGTTCGCTGTGGTTGCGAAGCGGCCGGGTGTCCGTCTGACAGGATGGGGGCAAGAGGCTCTCACTTGGAGCCATAGCAATCAAAGAAGTATACGACCGCCTGACGCTTGCTCTTCTGTGCGAAAGCGGCGGCGGTGAAGCGAATGTCTGCACCATGGCTGGAGCATCGTGTTCGAGAGAATGAGGCGACTGAGCCCGCGCGGACTGAATAGCCTCGTGCGTTGTCGCAGGTGCAGCAGGATCTTTGCCTGCAGGCTTTTGACCTGAGGCAGGATGAACTTGCTGCAGGTTTAAACCTGTAGTGTTCATGTCGATAGGCCCACGAAGAGATGGGGTGAGTGGACGCCTTATTTAGTTCGGTAGTAAACCCAAGCGCCTTAAATCATCCTAATATTATCTGCTCTTGTCAAGTTAAAATAGTCAAGACGCTGACAGGCTCAGCGCCTGTAAGCAGGTATTGAAGCCATATACCGGATTAATTAGCACGGTCTCCATTATTAAGTCGATTGAACATTCAGTTGTTGAGAAGTTAGGATTGCTCTCATGATAGGCGCAAGCACCGGCATACTATTTCTCGACTATTTCGTCCGACCTTTCTTCAAGTTCGGCATGAAGTTTCCCATTGTCGGCATGTTGATTCTGCTCATTTGGTACGGAATCGTTGCTTACTTCGTTATTAAAAGCGGCTTCTTCAGCGACAGCGGCGACCAGAGAAGTTACTGAATCACTTCGGTAACATAATCACTTCCGCAGTTACCGGATTTACAGCAGTTACAGCTTCCGTTCGAAACTGAATAGACTGCCGAACATACATCGCTAAGTAGTCGGCGTTGTCTCGTTAGTACCACCAGGGAATGAATCTTCGACGACAACTGTCTGCTTGTTGGACATGACACCGAATATGGTGTAGCCAACGGCAGCAAGAAATCCCACAATGGGCCACAAGGGCATCTGCGGCAAAGGCAAAAGTTTCAGCACGGTGTCAAGCAATACAGCCGGAGTGAAAGCAACACAGGCGATGCGCAGACACTCCCCGTAGGTGAGTTTGACATTCATTCCGTTAGCCGATGCCATGCCGATAGCTGCAAGTATCAAGCTGAGAATGGCGCAGCAGATAAAACTAATCGGACCAGCCACGAGAAACACTACGATTGGAACCCACAGCTTGATGGTCTCAGCGAGCTCGATGTAGGACTCGCGAGTGTAGTTCACATCGCCGAAAGTCTTGAGCTCAAACTCCTGAGCCTTTGGATCCTTTCCATTTTGAATGTAGAGAAAGTGCTTTGTAACAACAAATGGAATGGTCTCATCGCCTTTAACATCATCTGTGGTGGCATCGAAAACCGCTATCGGCACCTCCCGATTTGTTTGCCGTACGGCAGGATCCATAGAATCGGTCGAATTCAAATTGAGCCGATAAGGTGATGGTTTGTCCATCTTGAATTCGCCGTCTTTAATCTCAACAACCGGCAGTCGTTCAATGAGCTTTTTCACAGGTCCATTCATGACTTCGCTCATTACGAAATAGACCTTGACTGATATCAGTAACCAGGACGTCATGATCAAAAGAAATAAATAGAGAAACGCGATGCCTTTCCAAGTTCGCACGACACTGCGGTACAGGTCCTTGGAGAAAAAACACATGTATAGAGCGTGCAAACCAGAATATGAATTCATAACATTGCCTGTTCTTTCGATGGAGAGACGATACGCACTTCCATCCTACCCGTTTTAACCATCATTTGGGCGATTGAACTTCGTATAAAGCATATTACGATGCACAAATTACCGGTTCACAAGGTATCGCGCCACTTGTCATTGGTCAAAGAGGTCAAGACATGATCCTCCCACCTGCCGTTGATGAACAAATAATCGCGTGCAAAACCCTCGGCGACAAAACCGAGTTTCTTGAGAACCCGTCCGCTTCTGACGTTGTGCGGCATGTAGTTAGCCATCACGCGATGCAAATTCAAGACTTCAAATGAATACTTTATGGAATGCCGCAGTGCCTCATCCATAAAGCCCTGTCCCTGCTTAGCTTGCGCCAGTCCATAGCCAAGATTGCAGTACTGAGCCACACGTCTGACGATGTTGTTGAAATTTACAAAGCCAATCACCGAGCCAGTCGCCTTCTCGAACATAAACAGCTTGAACGATTCGTCAGCAAAATATTCGTCTCTGTTGACTTTAAGCTGCAATCTCCAGCGATCCAGTTCAAAAAAGTCTGCGGTCCAGCGCGGCCCTGTCTTCACCAGATGCTCCTGGTTGTCTAAATAGAAGGAAAGAGCCAGTTCTGCTTCATACGGCTCGAGAAGGCGCAAAATGAGCCGCGGTGTCTCGATTACGGGAGGAACAGCATTTGAATCGATCAAGCGTTAAGACCTCTCAGCAGCTCAAATCAGAGTTCGCAATGATAACACCCGGTGCTGCCCGATACACGGGATTCAATGTTCTTGAACGCAGTCCGCGCTAGAATCAGCAGCGGCAATTTGAGGACAAATCATGAGTAAACGGGCAGTTATTTTCGTCGACATCCAGAACGACTATTTCCCAGGCGGCAAGTGGACATTGCACGGCATCGAAGCAGCGGCTGACAACGCAGCCAGGTTGCTCGAATCGGCACGCCAAAAGGGCGACCTGGTTGTTCATATCCGCCACGAATTTCCAACAGCCGAAGCTCCATTTTTCGCCCCCGGCAGTGAAGGAGCCAAAATCAATAACAGAGTGAGAAATCTGGAAAACGAAGCAGTTGTATTGAAACACCATATAAACTCATATCGAGAAACGGATTTGAAAGAAATTCTCGACAAGAACGGCATCGACGAAGTGGTTATTTGCGGTGCAATGAGTCATATGTGCATCGATGCTGTTACGCGTGCGTCAAATGACTTCGGCTACAAAGTCAATGTCGTTCACGATGCCTGTGCTTCAAAAGATCTGGAATTGAATGGACAGATAATTCCTGCCCAACAAGTACATGCGGCATTCATGTCGGCGCTTGGATTTGGCTATGCGAAGTTGCTCTCAACGGAAGACTACGTAAAAGAGCCAGTACAAGCCGGGTCTGCTAAGTAACGACGTTAAACAAAACCCCATCGCTTTTTCGATTGCTTTGGGCTGGTCTTGATTTGACTTACTCCCAGAGTAAGCAGATGCCTCGTGATCAGTTCAAAAAATTGATCGCGGTCCGTTCCCTTGATGACGGCCAGGTGATGCGACTCAGCCAGAGAAATTGGATACCCCATTCCTTTCTGGCACTGAGACAAAATCATGCTCATCGCCGCATGCATCTGCTCATCCTGACCGATGAGCCAGCGCGGAAACTCAAGACGCGCGATTTCCTCACCGACGTTCAAATAGCTGAAACAGATCCTGTGTTCGCGAGGCAGCAGTTTTGAAACGCTGGCGCCAGACAAGAAAACAGCGCTGCGCTCATTCAAATTCAAATGCGGTTTGAAAAGTACACGGTCAGATAGAGGCCAGACTTTCGAGCAGGGAAAATCTTCTTCGTTTAAGTCACCACAATGTTCTCGACATTGACTGGTCTCATAGGGACAGATCAAAACGCGTAAGCAGTTGACAATATCCGCACCACGGCTGTGGCTTAGATAACCAATTATTGGGATTCGATTGTGTTCGAGAGTGGAGAGAGCCTCCGACATTCTTCGAATATAAGTATGCTGATATCCATCCGGTAATTTCTCCACACTCCAGGGCAGCAACGAACCATCGTAGAGAGCCAGCACGGGCAATCCTCTTTCCTTTGCTTCCAGGCAAGCTGTGGTCAAAATCTCGAGTTCCATGATTGTGCGCTCGAGCGAAACGTACAACTCATCGATGTGCAAGCGCCGTCTATCGACAAGAGGATAGAGATCCTCCGGACGGGAGTAGAGCTTTGGCACAGTCTCCAGGCGTGGTGGCAGTTTGGCACCATAACTTATCAAAGCCATGCCAACATTTAGCAAATAGCAGGAATGAACTTCATGATGACTGGGCATTATCTGAGACCCATCCACAGCGACCACCGTATAGGCATCGTCTGCGACAGGGAGACTATGTTTGACTCCAATATCCTCAAGAGGGGTCGCAACAGGCCACAGCACCCAACCGGCGTTTTCATCAAGTCGAGTCGTGAATTCAGCAGGTGAACGAATCGCCCGATCGAGAGCGGCAAGAGCGTTATCGATCGTTTCTTGCACCGCATCAGTATCGATAAAACTATCACGGCTAATCGAGTCGATTTGCTGAACGACTTTTGTGAAATCGAGCATCAGGCTGTCGCACCAGCAGAAATCTTATCGATAGCCTTCTTCAATTCGGCACGAATTTTGAAGAGACTGTTCAATTTCTCACTCAGACGATCAGAATCTTTAACGTCGAATAAATCACTGAGATCACGGTGGTGCTCAGACTTGGCAATCATGTCATACAAAAACATGAGCAAATTCTCCAAGCCAAAACGATTGTAGGGAGCGCTCAGGGGAGAAGCATTTGTTTCAGAGCTGCTATCGTGTTGCACCATCAACGGGCTGAGTAGATAGGGCAATTCATAATCAAGCAAAACAATTTGATTCTCTGCGGAAACGACAAAATTCTCAATCTTAAGTGGCGGTGGAATCAAAGGCGGCATCAGACCTTGCAAATAAATCAAGGTGTTGCACAACTGCACGCCCCAGGCCAAAACAGTTTCCAGATTAGCGCGTATGCTACCGAGAGGTTTTCCGATAACTTGATTTTCAATCAAGTACAAACAACGATCTTCGTATGTATGGAAATCAACCAGACGGGAAACACCTGGGTGGTCAATCTGCTGCAACACTCTGGCACGCCGCGCCACCAGAGCCAGTGCATCAGGATCAAACTTAGCGGCTCGATCAGCCAGCTCGAACATCTTCAAATTGACGGTTCGATTGGCTTGCCACATATCTTCTGCTGTAGCACGTATGAAAATAACTCCTTGCGGCAATGGACTGTTATCAACGGACTTCTCTAATTTAGTGGTGATGATATTTACATACCGATCAGACCATACAGAAAAACTTCCAGAAAACGGCCGTTGCTTTTTGGTAAAAAGACGCATCGATGAAAGCTGCGTATTGTAGAGATGATCTTGCGCATCGAATTTGTAACCGATAGATTCCATCAAAGCTTCCGTATCTGGTGCCAAAATTTCGGCGCCATCCTCAGCGATATCACTGGCGGCAACCTGGAAGGCGCCGCTGGCACGCAGGGGTTTGTTCTTATGCTGCAGCTTCGCAGATGCGATTGATTGCGTAATGCGTTCCATGACAATATTGGCCGCTTCTTCCGTAGTATCAGGCAAAATTATCAAGATATGCCCCGGCTCAAAAAAACAAAGACGATCGCTGCCACGCAGTGAGTTCGTGCAGACAACCTTACCAAGCCTATCCAGCTGTTCGGCAGCAACGGCACCAAGAACATTACTGACCTGTTCATATTCGAGAATGTCGAGAGAAGCAATTGCAAATGGCCTGCCATCCTTGCAATAACGCTGCGAAAGCTTAGTGATCAAACTCTTTACACCATCGGGTGCAATCAGGCTCGGCTCATTGGTCGTATTTGAGCTTCTCCGCGTCCCGCTGCGACCGCCGGCGCGACGTTCAAGCGCTTGACTTTCCTGTGGGCGCTCCATCTGCTTTTCGGCGGTCTCGACTGGCTCTTCCATGTCATCCATTTTCGCACATTGCTACATCTTGATTGAATCTACCCTGGCCGGGTCAGAATTCAACTAAAATTGGTTAGTCGCAATCAATTCAAGTCACAAACAAAAAAAGAATGAAACAATTTAAGCCTCTGCCAACTAACCTGAAATTAGCCCCGACGCTGGCACGAAGACTCGTGCAAGTTCGCGAGATTCGCAACATGACTGTGTTGGATGTGGCCGAACTGGCGAATTTCCCCATCAAAAGAGTAGAGGATCTCGAAGCTGGTCTCGAAACATGGTTGAGTTCCACAGACAGACAGAGATTATCGAAAGCCCTGAGCATTGAACCGGCGTTACTTAAGGAAGTGGAGCAACGTCACAGTGCGGTCGCTCCACTGCCGGTGTCACATATGCTGGATGCCGAAACGGCAGAGAACTTAGCGCGCGATATTCTGGACGGCGTCGAGAATCTGAAATGCCCTGACTGTGGTTCGCCCCTGCGTACCAATGTCATCGATGGTTTCGACATGGACGGACATCCGACTCAATTCGCCAAAGCATTCTGTACGAAATGTCCGTACGTTCTGCGCATCTAGATTCAGGACAGGATTCGGCCGCGCTCTATGCAATGTGAATGCACATGACCACTCTCACGTGCGTTCAGCTTTGTTTTGTGTGCGTCAGCGCAATGCTGTCAAGCCGAGATTGGATGCTTCAAGAAGCATTGCTTGATGGTGTCATTCAATCGCGTTGTTAACTTGTTAAGACGCGAGGAAATTTCGATTCTGCGCTGCTGCAAATTGAGAAGATGCTTGCGACGATGATCGTCCAGAGCTTCTGCGAATGACTCATGTAAGGCGATTTCTTCGCTCTGAGCCCACCAGAGGTCTTCGATTACACTGCCGATCAGATCATGCTCCGCTTCATCAAGCATCGTGGAGAGAATGCGATATTCGTTGCACCACATATGCTCGATCGTGCTGCGCACTTCAGCGCGCAGATTCTGCGCAGCGCTCGTGACGATGGTGGCGGTTGTCTCCTGGTCAAGGCTGCCGACACGCTGTGACAAATTGCGAATGCTCTCTTCGAGCAAATATCGCTGGAAGCACACTTGCGTAGAGAGAAACTCGCTCAGATACGTTATTACCACCATGTGCACAATTTCACTGCGTGATGGCAAGTGCAGCCGTGTGTGCCCACTTCGCTGGGCTAAATTGTTCAAACTGTTGACTGAACGATAATGTCTTTCGACAAACTCGGCTAACCCTTGAATGAGCGAACTGCGCAGCCCGCCGATGTTGCCTCTGAGAAATGATTCTTCAGCGATCAGTTGAATGATCTGCTTTCTCAAGAATTCGAGATTAACGCTCAGCTCTTCAAAGACGGTGATGGCACCGGCTTCCTTGAGATCTAGAATTCCGAGAAGAAAATGTTCTGGTTCAATTTCCTCTGAGCCATAGAAGACCGAATATTCTTCAGCGCGCTTCATCGCCTCAACAATTGCTTGACTGAATGCAGGTTGCTCGAGTGCAGCGTGGCGGCCGGTCAATTTAGCCACTGCATCGACGCTCTGAGGTCTGTCATTGAAGACTGGCTCAGAATCGGGATTTAGCCGGAGATGATTCTCAATTTCTTGAAACGCATTTTTCGAGTCAACGCTCATCGAAGCAAGTGCACGCCCGGCCAAATTGTCGTCTTCGGTATTTTGCGAATTGATCAAACCGAGCAAAACGTGCTCCGATCCGACCCATTTATTGTTGAGCCTCAAACACTCATCCAGAGACAGATAGATGACTCCCAGGAGGGACTCGCTTGCACGCTCAAATACAAAGTCAAACATCAGGCACTCCAATTAAAAATTGCTCACCGTGAGGCATCACGCAGCAACGAGACAATATAAATCGAATACTACTTCTTTGCTTTTAGGATAGCAAGATAAAAGCCTATACAATGCTCGAAAGAAGCAAATCGGAGCGGCAACCTTGAAAATTCTGATATCAAATGACGACGGCATAAACGCGAAGGGCATTCAGGTATTGGCTCAACGCCTTGCCGAAGAACCGGAACATCAGGTCTATGTAGTCGCTCCAGATCGCGAAAGAAGCGCCACCGGTCACTCTTTGACTCTGCACAAACCACTGCGTACCGAGGAAGTGCAGTTGCCGGGCAAGGTCAAACATGCCTGGTCGACAAGTGGCACGCCAAGTGATTGTGTGAAGCTCGCCGTAACACAATTGGTTGGCAGCCCAATACCTGACATCGTCATTTCAGGCATAAACAGCGGTCCGAACCTTGGCAGCGAAGTCCTTTACTCAGGAACTGTTGCCGCCGCAATGGAAGGGGCGTTCATGGACATTCCAAGTATTGCTGTCAGCCTGATGTACGCTGAAACGAGGCACTACGAAACGGCCGCCGAATTCATCGCCAAGCTCGTGAAAGTCTTTCCCAAAGCGCATTTGGCGCAGCGCAGTCTGCTCAATGTGAACGTTCCCTGCGTACCGTTCGACCAGGTGAAAGGAGTTCGCATAACTGAGTTGGGCGTGCGACTGTACGACGATTACTTCGAAAAACGCTCAGACCCGCGCGGTCGCGTCTACTACTGGTTAGCAGGAGAAGCAATCGAAGTAGATGAGAAGGAAAACTCAGACGTGTGGGCTGTAGCAAACGGCTATGTCTCTATCACGCCCATCTCATTCAACATGACGGATCACACGGCGATGCGCAAACTAGAAGCAGTTGATGACTTGAAGAACTTCTTCCATCCAGCTGAAGGCAACGGCAGTAAACAAACCAGGAAATCAGAAAACGAAAAGGCCAGGGAGCACAAATAGTCTTGTCCACACAACAAACCGGTCTCGACCCAAACGCTGCTTTTCGTCAATTCTTCGCAGATCCTGACTGGAGAGCGAAAGCAGGCATCGGCGGCATTTTCAGCGGCGGCGTACTTTTGCTGTTTTTCCTCGGACCTTTGTTTTATCCTCTTGCACTCTGCCTCTGCGGCTTGCTGACAGGATATTACTTGCGTGTGGTGAGAGCGAAAATTGCCGACATGCAAGCGCCTCTTCCAAAGTGGAACGACTGGCTTGACCTGTTGATCTCAGGCATAGCCTGGATCGCTGTCACATTTGGTCAGAGCTTGATTCCAATATCAATTGCGACCATTTCGATGTTGTACGCCATCATAGGCGGTCAAAAATTCATCACTGGAAATATGTACACGTTCTGGGCTGCGACATCTATTGCTCTCGTTACGTTTTCAGCAATTACAATCTCTGTGGTCAACACAATCATCATGGCCAACTTCGCCAAACGAGAGCATATGGCAGCGGCTTTCGACGTGATCACAGTAGTAAAAAAGTTGGCATCATCAGCTCACATCTTCCTACAAGCGTGGCTTCTTATCGTGGGAATCCAATGGCTTGGAATCGTCGTGCCGGCCGTCAGTGTAATAGGAATCGCGCTTATACCTATCTGCGGCTTCATAGCAAGCTGCGTAGGCGCCATCTTGGTCGCTCAAGCGTGGCGATCTGCTGAACCATCGGGAGTAAGCAGCTAGTTGGTCAGCGCTTAACGACAGTCTTCAAACGCCCTTCACTGGTGTAGTAGAGCTTTGTTTCCGCGTATGTAGGGGTAGGGTACGGTCCCCCCAGCGGCGTCATGACAGGAGTTTGAGTCATTTGTTTGTGGAAGGCCAGCGCCCACTGGCAGAGCTCTTTAGCCTTCTGCTGCCCAACTGTACTGAAGCGCTTCAAACCAACCCGGCAGACATCGGCAGTCTCATCAACAGACGCCGGCACGGTAATTTTGAGCACCTGTCCTTTTTTTGGAGCAGGTTTAACGAGCCTACCAGCTGAACCCGGCACCTTGACATTCATTGACGGCGCGACCGGAATAGCCACAGCAAGCTGCCGTCCAGAATTATCAGAAACTGAATGATTAATAGTATCGCCTGACCAGGTCGAAGAAACGCCCAAAGGCACAGCGGTAGCACCATTGGGACCGGTCGCAACTGCTGGGAGTGCAGCCAACACCAGGAATACTGCCGAGATTGATGTCAGATTCAGCGAAAAAAGTCGCATACTCAAGAACCCAAGCGCGAGACGGGCAAATTATCGCATGCCACGCACCCAGCACTACTTGGCAATCTCATAATTTCTTGGTAAGCAAACCTAAAAGCCTCAGCTGGTGGCAGTTCCAGGCGCTGCGAGGCAGGTATTCGTAAACTTAAACTGATATCGCCTTAAAATCATTTTGGACCCCCTTCGTCTGCTCAAGAAGCGCACTACTACTACGTTGACGCCTCTCTGCTTGATTATGCGGGGCTAACGTTATGGTAGGATCAGTCTTAATCCGTGTTTCTGGCTGCCGTAGCCAGCGTTTTATTTGTATGGACGATCCTCAAAGTAGCAGCACCACCTCAAATCCCGAAGAACCTCCCCAGGGGCGTCTTTTGGTTTTGGAATCACGTCTTCATACGTCTGCAAGCAAACCGACCGGTAACACGCTGCGTCGGTTCTTTTGTTTCTACTGTGATTAGTGAAAGGAGCTAGCCATCGCAACAGTGCGATGCAGATTTTGCCATTTTAGAATTTAGCCTCATCGTCATACTTATAGCGATAAATGCATTTTTCGTAGCCGCGGAAATGGGATTGGCTCGTGTTCGCCGTACTCGCATCGACCAGCTTGTCGACGAAGGCAACAAAGCAGCAAAACTCGTCCAGGTCCACTTAGAAGACCCCGATCGCTTTATCTCGGCTTGCCAGCTCGGCATCACATTAGCGACTCTGGCTTTGGGTGCTGCGGGCGAAGCCAGTTTCGCCGACAAACTTGCGGATATGTTCGAGCACTGGGGCGCGCTTGCCGCCTGGTCGCCGGAAATTCTGCACTTTGCCAGACTGTTCTGCTTCGGCTTCTCGTTTGTAATCACAGCATTTTGCCAAACCGTTTTTGGTGAGTTGATACCGAAGACATGGACATTCCAGCGCGCTGAGTCTGTACTGTTCCTGATCATCTACCCGATGGAATGGTGGTGCTGGATAGCTTCTCCTTTCATTATCGTTTTGAACGGAACAACCGAATTCATATTGCGCCGCATGAACGTTGTCGAACCTCCTCGTCGTCACTTCGTTCACTCTGAAGAAGAGTTGAAGATGCTCGTTTCGGCAAGTCACGAAGAAGGCGTCCTCGAGCCGGAAGAAGAGGAAATGTTGCACAGTGTTTTTGATTTCTCCGACACGGTTGCAAGCGAAATCATGACACCCAGAACCGACATGACTTGTGTCTCTGCAAATGCAACGGTGCGTGAATTCGTCGATCTCGCACTAGAGAAAGGACACTCGAGAATTCCTGTCTACGAAACAGATCTGGACAGCATCTTTGGAGCCGTTCATATCCGCGACGGCTTGCGCGCCATGGTCGAGAAGAAAGATTCCGCTCAAGTAAGAGAGCTGGTGCGAAAGGTTTTGATTGTTCCAGAAAACAAAAATTTGGGTGACTTGCTGACTGAATTCAAGAAAACCAAAACACACATGGCCATCGTTATCGATGAATATGGTGGCACCCGCGGTATGGCCACGTTTGAAGACCTGCTGGAAGAGCTTGTAGGCGATATCGCCGACGAGCACGAAGTGGTAGAGGAATTCATCATAGAAGAACCAGACGGATCGGCCTTGTTGGATGCAAAACTGACACTATACGAAGCCAACGACAAGCTCGACCTCGGAATCGATGATGAGGTATTCAATACATTGGGAGGACACGTTTTTGGTGCTCTCGGTCATGAGCCATCGATTGGAGACGAAGTGAAAACGGAGAACTACACCCTGCGTGTAGAAGAGTCTGACCGCCACCGCATCATCAAGTTACGATTGATTCGTCACCCGGTCCAGGAAGATGGCGCTCCTGAAAATAACGGCAACAAGATAGACTTGCCTCCTTCAAAGCCGAACGCTGCGAAGTCGCTGGAGGCCAGCTAACTGAGTACGTCATCGGCAGCACTTCCTACTCGCATCGACCTGATGAGGTTGGCGTCGAAGTTCCACACGAAGAAACGTCTGGGACAGAATTTCCTCATCGACCCCGAGGCGCTGCAGAACATCACAGATGCTCTTGATATTGCATCTGGTGACAACGTCTTAGAAATTGGACCCGGCATTGGATTTTTAACTCGATTCCTATCGACTAAGGGCGCCAACTTACATGTAGTGGAACTGGACTGGGAGTGCTGTATCAATCTAAAAGATCTTGCGCTGCCGAATGTCACAGTGCATCAGCAAGACTTTCTGCAGTTTGATCTAGCCAGCCAACCAGCTCACTTGAAGATTGCAGGAAACGTCCCCTATCAAATAACAACGCCCATCCTCTGTTACATCTTCGGAGAAATAGGCGCACCATCGCCATGGTTTCATAACGTGGACAAGGTTGTTCTGACCGTCCAAAAGGAAGTGGCAGAGCGTTTTGTTGCAAAACCAGGCACGAGCGAATACAGCAAGATTACATTGCTGACCAAATACTTCTCAGATGCTGAGATCCTATATGTACTGCCGCCGGACAGCTTCTATCCTGCACCCAAAGTAACTTCTGCGGTTGTTGCCTTCACGCCGCTCAAGGAACCACCTATTGAATGCAACAACCATAAGTTGTTGCGTCAGGTGATCAAGGCCGGCTTCGGACAAAAACGGAAAATGCTGCGCAACAATCTATCTTTCTTGAAGCAACCGCTGGCTGAACTCGACAAAGTGTTCCAGGAGATGAATCTGGACCCACAAACACGTGCGGAACGGCTATCGCTGCAGCAGTTCGCCAGACTGACAGATTTGCTCGATGCTCTAGTCAAAGCAAACTAAAACTCACTGAAGCCAGAACGGAAAGAATCAGAGCGATGACGCAACCAGATGCACTGAGTATCAAGACGCTGAAAGTGCGTTCTCCGGGCAAATTGAATCTCACCTTCGATATCCTTGGAGATTTGCCGGGCGGATACCACGAGGTCGAAACGCTCATGCAAACAGTGAGCATCTATGACGAAATGACCTTTACTTTCAAGCCCGCAGAACACTTCTCACTAACTATTGACGCGATTGAATTCGCAGAGAATAAATCGGATGTTCCGGTAGACCAGAACAACTTGATCATCAAAGCAGCAAAACTTTTCTATGAGCGTGTTTCACAAAAGACTCCTGCTCTCGAAAAGAATTACCATGGTCAAGTAAAACTAATCAAATCGATTCCTGTAGCTGGTGGTATGGGCGGTGGCAGCGGTAATGCCGCAGCAACACTAGTCGTTCTAAACGAATGCTTCGGCAAGATTTTTTCAGCCTACGAGCTAGGGACTATGGCAGCAAAACTGGGCGCCGATGTCCCATTTTTCATCGATGGTGGAACTCAGATAGGAAGCCAGCGGGGAGACGTTTTAAGAAAAATCGATAGCGCCGCGCAGCTGTCATTTTTGATCGTAGGGCCGAAGCTTTTCGGCATGAGCACACCAGAAGTCTACCGCGCCTATGACGAAGACAAAGCCAGTAATCACACTCGAATATCCGCCCAGGACTGCGCAGCAGCCATGGCAACCGGCAATCAAAAATCAATCGCACAAACATTTGGAAATGCTTTTGAAACCAGCGTCTTTGCGCGGAAACCAGAGCTAAAATTCATAGCCTCCAGACTCAGCCAGCTGGGGGGCTATTGCACAAGACTGACAGGAAGCGGTCCGACGCTCTATGTTCTAACAGAGAATGATCAACAATCCAGGCTCATTCAAAGCAAACTAACGGAAGAACAAAGTAGCGGTATCAACGGTTGGAGTGACTGGCCGGAACTGAAGGTGAGCACCTGGTCAGCAGCCACGACCAACTCAGGCGTGGAGCTGCTTTCCATAAGCTAGGAGACTGCTAGTCTTCGCCTTCCTCGATACGATGCAGCGTTGAGTATTCTTCGTGTTTTCCAAACGAATTCGTTATTGTAATTGTGATCATGTCTTCGCCGACATAAGCTTCCAATTCATTGGTGCGATCGAGATTGGCGCCAATACCATCGACAAAATCTTCGTCAAAGCTGATGCACTTGATGTTCTGAATATGCTTGACCTTATCTTTTATCTGTTTATAGAACTCTTCCATTTCGCGCAAAGTTTTTCTGAACACATAGTAATCGATTCGGTCGCGCACCTTGGTGGCAATAGCATCAGCCTTTTTTGCTGATACAGTGCCGCAATCAACAACAACACAAATCTCTCCATCCCGATCTCTTGCCACCAGATCCGGAATGAAACTCCAACTTATATCTTCATCAAGCTGAGGACTTCTGTGAATAAACATGAGATACGCCAACAGCTTGAGAGCTATGGTGTCGCCGCTCTCATTGCTGAAAGCTCCAATCACAAGCTTGCCCGAGTAATCACGTTTGCCGTTGTTTGCTTGAATATTGAATGAATATTTCATGAGTTGAGGAGGTTCTCGTCGGGTATCTGGATAGTCTGATGCTCGGTAGCTCACTAATGTTCGGAACTTACTAATGCTCGGTAACTTACTAATGTTCGGAACTTACTAATGCTCGGTAACTTACTAATGCTCGGTAACTTACTAATGCTCGGTAACTTACTAGTGCTCGTAACTTACTAATGCGTAGCAACTAACTAACTAATGAACAAGAATAGCACCATAATGCCCGGGTACTGTTATCGATATGTTCCCAGAATGCACTTGGTATATAGTGCCATTCAGTACGTCCTTCACTACGGCACCATCAGGTATGTCGAGCCTGTTCAATGGCACTGCTACAGATTTATCACTGCTTGAATTGTTCAGTACGACCGCGATTCGATTCTGTTTATCAAACCGCCCGAACACGAAAACGCTTTTGTCATCATCAACTTTCAGAGTTATAAACGAACCTGTCCGCAAAGCCGGATATCTGTTTCGAATTGAAATCAATTTATGCGTCAACGCCACAGTGCTGTTGTCAGGCGCAACCTTAGACCAATCGAACGTGCGCCGACAATCGGGATCTCCACCGCCCATCATGCCGTACTCATCACCATAATAAATTGTCGGCGTGCCAACGTAAGTCATTTGGAATATTAATGCCAGAGACGTTTTTCCGATATCACCACCAGCCCGCTGAGCAAATCGACTGATGTCGTGGTTCGACAAATGGTTACTCAATACCTGCTGCACATTCGATGGATACTCAGCTCTGGTCAAACGCAGCATTTTTTCGAACTCAGACGTTGAAAGAGCCCCAGGACTGTCATCAATCTTCTTGCCAGTGATCCACTGGGAGACTGGAGCGGTAAACGCGTTGAAGTTCGTGACTGAATCCCACTGATCGCCACCAACAATCCACGACCTGGCATTTTCCCAATTCTCGCCCAGAATCGCAGCCTCCGGCTTAACAGATTTGACCGCAGCTCTAAACTGACGCCAGATCATATGATTGAATTTGTCACTTCCATCCTGTCCATTAGCATCGGCATATTTAGGAGCATCTAATCGCCAACCATCGATATTATATGGCGCCTTCAAGTACTTCAACGCCACCGAATTTGGTGACCGATAAATAGCATTGCGCAGTTGAGCAGAGCCGAAATTCAACTTCGGCAAGCTGTCATACACCATGAAGTGAGCATAATCAGTTGGCCATTGATTGAAATTGTAATAGGAAAAATATGGACTCTTCTGCGACTGGTAAGCGCCGACCACACCAGGCAGCGGGTCATACTTTCCAAACCACTTGTGCCCATCACCAGTGTGATTAAAAACCCCATCAAGAACAAGATAACCCCGTCTACCATTCAAGTTTTTATGCAAAGCTGTAGATAGACTAACTAAAGTAGAGTTTGACCCGAACGCAGGATCTACCACATCGTAATCAGCAGTATCGTATTTATGATTGCTCGGTGCTTTGAAAATAGGATTCAAATAAACTATGTCTGCGCCCAGTGTCGCGCGAATGTAGTCTAGTTTTTTGATAACACCGACCAAATCACCGCCATAGAAAGTAAAGGATCGCTCGTCACCGTCTGTAGTGAGTGGGCTTTCTCCCCACTGCCGCTGCAAAGTCGAAGCTGATCGATACTTGTATTGACCCGTGGCGACATCGTTGCCGGTGTCGCCATTACAAAAGCGATCAGGAAAAATCTGGTAAATCACACCATTTTTCAGCCAGTCCGGAGTTTTAAAACCCGGGATCACATAGAAATCGCCGTCAGATGATTCGGATCCATTCATGCCGTGTTGGCTCACGCCGTGCGCGTTATACCAAACCCGGATTTGACCATCTTGTGCGCAGAATCGATAATGTTTCCTGGCGGAACTGGCTGGAATCGTTCCACTCCAAAATTCGAATGTAGAATTCGACTGAGCAATCTCTTTCGTCATCGGAACCTTATGCAAGCTTCGATCCTTCGAATCAAAGTATTCGAGCGTAGCTGCAGTCAGGTCATTCTTAGCGGCCCGCAATCGAACTACAACAGGCGCGGTGATGCTCGGTTCATTAGTGCTGACAAAAACGGGTCCCTGATCGTGAAACAAAGCACCTGATTCCACTTTACTGTCATGACTGGCTGCATCAGCAGGGCTTCCGAAGGCAAACAGTAAGACAAGTAAAATAAGAAGAGTTGTTTTCACAAAATTTACCGTGTAAAAGACCCGCCCATGAACAAAATTCGGACCAGAAATCTTCAAAAATTGTTCAACGGGAAGTGTCACTCTCAATCACCCAGAAATCCACATTGATAAACAAACAAAACAGAAAACAGAACAGCGTAGAAAATCCACAACAGCGTACCCAAAATTCGCCAGGCGAAGTCAATGCGCCCATCGTTATGGATCTTCTCACGCAATGTGATCAACTGAAACACTAATCGGCTCAGCCAACAAAGAGCAAAGCATCCACTTAAAATCATGGCAGGCGCTGACCTGGTGATGAGCACCGAGGGCGCTACCACAAGGGCTATTCCGAAAGACATCAAAACAGCTACAACGAATGTCGCATGCGCATAGAAGACACCTTCGTTGACGTGTGAAAGCGTCTTTAATTCTTCCTTCCAATTCAGCAACTTAGCGATGTAAATGTGTCCGATACCGATACCAAGCATAGTCACACCAGCAATTGGCAATGCAATAGAAAACACCGACGCTAACGGACTGCTCATGCCAGGAACGACCACCAGATATCAATAACACCGCCAAAACGTAAGTGTATCAGTTCGAATCAAGTATAATAACTCGGTTAGATTGCGTGCCCGGTCAATTATCGATGCAAAAAATGCAGCTCCAAATCCACAGGCAAGGGCGAACAGTGGTTACAGTCATGCCCCGGAAGAAACGTCAAGACGATCGCCTTGCAGCGTTCCGTATTTTACCGACGAGTTTGCTACCCGCATCCCGCTTCTCCGGTCAAATTCTTAAAGCGGCGCTGCTTACATTTTCAGTAATTCTTGGCGCATTGACGACGCCTGCACCGTCACTTTCAGATGAGGTTCAAAATAGCGCACCGTCTGTAAGAGTATTCAATCGCATAGTTGCTAAATCAGAAAAGGAAGATTGGCAAAAGCTTCCGATTGGAGAGCTGATGGGCAAAATAGCGACCGAGTTGGAAGGAACTCCCTATGTGGGAGGAGTTCTTGACCGAAACACCAAAAAAGAAGTTTGCACAGTTGATTTGAGCGCACTGGATTGCGTCACATTTTTTGAATCGACGCTCGACCTCGCCAGAATAATCAAAAAGGGTAACCCGACGCCAGAGGCACTACTGAAAGAAGTGACCTATACCCGCTACCGGGGCGGCAAACCGACTGATTACACATGCAGACTGCACTACACGACAGACTGGTATCACGACAACCAGAAAAAGCATGTTGTTGAGTTATTGCAAAAACTACCCGGCGAGCAGACATTTCCATCCAAAGTAAGCTTTATGTCCTCCCATCCGCAAAGTTATCCCGTGCTGGTTGAGCATCCAGAATTTGTCGCCACAATCAAAAACCAGGAATCGCAAATCAATAAACGACATCTGAATTTTGTACCGATGGACAAGATAGCCTCGATTGAACCATTGTTGCAAACAGGAGATATCGTGGGAATCTGCACAGACCAGCCAGGGTTGGACATTGTTCATACGGGAATCATCTATCGAGACAAAGATGGCGTCCCACATTTCATGGATGCCTCCTCAAAAAAAATCAACATGAAAGTGACAATTGAACCTGGTCCAATCAGTGGGGCACTGAAATGGTCAAAAAACAACATAGGAATCATGGTGGCACGCCCACTAGAGCCTTGATCCGTTGCCAGTTGCTCTAAAATCTGTGATCAAACATTTGTGTTCGGACATTGGAAAGTCTAAGGGTGGCGAAAAGAGATGGCGTCTTCAAAAATGAACGAGAAAGCAGGTAAGAACAAAGCAGCAAGCGCTGTGACAAAAAACGCTGGAAAAGCTGTTATTGGAAAAGCTGTAACCGGCAAAGCCGTTACCGGAAAAGCCGTTACCGGAAAAGCCGTTACCGGAAAAGCCGTTACCGGAAAAGCCGTTGCGGGAAAAGCCGTTGCAACAAAAGCCGTTGCGGCAAAGGCCGTTGCCGAGCAGTCATCCAGTAAGTCCAAGAAGACTGCCGAAGGAAATGCCAGGGCCAAATCGTCCGACAAAGACAGCAAACGCGTAATCAAAAAGTCTTCGACCAAAGCGACAGCATCCTCGAAAAAGGCTGACAATATTGTCCGTACCCCAAAAGCTGCGAAAAAATCAGTCCAGCCTTCTTTCAACTTAGTCTCTCGCGAAATTGCTCAGCAAGAAATGAACTTGCTCTGTCAGGAATACCCCGAAGCTGATTGTGAGCTAGATTACAGCAGTGCATTTCAACTGCTAACAGCTGTAATCATGTCCGCGCAAACAACAGACGTCACGGTTAACAAAGTTACACCAGCTTTGTTTGAAAGGTTTCCAGATGCAAAAGCCTTAGCAGAAGCCGATCTGGATGAAATCAAAGAAATCATCAAACCGACCGGGTTTTTCAATGCCAAAGCCAACAACATACAAAAATGCGCTCAGGCTCTGGTAGCAAACTTCGGCGGGGTTGTTCCCCAGACTATTGAAGAATTGACGACATTACCCGGTGTAGGCCGAAAGACAGCCAATGTCGTTCTTGGTGTCATATTTGGTGTTCCAGGCTGGACCGTTGACACTCATGTGCAGCGACTGTCAGCCCGGCTTGGATTTACAAAAAATACTGAACCAGAAAAGATTGAAGTCGATTTGCAGAAACTATTTCCAGGTCAAGACTGGTCCAAGCTTTCCATCACCTTAATCTGGCATGGTCGCAGAATGTGCTTCGCAAGAAAACCAGACTGTCCACGCTGCCCCGTGAACAACATATGTCCAAGTTCAATGGTCTGAGATTCGATCTTCAGAGTTGATTAGCTGATTCGGTGCTCTTCAGCCAGCTAAGGACCTCGTGCCGCTTTACTTCGCCTGAGGTCGTGCGTGGCAAGCTAGTCGTTGAAAGTACAACTTTTGCAGGAATCATGAAAGCAGGCATGTTTGCCAACAACACGTTGATAGATTTCGTTATTGCGCTCTTGCTGACGCCATTCTTTTCTGGTACTACTACTGCCACCACTTTATTGTGGTAAAAGCTATTCGGATCACGCAAGCCCAGAAGACAAATTTCCTTTATTAGAGCTGACTGCAAAATGACCTGTTCCACCTCTTGAGGAAAAAATTTACTGCCATCTGCAAGGTGAATAAGATCTTTGATTCGTCCGCGGAAGAACAGGTAGCCGTCCTCGTCAAGAACACCTAGATCACCTGTATAAAGCCATCCCGACGAATCGATCGCTACACTAGTTTTGTCGCCCTGCTTATAGTAACCGCGCATTATATTTGGTCCGCGAACGACAATCTCTCCCGCATCTCCTACGCCTTTCGAGCCAAGCAATCGCAATTCAACGTCGGGTAATGGTTTCCCAACCGAATGCAGTCGAAAATTATCGGCACCATTTAAGGTTGTGACGGCGCCTGTCTCAGTCAATCCATAACCCCGATATATATCGATGCCCACCGTATCGAGAAAACTCTCCACATCTGCAGAAATCACAGAGCCGACACTGATGAAAGATCTAAATCGAGACCCTACCACTTCGCTCACAAGGGGAAAAAGCTTACGGCGGGACCGCCTGGGCAGCAATTTAGCCAATCCAAAACGCATTTTGAATTTCAGCCGCCTCTGCATTGACGCCCTGGCGAGACGACGGCGAATAACATCAACAACCAGAGACAAGTCAGGCTCATGAGCCACAACGTGTGTTACGTCGAGGGTCGGCAGAATACGCAACTTCTCCCTGAAACTAGCCTCTGGGATGTAGCACACCTGACCGCCGGCAAACAGAATGCCAAGATACCCAAACGTTAACTCGATCAAGCTGGCTGGCGGCAAAGCAGAAAGAAACAGATCTTTCTTTCCTACTTCAAACAAGCGCTGTAGACAGTCAGCTTGAAACAACAAATTACTGAAAGTCAACATCACACCCTTGGGTTCCGCGGTAGCGCCCCTGGTGTAAGCAATCAGAGCAGTCTCTTCCAGATTCCGCTCGCAGCCTTCGTGAAGTATATGGGTTGAGACGCTGCTAACGGTTCTATAAGGAAGATCTGGAGATTCCTGCGTACAGATTATGCCCGTTCCCATTTTTAACTCATTCACTATTTTTGCCGCAAGATCGACATAGCGCTTCGAAGCAAAAACCAACGCGGGGGCACTATCCAGCAGTTGAGCTCTCAAATCATCAACGGCACCATCAGCGTCAAGCGCCACCAGAATGGCTCCGGCACGAACGGCAGCAAAGAAAACAACACCGCAATTAGAATCCGACTCGGAAAGTAACGCAATGCGGTCACCAGATTTGATACCGCTATCAATCAAGTAATTAGATAGATGCTGCGCCTGTCGCTGAATAGCTTCGAACTCAAAGTCAGACCAACGCCCGTTTCGAAACTCCGAAACAGCAGGATTGGGCCGAACCATGCCGGCCCGCTGATAAATCAAATCTAAAACGCTTAAATGCACAACGAACTCCGATCCCACTAATCGGAATGTATCGCAATTCAGAAAAGTTCGCCAGTCAACGTATTCAAGTCAAATTCTTCAACTGCGCTTCCCTCTTGGTGACATCACCGGTATGGTGCAGAGCTCTGGCAATTTTCACGGCCAATTCTAGAGCCTCGAGCTTTACGGACTTAACCGATTTAGGATCTTTCTCAATCGTAGCAAGCGCCTCAGTGATAGCCTTATCGGCTTCATTTAATCTATGCATCTGCAGATAAATTTGTGCCATGCAGACCTGATCGTAGGCATACTCAAAATTGTCAGTTCCACTTCGCTGGTTATGAATTATCTCGGCCGATTTCAACTCCAACTCCGCCTCTTTCAAGCGACCCAATTTTGTTAATATGATGCCGTGCAGTCGAGCAACATTCGCCACAACCACGACACTGCCCGCGGCACCAGTTCGGGCTACGGTTTCGGAATCGGCGCAGTACTTTTCCGCCTCTTGCCAGCGACCAAGAGCTTTGTAAGTACTCGCAAGAGTCAAAGCAAGTTGCCCGGTGACGCCGCTTTTCGCCCCGGTTAATGAAACTGTTCGGGCGTAGCCCTGCTTCAGGTACTTCTCACCTTCAGCAACTTTCCCATTTTTCACCAATTCTGCACCGTACAACACTTCAATCGTGGGCAACAATTTATGCTTCGGTGAAATTGTCTGGCGCAGTGACAGACAATGTTGATAGCACCTCTCTGTCTCGCGCGTCGCACCAGCCAACTGATAAGCGTCGGACAAATCATCTAGAAGCACATAACACTCAGGATCACCATGTCCATCTCTCATCAGCTTTACTGCGAGATTTTTGGCCTTGACATAGTGAGGCTCCGCAAGATCCAGCTTGCCGTGAAGCACATACAGGGTGGCGAGATGCGCCTCGCATTCTTGAACTTCTGCTGATTCAGCACCAAATTTCGAAGCCTCGAGAAGTGCCTTCTGATATTCAGATTCAGCACGCCGAAAATCCCGGCTCAGTTGCTGCTGCTCGGCGACATTAAGTAGTCGCTGAAGCTCTTCCTTCGACGGCGTTGCCGCGAATGCGGGGACATTCACCGAAATAAGTGTCAGCAAGAACAAACTGCTTGATAGTTTCTTCACATTCATAGATACACTGTATCAGCTGACAGGTATCAGTCCAATCAGTTGTCAACCGTACAGATACCAGGACGCCTGAGAAAGGGCAATACTGTCTTCTGCGGCAACTTCCTGAGCAAAACGAACCGGCATCGCGATAAAATGAACTAAGACAGTCTGCGGAAAAGAAGAAGCCCTAATCCAAGAACACGGAGGCAAATGCACCTGAAGTTTTCGTCAGTTATTTTGACCAGTGTCCTAGCGTCATTGACTCTTTTTTCTACAGCAGAAAACTCCTACGCCAGTGAGCAAATCAATTCAGGAGACAGTCCCAAAAACACAGCAGAGAACACATCGCAGTCAACATCGCCATCTTCAGAGTCCGACAAAGATCTGGAGACACAACTCAAGGAGGATGCTGACGAGGCTGTAAAACGCTATGGGGCTAAATCACGAGAAGCAACTGATGCCCAGTTTGCTTATCTCAAACTTTTAAAAAATCGCGGTAAGAACAGAAAAGCCGAGGATTTATGCCGCAAAGTACTCAGTAACTATGAAAAGCTTTGTGGTAACGATTCCATGGAAGTCGCAGATGCGGAAGACGTTCTCGGCCGAATATTGCGCCACCAATACCGTTATGTCGAAGCTGAACTCCACCAGCGCAAAGCCCTAGACATCTGCAAGAAGCTACTACCTCCCACAGATCCGCAAATCGCCGCGAAGATGGAGAGTCTGGGCAAGATCATGGTGGCACAAGGGAATGTGAAAGAAGGCCGGGATACTTATCAGGAAGCCTTTGATATCGCTACCAAATCCGGTGACTCGAACACTGCAGATTACATTGCGGGGAACCTCGCCGCATGCCTGGTTGCCCTCGGTAATACAGATGAAGCGAGAAAATATATTACTCCACTTCTGAATAAAATTACTGAAACCCAAAAAAGCCGTCCTGACAGCCAGGCAGTTTTGCTGGCTCTTATGGGGCAAAGCTACGCAAAAGAGAAAAAATTCGACCTGGCGAAGAAGTATTACGAAGAGGCCATTGTTGTCTTCAAAAAGTTTGCTCCGCAACACCCTGCTCTAAACACTTGCTACAGCTTTATGGCAGATGACGAGATCGTGCAGGGCAATTATTCCGTGGCCTCCAAATATCTCGCGCAGTCAATCGAACTGGCTCCGAATCGGACCTTTGATGCGTTCAGCCGGCTTGCGCAACAGGAGCGGCTCAAATTCATCGACATATATCAGCCCTTGATTCGAAGCACAGATCCCAAAATCGCAAACGCCAAGGTCCTCAATGAATATTTGACTCTAAAAACGATTGAGAAGCATCCTCATCAAAACTCGGCACCGCTTCTCGAATCAATCTACAAAGCTCGACGCCAGACCTTCGGCGACAAGAGTGCTCTGACGAGTGAGGCAGCGTTGCAGCTAGCAGTGCAGCTCAAATATATGAGCGGTCACACTCAGCCCCTGATCGGATTGGCAGAGCCGGGTATTTTAGCTTTTGCACAATCGCTGGTCAATCCAAAAACAAAAGCAGATGCTGAGGCGCAAGTGACTATCGCCGTTCTAGGTGGCAGAGACCGGGCTTTAGACTACGTCATAGAAGCTCTTCTGGTCTTAGCCGAGATGAAAGGTGAGGAGGAAGAATTCGAATCAGCCCAGAAACGCCTCAATCTCGCTGAAGATTGTTTGAAGGCTCGCAACCTGACTCCTGAAACAAACTCACGAAACGCACACTCACCAGAAACGCTCGCGCGAAAGCTTTTGCAGTTAGCTACGGTTTGGCTAGCGTTGGGGAAATATCATCGTGCCACTGAACTAACCGAAAGTGCGATTGCAACGATCTCAGATGGCAAGACAGACAGCAAACTCAAGTACGATGCCTATTTGCAATTGAGTAATCTGAATCTGGCTGAATCCGACAGCGAAGCTGCACTCAAGAATGTAAGCATCGCCCAAGCAATGGCGTTGAAATTATTTGGCGAGAAATCAATAGAACTAATTCCTTGTTATCGAATACTCTCGCAAATCAAACTCTCCACAGGACAATACAAAGAAGCAAAAAACTATGCGCAGGAAGCTTTGCGGTGTACAGACCTGAGCACGTCTGACGCGATCTGGATGCGCAATACTACAGGATTCTGCGATCTCGCGGAGGGGCGCTATGATTCAGCAAAATTTGAGCTTAATCAAGCTCTGAATTTCTGCAACGATTCTGTGAACAACCAGGCGGAGGATCGCTCTCAATTTACGGCGTCTTCAACCGCCCTTGCAGAGGCACTCATCCATCTAGGTGACAAAGAGGAAGCGCTGCAGAATCTAGACTGGTCACTTTCCACCGACCATTCAAACAGCGATACATACTCACTACTATCATCAGCTAGAGATTGCGCAGGTATCGCCATGGTGCATAGTTTAAATTCCGAAAAAGAGCTGGCAGCAACCTACGCACTGAAAGCAGCGAGCTTTACCGATAAATTTCTGCAAAATGGATTCTCACAATTGTCTTTTGCGCAGCAATGTTCCTTTGTAAACGTCACCCGACAGGTTCGCAGCATTTTGCTCAACACTTGCACCGATCAGGAGCAATTGTCCAAAGCATACGGATACATAATAAAATGGAAGGGCTTGCTACTAGAAACATTGCGAAGCCAGTCTGCGATTGCATCGCTAGCTAATACTAGTTCTGGTGCTACCAAAAAGTCGGTTTCAGAGCTTGCTGACGTCCGGGTAAAGCTCGGACAAATGGCTAACACAGGTCAATCGCAAACTTCCGAATTTAACTTGCTAACAGAGACTAAAGAAAGACTTGAGCGCAATCTATCCCAGATAACTGGAGCGCAAACGATTGCAGACGTACTCACAAACCACGATGTGCAGTGGTTTCAAAGTCACCTGCAACCTGATCAAGCTTTCCTGGACATACTTACTTATACGTCAATAAAAGATAATACGGAACATTATGCATTGATTGCGCTGAGGGCACCGGCAAAGGATTCTGTACGCTCTCAGCAAAATGGAATTTACATGCTGGATCTGGGTCAGACACGTGAAATCAACGATGAAATTTCAAGTTGGCGAAACAACATCACTCAGCAAATTTCAACAAACAACAGAGACGCCAAACTTTCCGCTCGAGATATACACCCGGATCTGGAAAGCAACCAATCACTCTTGTCAGCGGAAGAATACCTTCAATTAACACAAAAATTGGCGCATCACTTTATTCTGAATCCTGAACTCGCCAAATTTCTGGGACCAGATGTCACAAAGCTCTGGCTTTGCCCAGAGGCAGCTATGGCAAGAACACCCTGGAATTCAATTGGCACTATATGCGGCGCCACCCAGTTCACCATTTGTGAGGTTGACAGCCCGCGCGAATTCATTCAAATTACGTCACAGCAAAGTGAACCGAACAAGACCAATCAGTTGTTGCTAGCAGGTGTTGGCACATTCCGAAGCAACGACCTCAATGATTTACCAGGCACAGCAAGGGAAATCAATGGCATTAAATCGGAAGCCAGCAAAGCCGGTATTGAATGCAAGGTCCTTCTCGATTCTCAGGCCAGTAAGAAGAATGTGGAGAAGAAGATTGACAGTTTCAGCGTTGTCCACTTTTCCACTCATGGTTTTGCCAGAAGCGATTCATCTGCTCAAAGCGAAAATCGCGCCTTGCCAGCTATTCACTTTGGATTGATGTCGATGATGCCGTCAATCGCTCGCAATCCCCTGACTGATTCGGGTCTCGTCCTCGCCCCAAGCGAAAAAACATCCGGCGCTGACGAGAAAACGGCAGAACTGATTGCAAGTGCTGAAACAAGGCCCAAGTGGCGGAGCATGCCTGATTCCATAAACGCGAGCAATAAGAAATTGCTGACGAACTTGTTAACGGCTGAAGAAATAGTCGGGCTAAATTTGAAGAATTGCAAGCTCGTCTCGCTTTCGGCATGCAAAACCGGATTAGGCACAGGGCTAGACGGACAGGGCGTGCTGGGACTTCGGTCGGCAATCCTGGCTGCCGGCGCACGTTCTATTCTTATGTCACTGTGGAGCGTCGATGATGAAGCGACCGAGCAATTAATGCAAAAATTCTATAGTTGCTTACTTGACCCGCAAAATCCGATGACGGAGGTTGAAGCGCTGCAGAAGGCGCAAGATTACATTCGTAGTCAACCTCAGTGGCAGGCACCGAGTTATTGGGCGGGTTGGGTGATTGCCGGTGATGGCTGGCAAAAAATACGAGAGAAAGTACCGACGGGGCGATGAAGAGTTAACCGCGACGTTTTTATGCATCCGAGACGGATGCACTCCATGAGACCCACTTGTTCCATGGCGTCGCCTAGATTTTTTTGTGGAATTTTTCGGCGTACCCGGTCATTTCGACATATGCCTGACCTTTGACGGATTTACCGTTTACCTGTCCATTGACTGTGGTGGCACCCTCCCAGTATGAGACGCCAGTTGACTTGGCAGTGCTCAGCTCCTGGTCGTCCAGAACAGGCACAAGATTCAGGCTGATCTTCTGGCTCGGCACGTTGATAGTCCAGTCCATCGGATACATGCCACCAGTGTGCGGACTCTTCCACTGACGTTTTGTTGTGATAGAGAATTCTGACTGCGTAATGTGCTTAGATGAACCGTCCGCATACACAATGGTTCCGCTAGAGTTAGAGTCTATTGACCCATCGGTCTTCTTTATCACGTAGAGCATCAGCTCTGTATTGTCATTTAGTTGAACACTGTACCAGTCCCAGCCAACTTGCTCCGAAGTAAGCTGATTACTACCGAACTCGTGATCCATCCAGGAAGTTCCGCTTACTGGAACAGATTGCCCTTTCAGATAGACGTAACCATCACTCTTGAGCCTGGTCATTGAATAATAGTGAGACGCACAACCTTTGCAAGAAGCTTTCTGGCTCACCCCGTCTTTGCCATGCACTACAGGTGGTTTCCCTGAAGTGAGCAGCAAGTGCAAGCCGAAATCAGACGTATCTGCCTTCAGGACAAACTGATTTCCTAACTGTTCGATCGACCAGTTCTCATTGAACACATAATAGTGATCCAACCTAGCACCAGCTGAGCTCAATCCACTGCGATTCAGTTTTTCAAAATAATGAAAGGTTTTGTTATTCTCGTCGGTTATTGCAAAATGAGCGAGAAAAATATCCTTCACATCCCAGGGTGAACGCTGTTTGACTGGCAGTTCATCGACACCAGTACGAAAGAATGTCAACTCATAACCGTAATGCTTCTGGTCCTTACTCTCTAGATGTCCTGTGTAATACCACCACTCGGTTTTGAATTCGTCGTGAGAAACATGATCGCGAGGAAATGAAAAAACATATCCCGGCAATGCCTGCTTGAAGGTTCGAGCCCACGCCACAGAGGGTGTCAATACACCCGAAATCAGCAGAGTCAAAAGAACTAATACTCGGAAAAACAAGATTTTCTACTCCTCTCGAACCACTTGCGGAGCCACAGTCTTCGCCGCAAAGCGGGCAGGAACAATACCCGACAGAACCGACGTCAACAACACTAATATCGAGGACTCGATCAAGAAATCGTACGGCACTGCGAATTGCACAGTCCAGCCAAACGATTGCTTATTAATTACAAAAATCAGCAGCAGCGATAGTACAAATCCCAGAGCCAATCCGGAAAGATTGCCCAATACACCTAGAATTCCCGCTTCCGTTAAAACGACAGATTGAATCTGTTTCTTGGAAGCACCCATGTAGCGCAGAATACCGAATTCACGCCGTGATTCCAGAGCAAGCGCAAACAGAGCATTCATCACCGCCAACATTGATACTGCAATTGCAATCGTATGCAGCGCATAAGTAATTGCAAAAGTGCGGTCAAATATTTTTATTGCCTCTTTACGCAACTCACTGGTCGTGCGAATCGAGAAAAGTCCAACTTTGGCCAGACGTTTTTGAATTTCTGCACGCACTGCATACGGGTCAGCACCAGGTGCGAGGTAAATCGCACAATTAGAGACACGATCTTCATGATATAGCTCCTTGAAGACAGCCCGCGGTATCACTATGTAGCCGAGGTCGCTTGCATAGTTGTAATACACGCCTTCTACCTTCACCGTATGATCGCCCGAAGGAGTCTGAAGAGTCAGCGAGTCACCCTGTGCAACGCCCTTCCTGATGGCAAAACTCTCCGAGACTATTGCACTGTCATGCCCCATGCGAGCTAACACCGTTTTCGTCGGCTCACCGGAGGTGAACTTGAGATGCCCATACTTCTCGGTTACATCGAGATCCCCCGCGCCCAAATTTGTCTGTTCGCCTTTGTATTCAATAGGAGTATCGACGAAAGCATCTACTGCAACCACAGAAGGAACACTTTTGATCACGGGCATCAGAGACTGATCGAATTTGCCGAAACGGCTTCCTGCAGCTCTAGCCGATGACTCCAGCCAGAGATCAGCTTGAAGCGTCTGATCGATCCAGACCATAACAGTCTCTCTAAAGCTGCCAATCATGATGCCAAGGCTGACCATCATAGCGATGCCAATCATCAAGCTCGCAACCGCAACAGACGTCCGCCCGAGAGTACCATGCAGAGACCGTGCGGCAAACAACCCTTCAAATCCAAAAATCTTTCGACATAACGACCCCAATAAGGGAAGCAAGAATCGGAGCGCAAGCGGCATGACTAGAGCAGCTCCGATGATCGCAGAAAGAGCCGAGACATATCCAAAGACGGGGAAATTGTAGACCGGCTGTTGACCGCTTGCGACCACCGCCCCACCAAAGCAAATCACGCCAAGTAGACTCAACCAGGGCGACAGCCTATCTATCTTGGATTCGTACGAGGCTCTGCGCGTAGCTTCAGCGGGTGCAACTCCGGTCGCCTCTATGACTGGAGGAATCGATGCCACCAGAGTCAACACTACACCGAGGCAAAATGCCAACGCCAGCGTCATAGGAGCCATGGCGACCGACTCCATGGGTGTCTGGAAGTAGAAGTGCTGAAACGTTCCTGCAATCGCCTTGAGCGCGCCCTGCGACATAGCGACACCCATGAGCAACCCTATGGAGGTGCCGACTACACCAAACCAGAGAGACTCGATACAAAACAGCATCATTATCTGAAGGCGTGTGACGCCCAGTGCGCGCATTGTACCGATTTCAGGACGCCTGCGGATAATCGAAATCGTCATTGTGTTGTAAATCAGAAACATGCCTACCATCAAAGCAATGAAGGTAAGCGCGATCAGATTATATTTGAACGAACGCGTCATCTTCTCAACCTGCTCACCACGCTGAGACGGTCTGTCTATGACGATATTCGGAGCCAATTCCTGTCGCAACTGGAATTGCGTTTGCTCCAGAAGATTCTCAGGCACTATCACTTCAATCTGACTTATTTTTCCTTCTGCACGTAAGGCCCGCTGGACGACATTCAAATCGCCCACAACAAGATTGCCGCTATACACACCGCCCAATCCTTCCCCAGACATGATGTCTGAAACAACGAAAGTTTCGGTCTGATCGTTTATAAGAAGTTTGACTGGACTGCCTTTTGAAAGATGCAATGTGTTGGCCAAGCGCTCTCCAACCAACACCGACTTACTGGAAAAAAGATCCAGAAAGTTGTTCGAGCCTGAACTCTCTTCGCTGTAGGATTTGAAGTCGGGATCACCCAACATATCAATTCCGATAATTTGCACAAGCTCTTCGTTCTTATCAGCGACTGCGACCGTCTGCTGTATCATCGGCATGTACTTGCCGCCGACACTCCCAAGCCAGCTCAAATCGGACAGCGTATTCTCATCCATGAAAGGACCAGCGGTACTGCGGATCTCGAGATTCGCCTTGCCGGAGACAAGATCAACTGTCTCCTTAAACTTGAGCAAAGCAGTATGATTGGCCAGACTGATTGCAATTAGAACGCTGACACCAAGAGCGATACCAACCAGAGTCAAGCAGGTACGAGTTTTGTTCTTTGCAAGATCCCGAAGTATAAAGCGACGAAATAAATTCAATTCGAAGAACATTTTTGTTTGTCACCATATACGACGCCGTCACGAACTTCGATAATTCTGTCTGCGTAGTTGGCTGCTTCCTGGCTGTGTGTAGCCATGATGATAGTCGGCTTGAGCTCGCGGTTGACTGACTGCAACAGTTCAAGCACTGCTGTGCCGTTTTCGCTATCAAGGTTGCCCGTCGGCTCATCGGCCAGTATCAGAGAAGGTCTATGAACAAGGGCGCGAGCGATTGCGGTTCTCTGCATTTCGCCGCCCGAGAGCTGCGAAGGATAAAAATTCAAACGTTTTTCAAGACCAACGCGCGCTAGCATCTCTGTCGCGGCTCGCCTGCATTCGCGTTCATCTTTGCCGGACAGTTCGAGTGGCAGGGAAACGTTCTCAACGACAGTAAGTGTCGACAGGAGATTGAAAAACTGGAAAATGAAGCCGATTTTTGCGCCTCTGATTTTGGTTGTTTGCTCATCAGTCATGGTTGTTAGATCTTGCTCTTCGAACCAGACTTTCCCCGCACTTGGTTTGTCGATACCGCCCATCAAGTTGAGCAAAGTCGACTTGCCGCAGCCACTTGGTCCCATCAGCGCTACAAATTCACCAGCACTGAAGCTCAAAGAGACATCTTTGACAGCATTGACCTGATGGTCTCCATAAGTTTTGGAGACACCAACGACCCGGAGTTGAAAAGTTGAACTATCGGACACGTAATCCTCGACAAAGACAAGTTTCACTTGGGTTCAGCAGCCAGAAACCAGGTAATAGCTGGCAGGGCGACTTCTCAGGCATAATTGTATCCAATCGTTCGTGAACATTAAGGAAATACTGTATCTTTTAGCTGAAACAGGCAAACTCCGGGTCCGTCAGTGACTGGTCAATTACCAGGTAACGCAAATTTTGCCATGAGCCAAGATTCGAGAAATAACACAACCGAATTGAGTTTGCTGGACGACTTGAACTTTCGTTTTCCTCTTCGTAAGTACCAGAAAGAGATCCTCGACCTGGTACATTCGAAGATCGAGGACGGCGAAAAGCAAATTCACATCGTGGCGCCACCTGGATCTGGCAAAACAATCATTGGACTCCAGCTTATTAGCGCAATTAAGTGTCCGAGCTTGATTATTTCTCCTAATACAACGATTCAGTCCCAATGGCGTCAAAAACTCGATCTGTTTCTGCCACCAGATGCAGAGGCCTTTGGAAGTGCGGATTTGATTGGTACTCATGAAGACAAGCCACTCAAACCAATTACTTTACTCACCTATCAGGTGCTATCTACGCCTGGGCGCGAACAAGAATATTTAGAGAAACTGGCTCGCAATGCCTGGATAGAAGAATTAAGAAAAAGTCGCAGCATGAGCAGAGCCGATGCCGAACTGCGACTTATAGAACTTTTGCAACACAATCCTAAGGAACATCAAAAAGAGCTATCCAGGCATCTAACACGAATAAGACGAAAACTCACCGATGTTCTAGAGCTGAAAGAAATTCTGCACGAAAACGCGCTCAATCTGGTACAGGCACTTCGTCGACAAAACATCAGACTTGTCATTTTTGATGAATGCCATCACCTGACAGACTACTGGGCCGCGGTAATGACCCAGCTGGTTAAGCAACTCGACGACCCTTTGATTGTAGGTCTTACAGGTACACCGCCCGAAGGCAAGTCATCAACGCAAGAGACAAGATACATGTCGCTTGTCGGCGAAATCGACTATCAAGTGCCAACTCCTGCGCTCGTCAAGGAAGGAGGTCTGGCACCATTTCAGGACCTGGTGTACTTCACTCAGCCAACAGAAAGAGAATTTGCATTTTTGAAGGAACAGCATGAAGACTTCCACCAGCTCATTGATGAACTAGTAAAGCCGACCAAAGTCAGCGACGAGAGATGTGATGCAAGCGGGCTAACAAACTGGATTAGCGAAAAAGTATCACAGGCTTGCGACGAAGAGCAAACGATCGATAGACCCAATTGGGCAGTCGCAGAAACGCCCCTGAGTTATCTTCCAGCCGTGCAAAAAGTCGATGAAACGACTCATAGAATTCGTTTTCCCAAAAACAAATCAAGAACCAAATCAAGAACCAACCGAATCAATACAAACAATTCGAACACATCAAACGAATCGAACATTTCAAACGATTGGATAGGGAAGTTAGCAACTCCGATTACACCTATTGCCGGATGGAAAGGCTTACAAGAACACAAACCGCAATTGGCAATTGCATACTGCCGGTACATGTTCAAAATGCAAATGCAGTTCCCCTCGAAAATCGAAGTCAGTGAAGCCATGACACAGGCGCCGCTGTTGGAAGATTGGATGATTTTACTGGAAGAGTATGCTTCTCATAAGCTGAAAGTAAGCTCCGACCAGTCCGATCACAAACTCTATGCACGCATAAAATCAGCAGCTCAGAAGCTCGGTTACGGTTTTACTGAACAGGGATTACGCAAACAAGCATCGCCCGTAGATAGAGTTTTAGCCTTTAGCAACAGCAAAGCTCAGGCTGTCGCAAAAATCTTGCAGATTGAACATCGAAATCTGGGTGACAAATTGAGAGCAGTCGTAATTACTGACTTCGAGCGCATGTCGGCTACTGTATTCAAACCACTTGATGGTGTTTTATCCAAGGAATCTGGTGGCGCCATAGATGCACTCAGAACTCTACTCGCAACCAAAAGTGGCACAGAACTTAATCCCTGCCTGGTCACAGGCTCACTACTGCTAACGGACAAGCGTATCACCGAGCAATTCGTCAGGGCAGCAGATCAGTATATTGCCAGCTCCGGCTTGCAGATGGATTTGATAGTAAAAAATGACAACACTGAAGGTTTCAGCGAAATCACCGCCAGCAGTGCAAAATGGGAACCACGTTTTTACGTCGCCATGATCACCGAATTTTTTGAACGGGGAATAACCAAATGTCTAATCGGAACGAGGGGCTTATTCGGCGAAGGATGGGATAGTCAGGCACTTAACACTCTCATAGATTTGACGACAACAACATCACCAGTTTCAGTCAAGCAACTGAGGGGTCGTTCTATCCGCCTCAATGCCAACGATCCCACGGCGGTGCGTAAGTGTGCCAACAATTGGGACGTTGTCTGTATCGCCCCTCAACTCGAAAAGGGGCTCAACGACTACAACCGTTTTGTACGCAAACACGAAGGTTACTTCGGTATCACAGATGATGGTCAGATTGAATGTGGAGTCGGTCATGTGCACGCGTCACTTTCAGAGCTGACACCAGCCGAAGTCTTTGCATCCATAGACGAATTCAATCAGGAAATGACCGATCGGGCTTTAGCGCGTGAGCAAATTTACGACCTCTGGAAAGTCGGTCAACCATACAAGAACCATGCCCTTGGCTGTATCGAGATCAGTAAGATGAGAGAAATCGCTCTTGCTCCTCCGTTCGTGCGCCGAAACTTAAACTACAAACAGCATGTCAGCGAGCTACGTAGCGACCTGGTCGGAGTTGTTAGCAAATATTCGTTCCTCGGAGCGAGCACTTCCTTGATTGCGCTAGTCGCTCTTCACCTGCCGATGTTGGTGGCGACAATTCCATTCATTATCGGACTAATTTTCGCCGCAAAAGAATATCGGTCACTTTTCGCATCCTTGCAAAAAGAGACATGCATGCAACGCACTCAGGAGTCTGCTCTCAAAGACATTGCTCAGGCGGTCCTTTCAGCGCTGCAGAGGAGACACTTTATTCCGGAGGATATCAGCGCCGACAGCATTCGCATCTCAATGCGAACAGACGGCACGTTTCGCGTTTTGCTCGATGACGTGGAACCTCAACAATCTGCTCACTTTATCAGCTGCATGAAAGAAGCATTGATGCCGGTTACTAATCAGCCCTACGTAATTCCGAAGTTCGAATACTTCGTAGGCGACAATAAAAGTCCTGAAAGCATCATCAGTACAACAAACACCGGCAACAATCAGAAGTCCAATCAATTCTTCCTCGACTACTTAGCGGGCAAGGCTGAGCCACGAATAGCTGCTTACTATCCAGTCCCGGGATTGTTGGCCCGGTCGGAGAAGGGGCGAGAAGCATTCGAAGAAGCGTGGAATAAACATGTAAGTCCAGGTTACATCGTGGCTACGGAAACCAATCCTGAACTGTTGAACCGGTATTTCAAAATGGGTCCTAGCCTGGCTCAAAGGCTTTTATGGGAATGACTCCTGACCATGCGCTTTCAGGAACCACCCTTATCCAAAAAGACTTTTACGCTTGTCGCGTTACCGCTGGCATTCGAACTGACCTTTGCTCTAGTCCTGATCTTCCTCTCGCAGCAGTATGAAGCTCAACTTGAAAGCGAACGACACGCCCGCGATGTCACCAGCCATCTCAACCAAATTTTGCGGCTGCTCATGGCAGAAGGTACGCTCGCCGTTTCGACACGAATTTCTAGCAATCCACTGGAGCAGTCAGGTAAAAGACGCGTTCTCGATGATCGAATCAAAGTTGAAACATCCGCAGTTAAGGACTTAGTCGCAGGGCACCCGGCTGAAGAAGAAGCATTCAACGAAATTCACGGTCTTCTGACTGACTGCCTGAAGATTCTCGCTCAAAATAAGCAGGCAACGCTTGAAGGTGACCGTTTCGGCATGATTAAAGCCTGGGGCAGTCTGAATAAGCTGACGCTCAAATTGCAACAGCGTATGGATGAACTGATCATCCAAATGAACAATTTGCAGGAAGAAACACAGACACAGCAAACGATGACCCGCCATGCTTTTGCCGCTGCTCTGTTTCTGGGACTGTTAGTCAACGTTCTGATAGCGGTTGCTCTGGGAATCCTCTTTCACAGAGGCACCATCAGGCGTCTCAACACCTTGATGGACAATACTCAACGGCTTGCGGCAGGCAAGGAGCTGAGCCCGGCGATTGAGGGCATCGACGAAATCGCCAGACTCGATCACACTTTCAGGCAAATGGCTGCCCTCCTCGAAGAAGCAAACCGCAAACAAAGAGCGACATTTGAGAATGCTGTGGATGTGATTTGCTCGATTGATAAAGATGGTCGATTCGCATCAGTGAACCCCGCGTCGGTGACAGTTTGGGGACTTTCCCCAGAAGACCTGCAAGGCACGCGCATCAGTCAAATAATCTTCAAAGACGATGTAAACGACACGCTCGAAAAAATCAAACAGATAATTGCGGATCAATCGTTCGGCTCCTTCGAAAATAGAGTAATCAAAAGTGACAGATCTCTGGTTGATATGAACTGGACTGCGCAATGGTCCAGTGAGGAAAAGACGCTTTTCTGCGTTGCGCATGACATCACGGAACGAAAACAAATCGACAGATTGAAAGCAGACTTCGTCGCCATGGTCAGCCATGACTTGCGGACGCCACTAAATTCAGTGCAAGGATTTCTGGAATTACTGGGTGCTGAAGCATACGGCAACCTTAGTGAAGATGGTTATGATTCGCTCGAGATTACCGAAGCAAGCGTAAAACGATTGATAGCTCTGATCAACGATTTACTCGATCTGGAGAAAATGGAATCTGGAATGCTCGAATTACGCATTGCGAAGACTGACATGAAGAGTGTTCTTTCCAGCTCGATTGGTTCAGTAATTAGTTTCGCCAAGCAAGCTGATGTTGAGGTAACGATTAATGGTGATGCCCATCTGATACTTGAAGCGGACAACGATCGACTGGTGCAAGTGGTAGTCAACCTGCTATCCAACGCGATTAAATTTTCACCGAAAGGTGAACGGGTCACAATCGACGTAGCAAAAATGCCTGACGCTGTAAGAGTAAATATTCGGGACAGGGGCAGGGGAGTTCCGGAAAAAATGAGGGAATCGATTTTCGAGCGGTTCAAGCAGGTTGAGCTGAATGATGAGAGAAAGAAGGGCGGCTCAGGTTTAGGTCTGGCGATTTGCAAAGCCATTATTGAAAGGCACGGAGGCAAAATCGGTGTCGAACCCGGTGAAAATGAAGTCGGCAGCGTCTTCTGGTTCACCCTGCCACTTACCGCCTCCATCGCGCCGGCTGAAAAAGCCAGGGTCTAAAATTCATTGCGCCTGCACCGAGAAAACAGGGATTGGTTTTACATGAGTCCACGCATGCTGTAGTATCTGCGTGTCGGTCTAAAGTGACATTCAAAAATCTCTTTGCACTTGTCAGCAAAGCAGTTGAAGGTTCACAGTCCGGGCATAATAGACACGACAGTATCGAGTGGACGGTTCTGTGGCCAAAATTCTCCTGGTTGAAGACGATCAAGGTCTGTGCCGTATGGTACGGGACTGGCTGACGATGGAGAAACACAATCTGGAAATCATTTCAGATGGACGCGAAGCGCTTGAAAGGCTGAAATACTACCAATTTGACGTGGTCATTCTCGACTGGGAGCTGCCCGGCATTCATGGACCGCAAATTCTGAAGGAGTTTAGGGACGCCGGAAAAACCACTCCCGTGATTATGCTGACCGGCAAGTCTACTATAGACGACAAAGAAACTGGTTTTACAGCCGGAGCCGACGACTACCTGACAAAGCCGTTTGCTATGAAAGAGCTTTCGGTTCGGCTCCGAGCTTTACTGAGACGCCCTGGTTCGTTCACCGGAAACGTGATTACGATGGGAAATATCACCCTCGACCAGGCGAACTTCAAACTAACCAAAAACGATGTGGAGATCAAGTTACTGCCAAGAGAATTCGCTTTGATGGAGTTTTTCATGCGACATCCAAAGCAAGTTTTTAGCGCAGACGCCTTGCTCAATCGCGTTTGGGCATCAGACTCCGACTCTAGCAGCGACGCTCTGACGACGTGCATTAAACGTCTCCGCAAAAAGCTTGATGAAGAAGGAAAGCCCTCCATTATTACGACCGTTCACGGCGTCGGTTACAAACTCGATATTGGATAGCTCTTTAGCTCAACAGCTCAATAGAAGAGAACTACAGCCGCTACAGGAACAGCCGATACACCGCCTCTGCCTGGAAATTCATGTTGCGGAAATCGCTACCGCTACCCCACTGACTGAATTTCGCCGAATTGCAAAAGTAAATTCACCGCTCTCGCTGATTCGGCCGATTGGCTGACCCGCTTTTACCTTGTCGCCGGTAACTACGTTTGCCATGTCCAGTCCGACATATAGATGATAACGAATCGCTTTTTGCGCTCTGTCATAACATTGAATTACAACCGCTTCTTTGGACAGATTCAGCCGCTTGTATTTTTCGATAAGTGCGAAATCCTTATCGCTGAGGCTGATCAATGCATGCTTTCTCTGATCATTCCCCTCAGACTGGCGCGTCGAGTAGACTACTACTCCATCTTGAAAGGCAGCAACAGGAGACTGACTGTCAAACTTAATCGTCGAATACACGTCAGAACCTGATACGACTGATGAACACTCGCCACGCTCAAGCAGCAATTGGCAGGACGTGGTAACTCCATTTTTCAACGCGAACTTTGGTCTGCCAATCAACGGTGGTTCCTGAAACGCCACACCATCTGTAAACTGTCTCGTCTTTCGACCTTCGAGATCAGTAATGGTACGGATTCCGCAATACTCCTCAACAGCGTATCCGTTGCAATATCTTATTGTTTGTTTGCCGGACAACTCGGTGTAAGTATAAGCACCACTTGTATTGACCGATACAGTACCGTACCAATAGCGACCAGTTTCCTCGTTGCACCAAATCTGGTTACCGATGTTATTCCATGTACCGCGCTCATTCAAGATACGCTGCGGTTGCCCATCTGCACTATAGTTTTGGAACTCGAATTTACGTCCATCTGCGTCATGCATTACCGTCAATCTTCCTGTTGCGTCATAACCGAGAAGAGAATTATTGAGAAGATCTCTAATTGCCGACCTGCCGTCAATGAATCTATAAGTGATCGTCTGAGCAATCGCATCTTCCAGAGATGTGTTGCCCTGTGCGTCTTCCTTGATGCGTGAATACAGTTCACCAGAGGCATACTTTTCGGTGGTCTTCGTTCCGCAGGGTGAAAAAAGAACACTTTCAAAAGCATTGCTCATAGCGCAACCAGCTTTGCCGATCGAAATGCGACCATTCCAAACGACCCCGGTTTGATTATTGATCCAGCTGTCCAAATAGCGCCTGTCTTCACCAAACTGCCTGAACCAGTCACCATACTGATTTGCAAAAGCGTTCATTTCGCCTGTAATGTCGTCGTAAGCAAAACCAAAGCGCCGACCGGCAGCATCTTTGAAGATGCTGATTCGATTTTTATCGTCGATAGTCAGTTCGCTGCCGTTTTCTCCGGATACAGTTACCGGCTGCAGGAATTTGCGAGCGGCATCGGCAGCAGAATCGCATTCGCCTGCTATGCGCGCCTCGCGATCAAAAACACTGAGAGTTGTGGCGGCAGCGACAGAAGAATCGCCTGCCCCGATATTACACTCAGCAGGACTCTTCCTGGAGCTGGAGAACGGGTCATCGCAGTTGAGGAAAAACCCGTTTGGCAATTGATTTCGATGTTCCAATAGGTTCATGTCCTGCGCCTCACCGTTCTTCCATTACGCTGGCGTCTCGCGCCTCATGTACCTAATTTAGAAAATTAAGTTGGCTAAGTTTTGGCATCATCGATAGATGTTCAAAAATTTGTGGCGGGCCCGTCCAAAGTTTTTTCTTGACATCAGACAGCGAAAGAATATACTGATGAAGCCCTCTCATACTTTTATACGTCCAAACCAGGTCCCCGAGACTGTTCAGCACAGCTTTGGAGGGGATTTGCATCCTTAGCAGCAGGATACTTGCCATGCCTCCCGGTCCAGGCGATACCAACCTTAGTAATCACGATAAATTAGTCAGACAGATTGAAGGTGACTTCAAAGACCTGTATGGCAAATACCACGACGCTTCCCACATGCAGAAAGTGTGGGATGAGTTGAATCAGCTACATAAGATGGATGGCGGCGATGATCGGTTCCAATCCGACATGCGCATGATCAACAAGTACTTGCAAGACAAGCACATTCTGCCGGGGCTGGAAATCGACGAGGACCCGACCAGCCCGGACGGATACAAAATTGGACCGACAGACCCGGCCAGTCCAGACTCGCCCTCCAACGAAAAGGCGTCGATGGATGCGAACCAGGCTGCACAAGAAGCTGCATCGCAAGACGCTCCAGCGAGCGGATACAATGGCAGCCCAGGCGAGTCGGGCGGCTACTCAGGCGGCGCTCAGGCAGGAGACTCAGGCGCGACTGGCAGCGGTGGCTACGACAGTTCAGCCAGTAACGATGGCTCGGGGGGCTCCGCTTACAACCCTAGTTTTTCTGGGCAAGCCGGGTTTGACGGATACGAAGACACGGTCGATCCAAACAATGACGCTCAAAATTCGATCCTGAAGACCTGTGAAGAAGATGTCGGTCACGCCATGTGGAAACAAATCAATGGTGGCGCCAGTGGTGGCAACGAGGGCTGCGCGGCTTCCGTGAGCGCAGTGCTAGACCAGGCTGGCGCAGCCAATGTCAGTGAGATGGAGTGCCATCATTTACAGTCTTCCCTACAAAGCCAGGGGTGGAGCATCACCAATAAACCGCAGCCAGGCGACGTAGTAATTGGGTACGGCGGATTAAGCGCTGCACACACAGGCATCGTCGGAAAGAACGGCACGGTTTTCGACAACCACTCAAGCACTGGTACCTTCCAACAAGACTCTTTGAGCTATTTTAAGAACTGGAATCAAGTTGTATTCCTGCATAAAGATTCTGCACCGGCGGCTCATGCGCCAGCTCCAGCAGCTGCCCATGCACCGGCTCCCGCGCATAAGTAATACAGCGCCGGCGTAATTGATTAGACAGTTCACAGCGTGCCTTTCAGGCACGCAAAATAGATAAGAACAAAGTTGCGATCAGAAACAATATCTGGGCATCCGTTGTAAGATTCGTTCTTAACGGCTTACAACTATTTCCTTTCGAGAGATTTCGTCCCATGCAAAATAAGTGCCTTGAGTTTGCTCTGTCAGTTTGTCTATTGGCAGGTGTAGCTTTCTGCCCAGTGCCAAGTATGGCGCAACAGGGACCCGGCGATCCCCAGGTCAATATGATGCTCTTCCCGGTCATGCGTGACCAGAACAATCAGCAATACATCATCAGCCGTGCAGGCTACAAACTGAACATCGAAGGCGTTGGCATCGCTAAAGACGCCAAGCAAATCGCTGTCTATCAGGATAACCAGAACAACTTCTGGTACATCAACAAGAATGGTGAACCGACCCAAGTCAATCCTCAACAAATGCAGAAACTGCAAGCTCAGATTGAGGCGCAGCAAATGATGCAGCAGCAACAGCAGCAGGGCGGCAATCCAAACGGTAATCCACAAAACGTAACTGTTAACAATTATGGTTCTACTGGCAGCAGCAGCGGCAGCAGTGGCGGCGGAGCCTCAGCACTCGGCACGGGCTTGGCAGCCATGGGCGGCGCAATGGGCGGCGCAGCGCTGGGCGCAGCGATGACTAACTCGATGTACCATGAGCCTTACCCGGCATACGGCGCTGGTTACGGCGGCATTCCCTACGGCGCCCCAATCTATAAAGAAGGCGGTACTGGAAACTACTACTATCACGGCGCTTCGGGCAACAACGTCTACGTTAAACCAACCGAAAACACCGCTGCCATGTTCAATCAATATGACCAGCAAGGCGCCTGGAAAGACAAACAACAGTGGCAGAATAACCCGAACTGGGCGAAAGAACAGCACTATAACCAGAACATGAGTGGCATGAACAACATGAACCAAATGAACAAAAATGCCATGAATGGAATGAACAATATGAACGAAATGAACAAGAACTCCATGAACGGAATGAATGGCATGAACGGCAAAAACATGAATGAAATGGCCGGTAAGGGCGAAGGAGAAGGCGAAGGCGGTCGCAAATTTGGCCGTCGCGGCGGAAACGAAGGCGGCTTCGGTAACAGAGAAGGCGGCGGCGGCGGTGGCGAGCGTCGTTTCGGGGGCGGTCGATTCCGCTAAGCGTCGGGCTTAGAAACCCAGTACAGTTCGCACCGGACACAGAACCGGTAACCAAGTAACAGAAACGGCGAGCGCATTAAGCGTTCGCCGTCTTTACATTAAGCCGTCAGCCTCAATCGTTAAGGCTGCCAACCTTAGTCTTTGAGGTGTGAGCGGAGCAATACGCCCGACAACAGTTCAAAAGCCTCGTCATCAAAATGGTTTGAGTGAAGAGCCTTTTCCAGAAATGCCTTTTCTTGCTCGGATACCTTTCCGTCCGCCATAATTAGCTCGCGAATAACCTTTGCCTCGTATTTGGACACTTTATGGTCGTCCTGAAGCGCTTCTTTAAGAGCTTCTTCCAATGTCAACTTAAACGCCACTTTCGTTGCCTCCTTTGGCAGACCCGATTAATCGAGATTATACTTAACTCCTGGTTGAATTAAAAAGGGGTCAGGGATGGCTGGGTCGGACACAAAGACTGAAATAACACCTCTGGAGCTTAAAAAACGGCTCGATGCGGGCGAAAATATCGTACTTCTCGATATCCGAGAACCACATGAGCTGGCGATTTGCACACTTGCCAATACGACCGCGCATATTCCCATGGGCGATTTAATGGAACGACTGTCGGAATTGGAGAAATTTAGAAATCAAGATATCGTAGTTTACTGCCGCTCTGGAAATCGAAGCGACAGCTGCGCCGAGTTCTTACGAGACCAGGGATTTTCCGGTCTTAACTTAACAGGTGGAATAATCGCCTGGTCAAATGACATCGATCCGTCGGTTCAGAAGTATTAGAGAAACGGAGGCGCCTGTGACTAACTCTACAGACGGTGATACCGCGGGCAATACTGAAGAAGTAGCTAAACGCAAACAGAAACAATTCATGATACTGGTGGCAGTGCTAAGCGTCTGCACAGTTATCTTCATTGTGATGATGGTTTTGCTTGCATATACTCTGCCAAATGCGACAGGCTGATACTTCAAATCAAGTTGATTACAAAGTTAGACAGAGTCCATTGAAAGCGCAGGGAGATTCGGCCTACGCACGAAGTTACAGAGCTTAAGTTGACACGGTAAAAACGCAGACTGATCTTATCTGGAGATATCGAAAATGGAACGAGCGCTCAAATCATTGACAGTGGGGATGAGCGCACTGCTTGTGCTAAGTGCCAGTTTTTGTGGGACCAATGGCTATTGCGCCGGCAAATTGAATGCCAGCGATACCAGCCGCACCAGCGCAACCAGTGAAATCGCAGTTCTTCTCAATAGCCTGCAACAATCGATCGTGAAAGGTGATGCAAAAGAAGCGGCCTTGCTCTGGACAGACGATGCAATCTTCATTGACGAAGGCGGAGCAGAGACCCACGGTCGCAATGCCTTGCAGCAGCGGTTTGAAGAGCTTTTCAAATCGAGAGCACAGAATACAGAGAAAAACGGGACCATTGAATTTGAAACAGAGCGCGTATCTTTTCCATCAAGTAATGTGGCACTAATTATTGGTGTGGTGAAAAGAAGTGCAGCGAATAATGGAAGTGCAGCGAATAATGAAAGCTCAGGCACCAGATTCTCTATGACTGCAGAGAAGCGAAATCAGAAATGGCTTATTTCTCAGGCGAGCGAAACACGCATTGCATTGGAACCGGGTACAAGTGCGGACGCACACGAGCATTTAAAAGAGTTGGATTGGCTAACGGGTAACTGGAAAGCCATTACGTCAAGAGGCGTCGTGACAATGCGAGTCGAGTGGGTTCCAGGCAAAAATTTCATACGCGCAACCTGTGTCAGCACGGACAAAGACAGCACGGAAGAAAAGACAGACACACAAATCATCGGTTGGGATGAGCGGTCAGGCTCCATAGTTTCATGGTACTTCGGCTACCGCGGCAATTTTTCATACGGCAAGTGGAGACGCAACGGCACTGATTGGCTCGTAGACATTGCAGGTATGAACAGTGATGGCAGTGCATTTCGAGAAACAAATGTTTTCTCCAAACCAGACTCGCACAAGTTCACGTGGCAGTCGACCGAAAGAACTAACGCCGGCACGAGTTTGCCTGATACAGAAGAGCTGACAATCGAAAAGGTCAGTGGTACAGAGCAATGAAGCACTATCGACATATTCTTGTCGCAGCAGCTGTCGCCCTCACTTGCTCATGCCTGCCCTCTCATTCTCAGTATCTGGGGCAGAACAGCCAGTACAGTGTAAATGGCACTGGATTCGGTGGCGTAAGTTCGTACCAACAAATGCCCAAGGCGTCCACAATGCAAAGCTTAGAGCAAACGCTGGACACAGTGGACAACCGCAACGCCTGGTCGCGCACACCGGTTTCAGGTGCTGTGCAACAACCGCAATATCAGCAACACCCTCAATCACAGCAACGTTCGCAATATCAACAGCAACCACAATATCAACGACAATCGCAATATCAACAACCTTACAACGTGTCCGCACAAAACAGCGGCATGTTGCCGAAAGTCACCAAACGAGATCTCGCTCGAGTCTTCTTCGAAGGAGGCTCGCTTTTCGATAGCTCAGTCTCACCAACAGCATCGAGCTATATGGCGCCAGCGCCATCAGGCAACAACTCGCAGGCTACAAGCGTGGCATATCAGGGCTATCAAAGAGCACAAAACATGTCCACACGCGCGAGAAATGCCGCCAGCCGAGCGCGTAACAGCACTGATCAATGGGTCAGAAAGAAGGCCGCCGATGAAGCCTACTATGATGCGAATGATGCAGACGCCGCAGCTAACCGCGCCTATTACGCTGCCCAGAATGGAGATTCACAAGCCAGAGGTTATGCCAACTTAGCCCGTCAGGCAGCAGATCGAGCGCGCGCCGATGCCAACCGCGCCCGGTACAATGCAGACACGATTCGCTAAACATATTTACTTCTCGAAGCGCGCGATAACTTTGCTGTAACGTTGCTCCAATTGCGCCGCATCGTTGTCGCGTTTTTCAAAGCGCAATAACTGAGTCATGTTGGCGAGAGAAATTCGAATTCGGCTTGGGTCGGCGCTATTACGGTGTAGGGAAAGCGCTCTGTTGAAGCACACTTCGGCACCACGAACATCGCTGCTGTTCGCAAGCTCGATGCCATAGTTATCATAAGCAGTGCCCAGGTCATCCTGAAGAATCGTGCTACCGGGCGAACTTGCCAGAGCACGTTCGAAGTACTCAACCGCCTCGCGGTTACTTGAGAAGCTCTGCCCGCTTTTGTATTTCTGAATCTTACCTGCTTCTGGCGGTGGCGGCGCAGAAACTAAATTCGGATTTGTGCTCTGACGCATACTCCTATGGGCGGTGAACTCAGAGTCATCACTACTTGCAGAGTCATCATTACTCGCAGAGCCATCATTATTGGTTTTGACATTATTCCGCTGCGCAGGTTCAGAATCAAAAGCTTCTGCCTGCGGCATGCTCGCCAACTGAGTTGTTGATTGCGGCCTGTTGTTGGCGCTGCGCCTCTCCAGAAGAGTCGAGTAAAGCTTCGCCAATGTGTTGACGTCGCGTTGAGTTAAATGCGGCTCTTGCACTTTTTGACCATTTGCTGTGAAGTACATGACGTCAGTAGCGACATCGCTATGTCCCAGTAAACCGAGCGTGTGCCCTATCTCATGCAAGCAAATTGCATGCATCACAAGATCGCTCACCGAAGACTTATCATCACGCTCTCGTGTCAACAAGAACAGCTTAGAGCTGACGATGTATCCGTCGCTGTCGAGCATCGGTACAGCTTCGCCAGCTTCCAGCCCACGATTCTGCGGGAACTCCTTTGGATCATCTATCCAGATACATTCAATATTCGCATCTGCAACACTATCTACGCGAGTGAAGGTGATGTGCCCTTCTGTTGCTTTAGTCCATTCGGCAAATGAGTTGTTCAGAATTATGGCATCGTTAGGACGATACCCCTTAACTCCTTTACCGTCACCGATATAAACCTTGAGTGGCATTGCATCGAGATTCCATCCATAAAAATTCTTACCTTCTGTAGCGAGCGCAAAATAGCTGTCAGCACCATCGCGGCCCACTCTAGCCCAGATCTCATTCTTCCTGGCGAGTTGCTCATTCAACTTTTGCATGATCAGCATCGTCTCTTTTCGCCGAGAACTGTGCGGGAAGTTTGCGAGAAACTGATTGCCTACCTGTATGCCTTCCTCAAGTTGCCCGGACGTCATGCAAGCTCCGACAAGCGCAGCCCAAGCCAAATCAAAGCTAGGGTCAGCCTGCACGGCTTGTTCGAACTTAATGCGTGACTCCTGCAAGCGATTATTATCTGCAAGGCGAATCGCTTCGTTATACAAATGCGAAGACACCATGCGCGGTGTCTGCTGCTGCTGGACATACTGACGTGATCCTGAACTCGGTGAAACGCGAATACCACCGACGCCCGGGATAGGAATTCCGCCGCTCAAAATAGTATCGAGAAATCCAGCTTGCGCACCGGTACAGGAGACGGCGAACGCACCTACTAGTGCAAAAAGACGCGAAATGCCAAACTTCGCCATGCCGATCCCTCACTGGTCTAGTAATCTATGTTCCCAGTGTGCGGATATTTAGTGACAAATTGGTGACCAGAGCTTACAGTTAACCCGGTTCGAGTTATTGCATTAAATTTGAACGGAAAGCCTATTGAAACGTGCTTTTGCTGGGCTCAATCCAAGAAATAATCTGAAAACCATTGTTCGAAGCAGCCGGATTTTTTACGTAGTACAGGCTATTGCTGGTGTTGTTGGTACTGCTTGTCGAAATTGACGGATGTGTTGTGGCAGGGTCGTAGTAAAACGTGCCACTTCCAGCTAAAGAGACGTTGTTTCCTGCCACTGCTCCATGGAACTCCTGCCCCGACCCCGACATCGTTACGTTGATCGGTGCATTCGGAGCATAAATCAGTCCGTAAAACTTACTGAATCCAGAACTTAATGACACAGATACATTCTGCTGTCCGGCGTAGAAAATCTGGAGATTGCTCGCCGACGCCGATCCAGATTGGGTTATTCCCTTTCCTCCGATAGCAATTGGAGTAGCAAGTGATGTTTCGCCCTGGACTGTAATGTTGACGCCTGTTGCATTCGGAGATGTGGTGGCAATAATTTGTGCGTTGTCTTTTATCGAAATCGAAGAGGCAACATAGTTACCAGCAGGCAAAGTCAGAGTATCTGAACTACGCAAATTAATCGCACCCAGATTAACGGTCTCACCAACGCCTGGAGCACTTACAATGCTGGAGTTGCTTCCAGTCGCAGTGTATGTGGCAGTCGTATTGGCCTGAACTTGAGTCACAGGAGCGAATTCTGCCTGGGCACTGCCAACGGAAGTGATGGTTCCTTGAGTGGGAGTTGGTCCGAACGAACCATCCCCCAAAACATTTGGATTTCTGGACAAATTTGAGCTACTGTCCACCAGAAACGCCGGTGCTGTTGATGAAACGTTGTTGGACATAATACCGTTATAGGAAAGATTTCCATTTATTCGATTGGTAGAAGAGCCGACAATCGAAACGGCGCCGTCGTCATTGTTAGCAACGACGTTGCCATCAATAGTAGTTCGACCGCTCATCGTTATCAGGTTGTTACTGCCAATTTGCGCTTGCCTTGTTGAGTTCTCAGATACGACCCTGAGCCGACTTGACCCGGTGTTTTTTAAGGTCAATCCATCCGCCCCGAATAACGCATTATTGAAATATGCTGTTGGTGAGGACGGTAGACCAGACGCTCCGCTGGACGGCACAGCCTGAGTTTGAACCGCTTTGACTATCATATAAACAACTGATTTGGACGCCCCCAGAGTAGCCATTGAGGTGATGCGACGGTAATCTGGTAGCGGATTCCCAGATTTGTTTCCAAAATTAGTTGCTGCCGGATTATTGACAGCGGTTCCACTCATTTGCGCCGAAGAAAGCGATTCGATCGTTATCGCAACATTTGCATTCGAAGCTGAAGATGGCAACGTCAACGATGCTGGCACGGACGAAAGATCGGCCGCAGTATTAAGCTTCGCAAGTGCATACTGAGCACCAACTTCAGCCGCTGATTGCGTCTGAGCATTCAAATTCTGTGCGCTGACGTTCTGGTAAATCGGAATCAATGCGCTAGTGGCGGCGAGGGCCATTAGTACCATTACAATGCCCATTGATGCTACAAAGACCAGCGAAAATCCTGAGTTATCCCGATTCTTTCTCATGGTGCCACCATGTTTGTACGTGTGAAAACATCGGATGCAAATGCAAATGACTTGTTGGACGTATCGCTTCGAACAGAGCTGTTGGGCGCAACTTCAACGGTCACTCGCACTCCCACGATTTGGGAAAGTTCAAAGTTAGTAAAACCAGTCGAAGGAGCATCAACCAATTGTGGTAATGCAGTTGCAGAAATTTTTTGATAGTACCGGAACGGTTTAGGCATCGTAGTATCGCTCGGATCCATGGGACCGACGAGGCCGCTAGCGAGCGTGTACGTGGTGGTGGTAGTTCCTGTGGAAGGCACAAGCGCTTGCTTTTGCAGAACAAACTGCCCGGGGCGAGATGCATCAGCCACAATCGAATAGCTAACCAAATCAGTCAGCCATTTGGAATTGGCCTGTTGCGGCAAACCAACTTGAGATCCACTGGTTATGAACTCCGGCGTGTAAATTTGAAATGATGTCGGCGTGGCACTGGCAAATGTTCTCGCCATGTGCACGTCTCTCTCGAAGCCATTGAAGAACCTCCGCGCAGCCACCAGAGAATCAATTCTGTTCGAGGTTTTGAGAGAAACAACGTTTTGAGTAACTGCAATCTCTGCCATGATCGTACCGATGAAAGCGGTTACAAACAGCGTCGAAAGCATTTCTATCAATGACATTCCAAGATGATTGCGCTGATGATTACGTTGTTGATTACGCATTCTAGAATGTCGCTCCATCATCGAAGATACACGTGGTGCGCGTGACGGATTTCGTGCCACCAGTTTCCGAAGGATAAGCAACGACCACGTTATAGATGGTGCAAGGCAAATTGTCCAAAGCCGTTCTGGTACTTTGAACCGTTACCGTCCCTTTGAATTGATTACCGGAGGTGTCGGTCCAACGCTTCGAAAGATCAAGCGACCCATTACTGAAGATACCGAAAGCGTCTCTATTCACATCCAGTTGATAAGTTGGATTTGGGGATGTCTCAGCCAGATTCCCAGACAAATTTTGGTGCTGAATTAACTCAACTATCTGATCCGCGGTCGCGCCAGCCAGAATCTGGTTCTCACTGGCAGTGGCAAATCGCAGGGTCTGAGAAAGCATGCCGGATAGGAGCACGACAAAGATGCCGCTCAATCCAACGGCAACAAGCATCTCAACTAGTTGTATTCCGCGAGCTGACCGCATATAACATCCCGGCGAATCTACCTAACACATGCCCGCGGTTCCGGCTGCAGCACCACAGGATTGCAATTTTAAGGTTTTCGAGCAATTTTATTTCCTAGGGCGATAAATTCGCCTACGGCACAGCGATGTCACCCTGTTTGCTTACATCCACATGAGCAGACCGAATTCCTTTACTGACGATGAAGGACGCAGCGTGGAGAGGAAGTCCCTGCGAGTCAAAGGTGACCGAACCGACAACATTAACCCCCTTGGGCAGAATTACTTCCTCGACGGTCTTCTCTTCATCTCGGATTTCATACGCAGCAGGAGTTTTATCGGTCGGGTTCCGACTTGTCAGCGTGATATTGACTTGATGCTCCTTAGCAAGGCCTTTGCAGCGAATCAAATCATTAACCAGGTCGACTGACGTGTTTTTGACGGCAAGCGTCGTCGTCGCATGATCCACGACCTTGAGGGCAAACAGCGGCAGAGCGATAAACATGGCGGCGAAAACGAAGGTCTCGACCTTCCGAAACAGGGGCCATTGACCGATTGCGTCAATCGTCTGCCCTATGTCGCCTTTATTCTTTTTCGGTTGCTCTGCCAAAACGTGAAATTCGTGGTTCCAAGTCTGCCGGATACCGGCTTTATAACACTCAAATGAAAGTATAAGCCCCTTTGAATGCCCTTTGCCTTTCTAAAATATGCTTGACATCAAACCGGAAATGGCTACAATGACCATAATTCGTGTTACTACCACTCGAAAATTGTGCCTAGCAACTCAGTTGCAGCACCCCCCCGCAATTCAATCCGTACTTCGGAAAGAATGATTCTGCGCCTTCTCCAGCTTTGGCCTTCCCTGCCAAGCGTTTGAGGTTTTACTATGCAAATGTCCGCTCCAACGATGCCACCTGTTGTTTCCGAGAGCCGAATTCCAAAGAAAGAGATTACAGCGGTCCATGACCTCGGACTGTTACTAAAACGGATGATTCAAACAAGCACGGGCGAGAATCCGTGTTTGCCAGCGACCCCGCTGACTGCCGACCCGGCAGATTGGGCGACATATAAAGTAGGCGCAGAAATTGCCATCCAGCATGGCAAAATTCGAGAAGCTGAAACCGCCTGGCTGAAAGCGCTCAGTATCTCCAACCAGTTTCCAGCTTCAGATGCCCGCGTTCCTTATACGTTAGAGAGCCTGGCCGCATTTTACATATCGGTTGGCAAGTTGGATCAGGCTGAGCAGTATCTGAAAGAAGCTCTACAGGCGCTGGAAGTCGTTTACGGACCTGCCGATGTCAAAATCGCCCAGTGTCTCAACACTATTGCCGGTCTGTACTACAGGCAGCGCCGATATATCGAAGCTGTTCCCTATGGCATCCGCATGCTCACTATCTACAACAAGTATTACGGAGCTGAACATGCTGAGGTCGGTATGGCAGCAAACAATTTAGCCATGCTCTACCATGCTCAAGAAAAATTCGACCTGGCCGAAATGATGTACGAACGGGCTTTACCGATCCGCAGAAGAGCACTGGGTAAGAATAGTCCTCAGTTCAAAACACTGATCGAAAACTATTCCAATCTTCTTATATCGACAGGACGTCCAGAGCAAGCTGAAAAGCTGAGAGCAGAGAATGGACCAAGCGATGCCTGGGAAACGTTCGAATGCCGCGTGCCGGTATCCGGAGTCAACTAAGCTAAGGACTGGAACCAAATGATTTATTCGCGGGCAGTGGAAACTGTCCGCGATTTATTTTTCACAATATTGGCGGCTTTCATATTGCTTGCCACCATATCCAGTACCACTACAAATGGAACGCCCGCGTCTCGCGGGCACCAATCTAACTACTACCATATTCAGTGCCCAATCAACACTTGCTTATCAGCCTCCGATAAACGTGGACTATCAGCCGCAGAAAAGTGTTATACCTCAGTCAAGGTATGGTGAGCACGACAGTCGCAAAACCCGCTGTTGATGGGGCTTTCAGAGCAAGCGAGCGGCAAATAATAAAGTGTGAATTTTCGTCTCAGAACTTCGATCCGTTTTCTTACAAAAGGATGTATCTCCGAACTAATCGGTGATAGAACTGACGCTCGCAACATGCAAATCCATAATCACTCTTTACGCGCTAGTGGAACGAGAGTATGATTCCGCCATCAAATCGAAGAAGGGCACAAGTGCTTGATCTTATAGTCTAGATACAATCTGCACTGTCCTGAAATTATTGTTCGCTTGAGCAAATTGCCGACGAACACTAGCGAGAGAAGAGGAGAAAACAATGAGAGTTACCAATACATTGGCGCTGTTAGGCGCCATGTTTGCTTTGACGCCATCAATCATCAGTGTTCCGGCGAACGCTGCGCATCACACCAGACGTCTCAGCGGAAAGATCAATCATGAAGTGTTGATGGCCGATGACTTGATGATGAAAGGAAAGTTCATCCAAGCGGCCGAAATTTATCACGACGCAATCAACAAAGACAACAAAAACATTCAAGCAATGAATGGCTATGGAATGGCTCTGGGACGCCAATTCAAGCTCGACGCCGCCCAAGAGCAATTCCAGAAAGCACTGACTGCCGATCCGCAAAATGCTCAAGCTCATCTCGGTCTGGCAATGGTAGCTTTGAATCGGCTCCAGTCTTCCGATAACAGCATTCGCAAAAATCGTGAATCTATTCTCAATGATGCCGAAAGCCAATGTCGACAGGCACTCGATCTCGACAATGGATCACCTGAAGCTCATTACTGGCTGGCGCAGACTCAGCGTGAGAAAGGACTGTACGCAGACGCCAGCAACTCCTTTCAAAGTGCCATCAAATTAGATCCGAAATATTCGGAAGCTTACGCTGGATTAGCCATGATGAAGCTAGCGCAAAACAGTCCGGCAGAAGCGATCAGCAACTTTCAACAAGCTATCAAACTGAATTCAGGAAATTCAACCGCGCACTTTGGACTGGGCAAAGCGATGCTACAGCAAGGTCAGGTTGACGCCGCCATAAAAGAGTTCAATACAGCCATGTATCAAAACAGAAACAGCGGTCCAACACATCTTGCCCTGGGCGATGCCTACAATCAGCAGGGCAACTACGTTGCAGCAATCAAGCAATATCAGGAATCAATTCGCATCAAACCAGAAATCTCGGAACCCTATCTGCAGATTGCCAGCATTCGCGAAGCGCGTGGCGACATTGAGCACTCAATTGCCGAACTGCGCTCAGCTCTTGAACTAATGCCAAACAATACCGATCTGCAGCAAAGAATTGCTGAAGACAACCTCAGACTAGAAAAGCTCGACGAGGCAATCAAAGGCTTCGAACAAGTAATGGCGACAAATCCAGGCAGTGCAGCAGCAGCGAAAGGCATAACTAGAGCCTTTTACTTAAAGAGTCAAAAGGAAGCAGCCGGAGCCTTTTTTGTTTCCAATCAGTTCGAGAATTCTATGCGTTTGATGGATAAGGCAATTGCTTTGAATCCAAATGATATGGAACTGCGCCTGGCTCAAGCAAAGTTGAGAGCAATGGCCGGAGTAAAAATCGACCTGGCATCGATTGGACAGCCCCGAACAGACGGCGAGCGTGTTGCATATGCAGAAGCATTGCTTGCGCAAAACAAATTTGCGGAAGCGCAAGAGCAGATGAACACCGTCATTGGCTCAGCGATAAACGCCAGACAAGCATTTGCCGTTGCCGACCTGGCGTTGATGATCAAAGACTTGAACGACGCCGAAATTGCGTACAAAAAAGCTGCCACCATGCCTGGTGCCGAAGCGCGAGCACAGAGAGGTCTGGAGCAAGTAGCGAAAGCTCGTGAGATTGCGCGGCAAGACTTAACTCTGGCTTCAGATCTTGCTCGTAGAAATCAACTAGCCAGTGCTGTCGACAAGTTTCACTCCTCTATCTTTGCTGACCCGAAGGGAGCCAACGCTAGAGTAGGCTTGGCACAAACACTGGAAAAATTCCCGGCGACAGGTTCGCAAGGACTGCGCGAAGCGGTTTCGCAATACCGTGCCTACATTAGCCTGAGCCCGACTCTAGCTCCAAAGGAAGTCGAGAAATTGAACAAACGCATAGTCAAACTCGAAGAGAAAGCCAGCAAGGTCGAGCAAAAGGAGAAACGAATCGCCTCGGCTAACTTGCCTCAGAGAAAGTCATAGAAACTTACCTGGGTGGCTTTTTCACTGACTTAGCCTTCTCATCAGCGGCATCGTCGGTGAACGCATCCAGAAAGTCTTCGAAGCGTTTTTTCTGCCGGGAAGTAACCAGGACATCCATTCGATCGCCGGTAATTTTGTATTTCGTAGGGTAGTCAAATGCGGAAGAATCTGTCTTTGTCTTGCACACCGAAACGGTACGATAAGTGTAGGAGATACCACCATCTGTGGTGAGCGTAGACAATTGCAGAGGAAATCCGCCCGGGTACGCCAGAGAATACAATCCTGCCAGAAATTTTTTCTGATCCTCGTTGACCGGAATCGTTGTGGAAACCCTTAACCGACTGGAAAGTAGCTGTTTCTTCTCAGCCGCTCGAAAAATAGCAGGGTCGTTGTTGCCGTAGTAACGACCCTGCAGCGGTATCTCTAGTTGCAAGAGATCCATTTTCAGTTGAGGATCGTGAATTTGAGACTTCTTGCCTGTCAGCAATTCCCCAGGACCTTTGAAAAGCTTCAAACCATTACGAGGCCATTCACTCAAGGGAACCTCGAAACCAACCTTCTCAGATCGGTTGAAGGCCACCACGCGCCAGGCTGGCTTGCGCGCAACAACTATCAAATCTCCATCGTTGCCGATGAACTTAACCGCATCTGATGACATTAAAACGGTTGTCGGACCCAGTTGTTCGGTTTGCTGCTTAATCTGCCACGTTTCCACTTCCGCAGACAGCGCAGGGGTCGAAATCGCCGCCAAAGAGCCAAGCAAAAGTGCCGTGCAAAAAACTTGCATAAGCTTTTGTAGTGAGGATTTAGCCGCCATCATAAAGCCATTCTACACAATAGGCGTTCTTTAGGGCGTGCAACGGACTGCCCGCTAATCTCTGGGGCTGTTAAGCTGGGCGACTGGCCAGCCACGCTTAAGCGGTGGGCATGGATGCCTCAAGCCCCAGTTCTTTGGCCATCATGTCTCGCATCACGAACTTCTGACACTTCCCGGTCACGGTCATCGGAAACTCACTCACCAGTTTGACGTACTTTGGCACTTTGAAGTAGGCAACACGCTCTTTGAGCCATTCGCGAACCTCATCTGGCGTAAGAGCCTCACCCTGCTTTACCATAATCCAGGCAGAGACTTCTTCACCTAATCTTGCATCAGGTACGCCGAACACTTGCGCCTGGGCAATACCCTTATGCTCATGTAGAACTTCCTCGATTTCGCGAGGGTAAATGTTTTCCCCGCCTCGAATAATCATGTCTTTCTTGCGACCGGTGATATTTATGAATCCATCGGCGTTCATCACACCGAGATCGCCCGAATGCAACCAGCCGCTTTTATCAATGGCTTCGGCGGTAGCCTGCGGATTGTTCCAGTATCCCAGCATGACACCATGTCCACGACTGCATATTTCACCCTGCACGCCGCGAGGCACGACCTCACCGGTCTGCGCATCAACGATTTTCAATTCGATACCAGGAATAACTCGTCCAACAGTTGTCGCTCTAATTTCCAAACTGTCATTGCATGTGGTGGCAGTCATCAGCGGCGATGCCTCTGTCAATCCATAAAGAATGACAATCTGCTGCATCTTCATGCGATTAGCAACATCGCGCATCAGCTGCACCGGGCAGGGAGCTCCGGCCATAAAACCGCCCTGCAACGATGTCACGTCAAAACTGTCGAATTCCGGATGGTGCAGTTCTCCAATGAACATAGTGGGCACACCAGACAAGTGTGTGCACTGCTCTTGCTGCACTGCAGTCAGCACGGCGGTGTCATCATAAAATGGACTGGGGATAACAACGGCGCCACCAACCGAGATGGTTGCAAGCGCTGAACTGATCATGCCACCACAATGATAAAACGGCATGGGAACGCAGAAGCGCGAATCGGGTCCGAGATTCATCGCCCTGGCTGCCAGCAAACCATTGTTCAATAGATTGTGATGACTGAGCGTCACGCCCTTAGGCAATCCTGTCGTACCAGATGTGTACTGAATATTGACAGGGTCGTCGAATTGAAGCTGTTTCTCGCGCTCCTTGAGTGCACTGGCTTCCAACTCAGAGCCCATCGCGGTGACTTGATCGAAGCTCAAAAGACGACCTGGCAGCTTGCCGTGGGCGCCGATGACAATGATGTTCTGCAAATTCGGAAGCTTATCGCAAGGGCTCTTATCGCCAGCGACAAAGAAGGTAGGAGCTAACTCCTCGAGCATCTCAAGATAATTGCTGGTGCGATGCTTCGGTATAACGACAAGCAGTTTCACACCGGATTGTCCCAAAACATATTCAAGCTCTGAGGTGCGATAGCCCGGATTGATATTGACCAAAATCGCGCCGACCTTGGCTGCGGCGAGTTGTGTGACTATCCATTCCGCGTTATTCGTCGACCAGATGCCGACCCTGTCACCACGCTCAATACCAAGGCGCAAGAAACCGGACGCGCACAAATTGATGCGCTCCAACAATTGAATGTAGGAATAGCGAATATTCTGTTGCACAGACACAAGCGCGTCAGCATGCTGTCTCTCTGCAACAATCTTTTCAAAGTAATTGCCCAGCGTGTCGCCAATCAGCGGCTCACTACTAATGCCGTGGTCGTAGCTTAGTAATGCTTTTTTCGAGCCGTCATCCACTGAAGAACGTCGCCTGACTTAAGTTGGGGACTACATCGGTAGCGAAGCAGAACCGCCCAAAATCATGACTCCGTCAAGATCTTTGTGGGTTCGAACAACTCGCTCTTGAGGTGCTGGTTTCATCTCCTGGCGGCGCAATTTCTGTTCTCGTGCCACCTGGGCTTCTAAAATCAACTTGATGCCATGCTGCAAAGTCGGGTCTCCAGAATAGGTGGAAACGCCGGAAGCGCTTGCAATGACTTGAGTTTTAGATTCGTCTGCATTTACAGCCGTGGCGGAGCAAACTGCCAGCGCGGCGATTAATGCAAATTTCTTGAATGCCATGAACCAAAACCTCGTTAACTCCCAGGAGTATAGTTGTTCACCGGCAAATGGTACGGAATCTTTGAATGGTTTAAGATTTCGGTAGAATAATCAATAATGTCAAGAAGACATAGTGCCGATGAGGGCTTTGACCAGAAAGGAATGAACCAGGTTCCCAAGATGCCCAGATTTAATTTGACTAATCTCAGCCTCGCACTGTCGCTAATGCTCATCAATAGCGGCTCTTCGTTTGCTCAAGTGAGCGCAAGCGACGCAGCAATTGTGCGCGAACACGTTAACAAAGGCAATGTTCACATGGCTCGTGGTCAGTGGGAGCAGGCTATTGATGAGTATGAACAAGCATTGGATGCCGACCCAGGCAGCATGGTAGCGAAGGAAAATCTTGTGCTCGTCCACAACAACTGGGGCATTTCTCTTTTCCAGCGACACAAGTATGAAGAAGCCAAAGCCCAGTGGGAAGAAGCTTTGAAGATGAATCCATACGATCGAAACGCCAAGAATAATTTATCGGTTCTGAAATCGACTCTAGCTCGAATCAATGCGGCGCCAAAACCACCTGTAAAGCCGCCTGCTGAGACAAAAGACGGGATCGTAGTGAAAGGCTCGCCTGCTGGTGCCGGGTCCGCAGAAACAAAAGACGAGCCACAGGCAGATGCATCGTCTGGACCGAAGATGCTCAACACCTCAAAACAGGAGCCAGCAGGCTCGGCAGGTTCGGGGCCAAAAGTGCTTAACGCAATCAAACAGGAAGAATCATCGGGACCAAAGGTCCTCAACCAAGCGAAAAGCGCCGACATTGCCCCAGCAGCAGAGCCGAGTGGCGGTGTTGTGATCATGCAGTCGGGCAACCAGGCGCTCTCTGTGCCTGATGTCCCAGCTCCACCGGCGGTGCCTCCACAGGCGCCGGAACCACCACAAGTATCGGCACCACCCGCAATCGACATGAGCTCGCCCTACAGTTTTGTTGACACTCCGGCAGCAAAGGCAACCGCCGAAAGCAGCTCCCCTTATGGCTTGCCCGCCAATATGAGTACATCAGGCAGCAGACAGCCGCGTCCTTACATAGCACCACAAGCGACACCAACACCTGCCAGACCGAACAATGCATGGACTGTTCCGGCATCTGTATCAGGCATTACGGAATCAACGACCAATGCGGCTCCGACCAGCACTGCAGCAACCAGTGAATCAGATTCGTCGGCAAATCTGGAAGAGCAACTGGAAGCCATCGAGATGAAGCTTACGGGCAAGAAACAGAAGAACATGCCGATTTTGAAGCGCATCGAAAAGCTCGAAACGTCGATATCAGGCAAATCGAGCAGTGGTTCATTGCAAGAACGAATCGAAGCTCTGCGTAAAAGTTGCGGACTTTAAGCCGCCCCAAACCGCCCCAATCAAATCTTCTCTTTTGCCGACTCAGTGATTTTGATTTTTGCAGCCTCGGAATTCTGAACCTTGGTTTCGTTCAGTCTTCGATGGAACTCGGCGGTTTCGTGTGCCTTCAGAACTTCAAGTCTGGTTTCGGACAGTTCCAACTCGAGTTCCTGAATGCGGCTCTTCAGAGCGATAATTTGCCGTTTACCTGAAATTCTTGATTGCAGCGCCGGAGCAAGCGCACAAAGTAAAACAAGAGCAACCAGCCACGGGGCAACAGTTTGAAAAACGCCGGCACCGCTGCCAATCAAGACGACCAGGATCATCATCACAGCGCCGATTGCCACTATACTGCCCATGAAAATAAATGGACTGGCAGCCAGGAGAGCCAGTATTTTTGCCAGTTTCACGATCGTGGTGTCGGTCTTATCGTGGACTACAACAATTTGCTCGTTTTTCATGTTACGCAACAGCCGGGGAGTTAGTAGTTCTTATTCTATCTGGCTGTATTGGCTAATTGAGAGGTGTTTATGGAATCTCAAGCCCAGATTTTACTTGTATGGGGACGCACGGGGTTTGCCCGACCAATGTGATTGGACGCCTGCACTGCGACTCAATTTTACGGCTCGAAATCCAATCCTAAGCTAAAGCCGCGGCTAGCGGAGCAGGAGCGCTGATATTGGAGCGTTCCGTTTCTTCCACTGCTTCGGCCTCAATTGCCCAGACATAGAGACAAGTGTAGAACGAGGCTCTGATGTAGAGAGACATGGCAGTGACAAGCACTACCAGGGAAGCCCATGCTAAGCCGGCGACAACGATAACAGGACCACTGATGGCAGCCATGCCCTGGGTATTCATGTACCAGACGCCGCCGAATCCGGCCATGCCGACCACGTAGACGATTCCAGACACAGCTCTACAAATGAGGTCGACACCTACTTCTCCGACACCGATTGTAAGCAGGTTGCCCTGAGCTATTTTGTCAGCCCGCTTGAGCGCTCCCCAGAATGAAGTCCCTTCTATTACTATGGAAGGCAAAATCAAGTGTCCAGCGAGAGTCCAGAAGACTTCGACAATCCCGGCCAGGAAGTTCATCCCGAAACCGAAGATGCCGCTTCCACGTTTGTCGCGCATCCAACCGGCTAGCTTCTTCGCGCAAAATGTTACGGCACCCAACATGACGATTGCCGGCAAGCTCGTCAGCACTGCCTGACAGGCAGTCGAGAACTTACCGGAACCCGGACCTTCGGTCAGGTGACTGTAGACCAGCGCGGTAGTAACACCTTCCAGAAAACGGTTTGTCAGCCACCAGACGGAGACAATGCAGGCGACCAGGAAAGTGGTTTCCGAACCCATCACCCCGCCCAGCGCGTTGAAACCGCTCTGGTCCATAGACCCGTTCAACCCGCTCATCGCGAGCATCTCGCCTCCACCGTGCCTGGCGTGGTTCAAAAGCTGACCGGGCGCGGCAGCAAGCTGGTTAGCTACACCTGCTCCGTTACCTCCCATCTTCTGCTTCGCCTCTATCATCAAGACGATGGCGAAGAAGAAGTTTGTAAAAACGGTGAGAACGGAAGGTAACAAGAGGCGTTTATCCTGCCAGCCCATTTTGATGCTGGCATAGATCATCCTGAACCCTCGTCCAAACGATTCAAACATAGCTGTTTACCCTCTTGGGCAGGTGCAAAACCGGGGAAAGCAGTGAACTGCGGCGATTCTGGACCTAGTTTAGTAAGACGAAAGTGTCGCGTAACTGGGTTGGAAAAACCCGTGGCATTATTGTATACGTTGCCAAGATAAAGTAAAGCCTTTTTTATAAGCAGAACGCGGGTTTTCGTGATTTTTATCGATTTTACTCGTGCGCGGCCACTTCAAGATCGCTTACGTCATAAAGGTCGTCCAGTAATTTCTGGTATTTTTCCGTGATTTTCTTGCGTTTAAGCTTGAAAGTCGGGGTGAGCTCATCCGATTCGGCGGAAAAGTCCGCGTCCAAAATGGCGAATTTTTTGATGCGTTCGAACTGAGCCAGTTCGTCATTTTTCTTAGCAACCAGCCGCTCGATTTCCTGGCGAATCCGTGGTTCGTGAGCAGCGGCATCGATATCGGTAAACGGAATCTGATGTTCGTGGCAGAAATTAACGACTCCGTCCCTGTTCAAAGTGATGAGCGCGGTTATGTACTTTCTGCGATCGCCGTGAACAAGAATGTTACTGATCATCGGTTCACCCTTGAACATGTTCTCGATAAACTGAGGGGCGACATGTTTGCCACCAGATGTGATGATGATGTCCTTCTTGCGGTCGGTTATACGCAGGAATCCGTCCTGGTCTATTTCACCGATGTCGCCGGTTCTGAACCAGCCGTCGTGCAGGGCTTCGTTGGTTGCCTCGGGATTTTTATAGTAACCGGAAAAGATACTCGGTCCGCGCGCTTCAATTTCGCCATCGCCGGCAATGCGCACTTCTACACCAGGCAATGGTTTGCCGACAGTACCAACTTTGTTGTTTTCAGGGGTATTGCATGATATCGGCGCGGAGGTCTCGGTCAGCCCGTACCCTTCGACAATTTGCATACCGATTATATTGAAAAATGATTGCACGTCATCTGAAAGTGGCGCCGCGCCCGATACCATTAATCGCAATCTTCCGCCGAATCTTTTTCGAATCTTCGAAAAGACCATGCGATCTGCAACGCGAAGTTCCTGACGATAAATCTGCCTGACCAGGTCATCATTCGAAGCTTGCTGTCTGTATTTTTCCGCCCGCTTACCCAACGAAAGAGCCCATCTAATCAAGATTTGAGAAGCCGCAGGCATTTTACGAATTTCACCCTGAACACGCTGATAGGCTTTTTCGTAAAAACGTGGAACACCGTTCAAAACTGTTGGTTTTACTTCGACCAGATTTTTCGGCACCATCTCCATCGACTCGGCATACGCCATAGTCAGTCCTTGATAGATGGCCAGAAACTGTCCCCCTACTCGCTCGTAAACATGAGACAGGGGGAGGAATGAAAGTGACAGGTCATCAGCTTCGAAGCCAACCAGCTCGCTGGTAGCAGCACAAACCGAATAGATATTCTTATGCGACAACATCACACCTTTAGGCACACCGGTCGTGCCGGAGGTGTAGACAATCGATGCCATTGTATCTGGTGCCACGGCCTCAATGCGCTCCGCTAATTTTTGCGGATTTTCGAACAGCGTCATCTCTCCGGATTTCAAAAGTTCATTCCAGGTCAGGCACTTAACCCTTGTCTCAGGCTTGGAAAGCTCACCTTCAATAATCACAAGAAAACGCAATTTTTTGGGCAGCTCCTCCAGATCGAGAATCTTTCGGGCCTGTCTCTCATTCTCAACAAAGACACCTACGGCGTCGGAGTGATCGACGAGATAATGCACCTCCAGTGGTGCAAGAGTGGGGTAAATGGGAATTGTGGCACCGCCGCAACTGAGCACTGCAACGTCGCCCCAGGTCCAGGCCGGTCGGCTCTGGGACATGATAGCGACATGCTCGCCCGCTTCCATAAGATTGGTCAATCCGGCCGCTACCTGTTCAACGATTTGCCCGTGCTCGCCCCAGCAGACAGGGACGTAAGCGCCGTCCACTTTGTGCATAATCGCATGACGCTCCGGAGCGGAAGCGACACGATTCCAAAAAACCTGAACGATGGTTTCTTCAGCCACCTCAACGTCCTTTCTATGTGTTCCGTAATGTGGACTCAATTAACACCTTGCAGTTGAGCGTTAAGCCAATTCATATAAGGACCGTGACCAGCTTCTATCGGCAGACTGAGAATCTCCGGTACGTCATATTTATGCAACTCTTTGATGCGCGCCTCCAGACGATTAAATAAATCGCGATGCGACTTTATCAAAAGGAGAGTTTCTGAATCCTTCTCCACTTTGTCTTGCCAGCGATAAATGGAAGTTACTCCAGGCAGGACATTCACGCATGCCGCCAGGCGTTCTGAAACCAAATCAGTGGCAAGCTTGCTCGCATCATCCGGCTGACAAGTGACAAGAACGATAATTTCTCCTGGCATTTAACTCTGGCTCCTGGCCAGCTCCAAGCCGGTTTCCTTGAGGAATTCGTTTATGGCGCCCACCGCTTGCGTATAGAGCTCCGCTTGCAATCGCGGCATTCTATATCGTTTGTGCATGCGCACTACCATGGTCGGCACCGACAGTTCTTCCGCGCTAAATCTAATCAGCGGGAAGTACTGATGCTCCGGAGAATCAGTCAAAACAGGCTCCATCACGGACAGTTTAATTTTCAAGCGGTTCGTGTAATCGTCACACACTTCTTGCGCAGGTCCGTAGGTGCTGACCTGAAGCCCCGGCGCTTCGTGCCACGGAGCACCCAAAAGCATCACAACCAGACCGATTTGACCGGCTTTCACCACATCGGCAAACGCCCTGCGCAGCGGGGTTTCAAGATAGTAGCAAGGGTCTGCCACGCAGCAATAATTAGTCAGCAGACTGTGACAACCACTCATGCGATTGAGCAGCGCCGCCATGCTTCCTGTGTATGAATCGCCCTCCTGGAACTCGCCCTCGCGCCAATATGCGGTAGCATGAGGTGCCAGAACCAACACCGGAAACTCACCGCCCATGAATCTGTAGTCAGGTTCACCCGGAGGTGGGAGCTGCTCGTATCTCTCGGCAAGCAAAGCTTCATTTTGAAGAGTCCAGTTGATTGGCGGTGCATGAGGGTGCTCATCAATCAGATAGTTAACAGCCGTCTCGACGTCGCCAAAACGTGCCTGCGAGTGCGAAAGCACCCACGGGTGAAAGGGCGTCTGCCCAATCACGGTGACCATTTTGCCCCGGCGATAGGCATAAAACATCTCCATCGCCGTGCCATAACTGGACCGATTCAAGTTAGCCAGCAGGGCATCGCACTGGTCGATTAAATCTAGAGCCCGGCGCACCCTCGGGTCCACAACATCGGGCATCTCGAGAGGATTGATGCGGTCGCCGAATGACCAGGCGAGTTCGAGAGGATTGACGACCTTCAACCCGTGCCGTTGAAATTTCGAGAGCGCGACGCTGCGCCAGTCAGGCATTGCGCCCTGGCTGAGGACATCGGGTGACTCTAAATTGTCTCCGGTCAGGTAAATTGAAGACAACATCGGCTCGAGCTTTCTCCTTTAACCAGTCTGGGACGGCAGGGTGCCACGTTCACTATATACCACGGTACTATCGTCGTGCTCTCATATCAGGCGCTAGCAACCCGATGGTTATTTGCTATCCAATGGTTATTCAAGTAGCGTTATCGAAGTTATCTTCCGTCTAGAAGTTCCAACGGGAATCATGAAACATAAAGAGTTTGACGAATGAGCATAAAATTGTCGCAACCAAAGCTTATCGCCCACAGAGCTACCCTCTTCGCCATTATCCTCATGACCATGTTGCTGACGTGGTCCTCTGGATGCAGCGATGCGCGACATCGCCATCGAGATCGAACGCAAGAGATGGAAACCGGGGTGACACCTCCACCTGAGAACGGTTCCGTCATGCCCGGGGGAACCGTCGTCGGCGATGCACAGGTTCTGGAAGCGCAGCAAAATCACTGGAAAAAAGTGGAAGTCACCCTGACTGCACCTGTCAAAAAGCTGTTACCGGAAGACACAAAAGGAATCGAGCATCAGAGATTTTTGTTGGAACTTTCCAACGGCACGACGGTTCTCGTTGCTCACAACACAGACCTGGCACCGCCCGTGCCCATTCAGGAAGGGGACGTCATTACTCTGCACGGCGAATATATCTGGAACAAAAAAGGTGGCGTTCTTCACTACACACACCACAGCACAAATCGGCATGAAAGCGGTTGGATTCAGTTCAACGGTCAAACCTATCAATAGCCTGAGCCTGCTCCACACAACTCGCAGCCGGAAATGGTCAGTGAAAAAGGTGGACACATGCTGCGAACAGCACATGTCCACTCACCCAATCGCGATCACGCGATAGAACCGATGCCATTTTGCCAACCGCCGTTAGAATCAAATCGTCAGTGACGTATCAATTCACGACGGGGAGCTGGATGGCATCATAATCCCCCGCCCAATCCGCCAAAGTTGTTGATCAAATAAATTCCTAGCAGGTGCACCACAAGTGGAATCCCACAAACTGTACACACAGCTCCCAAAAGTTCACCGACAGATTTTCTCGTACGCACTGCAGGAATGACAAAGATGAGAGCAACCAGAAAAGAAAATGCGGTCACCCAACGTGAAATGTCTCGCATCGTGTCGTAACCGAAATCAGCCATCTGACCGACTTCATTCGATTGTCCATAACGAGGATCAACTGGTGCCCCAACCAATCCAGAATACGATTCAGAGCGACTGGCTGTGGTGTCGGGATTAAACAGAAGCGATGGTGCGCCTCCAGGAGCGTCTTTATAAGCGCCGGGATCGAGCTTGTTCTTCCTGTACTCTTCAGCATCATCTAGCACAACAGCGCCTGTCACAGGCGAAACGATTCTGTACTGTGCTGCCAAAATCAGCGCTTGCCGCTCGAAACCATCGGCTAGAAGTCTTCGCACTTCGCCATCGGCCCAGAGACGAGAAACCTGCATCGAGGCAATCGGATTCTCAACAAGAGACACATCAGGCTTGCGCGTAAAAGCGACGCGTTCGAGAAACAGTTTCTTCTCAGGTTGAACCCAACTGCGCACCAGAGCGTCAATATCAGGAATTGAAGAAGCAGCGCCCAACACTTCTCGATTGATCAGCCGCAACGGATCTTCCAGAGAAAGAGCCTGAAGTATCTCATTAGCACCTGACTCTATTTGCCAATCGTATAAACGCACCGGGTGCACCAGATCAAGTGGCACGGCATTGGTTAGATCCTGAGTCAACGGCTGAGGACCATGTATCCACAGTACAGCGCCTTGAGGTGCCTCTGCAGCCAGTTCTAGAGCCTCAGTCAAAACCGGCTTGTTATCCTGACCGCCCTTAAAGGCATCGGACGTGATCACTGCTTTCGCTTGCGAAACGGACATAGCACGAATCGCAGCGCGCTCAGCATTTGCACCGGTCGCTTCGGGAACGAAATAAACGAGTGGTTTGAGAAACGTGGAAACCTTAGCCAAATCGCTATGTATCTCAGCAAGATGATCTCGCATAGACTCGGACGAGTCGACGACAACAATCAAGCGCTTCGGAGGAGTTTTCACCGTCTCCTTGAGATGCTGCACTATATACTGGGGCGGCCGAGCAGTAGCATCAAAGGTAGCCACAGCGGTGAGGGGAGCAGTTCTCAGAACCGATAAATGGCTCTTAGTACCATTCTCCTTTCGCCTTTCTCTTAACGTTCCACTGAGGACATATGCAGATCCTTCTCGGCCCGAGACACCGCCGGCGATGCTATCAGCAAAAGGTGATGAGCTGAGAAATCTAATTTGATGACGGCGCTGTTGAGCGAAATTACTCGCTATCAAGCGCGGAAATACGAGCGTACTGGTGTTGCTAGTGCCTGGTTGAAGGGCAATTTTAAAGCCAAGTCGAATCTTCATCGCGCCGTTAATCGGTACGGGATAACACTGAACCAGAATTTTTCCTGGTGCCAGCATTGTTACAAGCAAAGGATCCCGGCTTCTTTTCACAACCGACTCATAAGCAGCTCTTGTTCTGGCAGGGGATGCGAAAGCTGCTTCTCTAGCTTCTCCATTTATCCACAGTGTCACACGTGACACCACCGCATCGGCTGGCAAAGCGATCACAGCTCGGGCCTCGTGCTCTTCGTTCGACGAGTTGTGAAATGTCATAGACCAATCGAGAGAGCCAGTCATAGTGGCACTATCGATATTGCCAACCATTTGCGATTTAGCCAGCGAAAGTCCAATGTTCCTGGAGCCGACAGCAGCATAGACAGCTGTCGTATCGAGATCTGCTGACTCCTCAGGTTGATTCGCATCATGATTGCCCGGTCGATTTTTAACTGTCGCATCTTCGTTAAATGACTTGCCGGCGACTTTGAAAAACAAATCTCGTTCTCGGTCGCTACCTCCGTCCAGACCTCTGTTTCCGAAGAGCATTGATGACAGAGCGAATCCGGAAACTGGATTCTTTGAGGGTCTTAAATCTTCCGGTGTGGCCTGAGCGCGCAAATTTGCGATCAAAGCAGGCTGCTCGGTCTGCGGAGCCTTGAAAATATCACTCAGCAATGACTGTATATAGAACGTTCTGGTCAAAGGTGCGAAAACGAAGAGTATTGAGAGCAGGCAGCCCAGAAATGAGAATGTAGTCGCTATTCTTGAAATTTTCGGTTCTGTTTTGCGATGCAAATCAAAACTCAATCTAACAGCGGCAAAGAGAAGTACGGGTGAAAGGGAAAGCAGAAGCATCCAACCAAATTTGGTATCGGCCGCATGCGAGATAAAAGACGACTTGAGCCAGATCACTGTCCACGACGCGGACAGCCCCAGTGCAAAACCGTTCATCACCCCCGTCAATCTCGGACGTATCAAATAGCGTCGACGCAGAGAAGACCAGACACTGAAATTGAAAACAGGAACAACGAGCAGCAAAGTGAGTTTTCCAAGCTCATCGAAGAAATTGAAATTAGTTGAGTTTATAAGAGAATACAAAGCATAGGCGATCAGTCCAAGCCCGGGCAGCACAGAGCCAAAGAGGACTGTAAGCACGCCTTCACGCGGCGAAGGCAATTCGAACTCCGAATTTGCACGCCCTAATAATTTCTCGGCGATCAGGTGAAACGCAGCAGTCAATCCAATAAGTGATAGTGTCATGACCCAGAAGTAATTCGGAGTCTTACCAAAGCAAGCTGCCATGGCAACACAGATGAGCACAACACAGAGAAACAAAGAAGGTTGTTTCAAAAGTGATCTCGTGCCACCATCGAACCCAGAAATTTTCTGCTCTGATGCATTCTGCTCCGGCGCAGCCCCCTCAAGCGATGACGGTGTAATCGAGGGCGCAGGCGCTGAATCTAGTTCCCCAGGTGGTTTTTCAGTAGTGTTCATGGCAAGACCTCAGTAAAAAATCGAGTCGAATCGGCACGCGCAAATGGCGTTTGACTGCAAAGCGCTGCCTCGGATGAGCGTTAGAAATGCTCATCACAAGGCGCGCTCAGTCAAACTCTGAGCATGCACCGATGAAATTTTGTTCAGGCATTATGAGCTTGACAGAAATACATGACAAGACGGCAATCTGGCCGCGGGTGGGAATGTTCCCAATCAAACCAGCTTCCTATCTCACTTCAACAGTTCGCTTGCCACCAGATACAGTTACCGTAGTGTGTTGACGCGCATGCAGGCACGATGAACATGAAGGCACATCCGGACGCACGCAGACACGGCGTGCACTACCGACGCAAGCACCACTACGCCGACATTGTTTGTCGTGCTGAACAAAAAGCCGAAATCAAAAATCGAATTCTTGAAACACTAACTGATCAGCTTGGCCATTTTTGGTGTCATGAACCACTTCATAACGCCGGGGCTGGTTGCAGGCAAGTCATAAACGTCGACACGACAGACAGCGCCCTTTTTAAATGGGAAGTGCACATCCGCAGCGGCCCAGAGCATGTTTGAAACGAGCATGCCAATATCAGGTTCATGACCGACGAGAAAGATTTCATCGACATGAGCAAACTGCTTCAGGTATTTGTAGACAGAGCTGGGACTTCCGCCCGGAGCCAGGGTGTCGGTAATCTTCAACTCGTCTTCAAAGTTGAGAACATCTCGAATGATCTCAGCGGTTTGTTTAGCCCTGACGAGCGGACTGGAAACAATAACGTCAGGCTTGACATTAAGCCTTTTCAAGGCGTGTCCAACCTGCTTCATTTCGGACTTGCCCTCGTCTGTCAACGGACGCTGCGAGTCATTCAAAATGGCGCCACCGAGGCGCTCTTGAGCTATACCATGTCTCACTAAATAAACTTTCATAGGCTAATTCTAAGTGATTTTGCCTCCGACATTCCACATAACAACTTCAATGAATTGAAAGACTATTGGCGAAGGAATTGAAAGACTATTGGTAAAATTGAGTCTATGAGCCAAAAACCACGTCTTATCGGTCTTGACATTGGTGATAAAAGAATCGGTGTCGCGATTTCGGATCCACTTGGCATAACAGCTGCCGGTCTGGAAACCATTGAACGCAAAAATATGGCCGCAGACGTCAAAGCAGTCAAAGAAATCGCTGAACGGCATGGTGCAGTCGAAATCGTGCTTGGCTTTCCGCAAAACATGGACGGCTCCGTTGGCGAACAAGCCGAAAAGATTCGCTCCTTCGGTCGCAAGCTGGCAAGAGCGACCGGTTTGCCGATTGTCTATGAAGACGAACGATTGACAACGATATCGGCAATTAGAACTCTCACTTTGCAAGGTGTCAAGACCGGCCACAACAAAGGGCTTGTTGACATGCAGGCGGCGGCGATCATCTTGCAGAAATATCTCGACCGCAATGAGCCGCCACCATCGGCATGACCACCGCAGCGAAGACCGATAAGTTAAACCGGTTATTGCACTGGTATCACTCGAAACTGATTAGAAAAGCACGCAACAAAAAACTTGTTGCTTTGTTCGAAGCATCAATTATCGGTTCTGTCGCTGCAGTCTGCGCTTACACATTCGTCGTTGGCGTGGCACTGCTTACGTCTTTCCGCACCTATCTGACAACGATAATGCCTGCGGTTGTTGTTTTTCCATTGGTGGGGCTCATAGGTGGTGCTATTTGCGGAGTGATCATCCACTTCATTGCTCCTGAAATCACAGGCAGTGGCATACCGCAAGTCAAGGCGGCACTGAATAAGATACCAATGAAGCTGGACCTGAGAGTAGCGCTGAGCAAGCTGGTAGCAGGTATAGTGGCGCTGGGCATCGGCTTGCCGTTGGGTCGAGAAGGACCAACAGTGCAGGTAGGCGCGGCAGCGGCGGCGGTGCTCGATCGACTGGGCATGCGCTCTTTTAGAAATCGACGCCAGCTGATCGCAGCCGGTGCCGGTGCAGGGTTGGCGGCGGCCTTCAATGCACCGCTGGCGGGGCTTATCTTCGTACTGGAAGAACTGCTGCGCGAAATATCCGGTGCAACTGTAACAATTGCTCTTCTGGCTTGTTTCTTTGCCGGAATCGTTTCGCGTTGGATGGGAAATCACAGTCTTGATTTGCATGCCAACACTGAGTTTCCTAAGGCAATCTTCACCGGGCAGGATATTCCGTTTTGCTTTTTGCTCGGCATCATTGCAGGTTTAGTCGGCATCGTTTTCAATCGCGGAGTGCTTGCCGGAACGAAGTTAAATCGAAAAGTTTTCGGTAAGCACTTCGGTCTCAGAGTGGCTCTGGCAGGATTTATATGTGGGCTGGTGATCGCCCTTTTGCCTGATTCTTTTAGAGATTTCGCCGGAGTCAGGCAATTGTTACTCGAAGGTCGCGGGCTCCATTTTGCTATCGTCGTCTTCCTGGCAAATTTTGTTTTGACGCTGATTGCCTACGGTTCCGGCGCGCCTGGCGGTTTGTTCGCCCCCGCTCTAACCATAGGCGCTGCAATCGGCTATTTTGTCGGTTACGGAGAAACACTCATCTATCCGCTCGCCACCCATGCACGTATGACCCTGGCACTGGCCGGCATGGGTGCGTTTTTCTGTGCAGTAGCCAGGGTGCCTGTCACCGCAGCAGTAATCGTGTTTGAAATTACCGCAGACTTCAATTTACTGTTACCTCTCATGATCAGCTCTATTACCGCCTATTTCATCGGCGAAAGCGTGTTTCCCGGTTCAGTCTACGACCGGCTGCTGGAGATAGACGACATACACCTGCCCGAGAATTCAGAATCAACACCGCTGGATTTACTTACGGTTGGCGAATGTATGCAGCACCAGGTGATCTCGCTGGACGCTGCAATGACCAGAGACGAGGCTGCAGACTACGTAAAAAAATACAGCCATAAAGGTTTTCCTGTTCTGAGAGAGAACCAGTTAGTCGGCATATTGACGAAAAATGATCTGGTTGAACGAACCGGTGCAACAGTTGCGGAAATAATGACACCAGATCCGATATCAATAGATCGAGATTCACTTCTAGTAAAAGCAATATCAATAATGGATGCAAAAGAAATCAATCGCATCCCGGTTACGGCTGGTACACACTTGATCGGAATAATCACGAGAGCCGACATAATTCGAGCTCTTTCCGAACTGTAAAAATTTTGGATGTCAGGAGGTGAGCTCTCCTCCTAAATAAACTCCTTCCCCTGTTTATGAATACGTGGGCAGATTTTTTGAACTAGAAACGGCAGACAAATCATGAACTTCCAGAGTCTATCGAACCAGGGTGCAAATCTATCGCAACAGAATTTCCAACACCAGATTGGACAAAACCCTCTACAAGAACTGCATTCCATTGCAGGTGTCTCAAGTTATATCAAAAGCAACTTTCGACAAATCGACATTGATGGAGATGGTCGGATTGGTCGCAACGATGTTCTTCGCATGCTTTCTCAGGCTGAAACGCAGAAAGTCGAAGACACATTTGCATCGGCTTTTCTTTATCACTACCGCGGCAATCGCGGCACCAAAGAAATTTCACTGAATTGCCAGGACCTTGAGCGCATGAGTGATCCCAAATTCAGCGATCGAGCCCAAAGAACCCTGGACCAACTGGCAAAAAAGGAGAGTGTGGCGGAGCTCTACCCCAAACACCGAATAGATCCAACCACAATCTTGCAAGGCGCCCTGGTCGACAGCAAGTTCACAGCTACATTGGCGGCTCTGGCGGCTACTCCTGAGGGAGATAAGCGTATCAAGAAGATGATCAAGGTCAATGCGGATGACTCGTACACAGTAACGTTTCCGGGCGATCCCCAACATCCTATTCAAGTCTGGGAATTGACTTTGCGCGACAAAATAATTGGTTCAAGTTGTGCCGACGGTCGTCTCTTCGTAACTTTACTGGAGCGCGCATACGAGTTGCATCGGCAGATGATGCAGATTACAGAAGGTCGCTTAGGACTGGAAAAAGATCCTTTCGAGCTACTCACAGGAAAAGCAGCAATCAAGCTTTCAACAAAACGAAATAGCCTTTTGAGTATTTCATCGCAAGACATGCGCAATCGGCAAATTATTCTACAAGCCTTGAAAAGCTACAAAACAGTAACGTTGGCGATCGTCGATGATCAATGTGCTGAGACTTCCGGATATGTCATCCGCAGGCGCATTGCAGAACGTCAGGCGCGCGGATTTCAGCTGCGCAGCAAACATACCTACGCATTAATCGACTACAACGAGAATACTCGCATGGTCACTGTATGTGATGCCAGTAAATCAGCGATAAAAGATCAAAACGGAACGGTACAAGGTGAGATCAATATCCAGTTAAGCGAGCTGGAAAGATGTTTCTCGGAAATCTCAATTGAGGCTTAACGGGCAAGCTGAGCAAGTCTCGAGCATGCTAAGAACAAGCATGGTCTTCATGACATCAAAACACCCAGCCGGATGACTGGGTGTTTCAAAATTCAAAACCGAATCGGCTAGATCGTTTCAGCGCTCTTAAACGGTAGGAGTTCCTGCAACTTCGTTGCGGTGGCTGTCGAGAACAGCTTGAAGTTTTTGTTCGTCAACACCGGCAAGAGATGTCTGCAAGACTTTTCCGCCAGTTCCTTCCAGTCTTGGCAGCACTTTATCGAGAGTGACCTTCTTAACCAGAATGAAGAGAGCAGAGGTGTTGGGCTTCAAGGTTTCTGACAACTCTTTGATAAAGTTGTCATCGATTCCGAGATCAGACATTTTGCCTGAGAGTGCGCCAGCAGCGCCACCAAGAACCATTCCGAAGATCGGATTGAGTAGCACCAATCCCAGCAGTGCGCCGAGCATTCCGCCCTGCAATGCGCCGACTGCTGTCAAGTCAACCGCCTGATGCAATTTCACCTTGCCGTTGGCATCTTTGGTTACGACAACAGCATCTTCCAGGTCAATTAAGTACTCGTGCTGAAGCTTTGCCAGGGTAATTCTGACTTCTTCAGCTTTGTGTATGTCATCGTATGCAATTACAACTAAGTCGCTCACGTCGACCTCCTCAAATAAATATCAGCACTGTATGCTGCGCATATTCTACAGCACATTGATTGCTGCATAATCAAATCCTGCCATTAGAAACCGAATCACAGTGACCGATTTGTCTCGGCGGTAGAATTGTCGTCTCGACGCAGCTGACTAGCCTGCATTTCAAAGCGAGTGGCCTCACGCAATCTGTTTTCTCGTTTCAAAAGCTCCGCATAAGAAATCAGAGCCGCCGAAAATTCGCTTTTATCAGGGGCGCTAGCACGCTCATAGAGATAGACGGAACGACGATAAAAACGCTCGGCTGCACCTAGATTGCTTTGAGCCGCAGCAATATCTCCCGCAATCTTCTCAGTTTGAGCCAGGCTGGAATCGTCTGGATCGTTTACCACTGTTTGCTTGCGAGCTATGTCGACCATCTTTTGGGCTGCAACGTAATCGCCATTCTTGACATACTCTAAAGCCCTGTCCATCGAAGATTTCCATTTAACTTGCCGAACCTGCATATCCGCTCTATATTCGCGGCTCTGCACAGTCGATGTATCAAGCGAACTGTTTGAACTTGATGTCACAGCCGTACCGTCGGCTGCTAGTGCCGGATCGCACGGAACCAACGAGAACAAAAGCAGCAGCCAGATGGATTTAATCATTAGTGACTCGATAACTCAGACTTCCACAGCAATCATAAAGCTTGACTGGGATAATGGAACGGACGAGTTTGGTAAGAATTCGTTCCCTTACAGTAAGCTAATTGCCCGAGTCAGTTTTTCCCTTCGCGGGATGTCAATGCGGCAGCGGCTGCTTCGGTATAGTGACACTGAATGTAGTGCCTTCGCCGAGTTTACTGCAAACAGAAATAGTGCCACCATGCGCAACTATGATCTGCCTGCACAAGTACAGGCCCAAGCCCGTTCCCGGCGCGAATTGTTTGGCACTGTCGCCCTGCCAATACCGCAAAAACACCTGTGTAAATTCAGATTGAGGAATGCCGACGCCGGTGTCACTGACTCGAAAAATAACGTCACCGCCCTCTTCTTCAGCAGAGACTTCAATTACTCCATCTTTTGGAGTAAATTTCAGGGCATTATCGAGCAAATTTAAAATTACTCGGCGTATCGACATTCGGTCACCGATAATGATTCCGTTTCCACTCGAAAATACAGAGCGCATCGTAATTTCTTTATGTGTGGACCATTGTGCCAGTTCTTGGATACAGCTATCGATTAACTCGAACAGGTTGAATTCTTCCACTGACATTCGCGCTTCACCAGCGTCGTAGCGGTACGCTTCGATAAGATTGTGAACCATCGTCAGCAAATGTTGGTTGCTTCGTTTCAGCATCGACAGAAGCTCTGACTGATTGGCGTCCACCGGTCCAAGATTTCCCCGCAACATCGCTTCTAGAGCCTGGTCTGCTCCGATTAGCGGCGTTTTCAAATCATGAACCAACGCCGCCACGAAATCCTCCCGCTGTTGGTCCGCCAACAACCGCTCAGTCACCTCGGTGGTGCTCACACAGACACCGACAACTTTGTTCGCTTTGTCTCTCAATGGCCAGGCGGCGAAGTCCAGAAAAACCTTTCGGCGTTTTTCATCCAAGGTCAGCGTAACAGGGTGATTTTCCAGTTTTATACGCTCACCATGTTGCAAAACCCTGCTGAAAGTATTGTCGGGAATGGATGAGACGACGTTCGTAAAGGTGCGTCCAACAAGATGTTCGGGCGTGACACTAAATAGCGTCGCCACAGCCGGATTGGTCTTGGTGATGACGAGATTGGGATCAAGTTTCCATACACCGATAGGGACGTGATCGAGAGTAGTCATCACTCCCACGGGTTCGAAAACCGGTGACAAATGATCTTTGGTGAAAATAGTCTGACTTATGTCTGCGCAGGAGCCGAGCATGCCAATAAAGGCGCCGTCCGCCCGAAGCTGTGGAGAACCACTCTCCCAGATCAACCGGAACTGCCCGTCAGCTGTTCGCAGTCTGTATTCGACGTGATAAGACTTCCTTTCTCTCAGCGCGTTGGTATACACCGACAAAAGTCTTTTCAAATCCTGCGGATGAACCGCCTCAGTCCATTTCTTGCCAAGCTCTTGCTCGAGAGTGCGACCAGTGAATTTCAACCATTTATCGTTGAACAATATTCTCTCGCCCGACTCATCAGAGAGCCAGGACATGGTCGACAGTGTGTTGGCTACACCGCAAAGCCTTGCATTAGCCTTAGCCAACTCATGAACTCTAAATTGTCCACTGATGCGAAGACGCTCACAGGCTCGCAAAATCAGCGAAAGAAAAGGCTGCCCGGAAAGGTGGTCACGTAAAATCGTGTCAGTGGCACCTTTCCGTATCAACTCACAAGCGCGAGAGTCCGACTGTTCTGCTACAACCACGTAGATGAGAGCCTCAGCCCTTGCCTGCCTGAGCTGCATCAGCATGGTGCAATCGAGTCCACTTTCATCGATCAAAACAAAATCTGGTTGAAAACTGCGTATCTTGAACAGCCCTTCCACTGAGTGTCCTGAGAGTTGCAAGTCAAAGTCAAGGTCTGGAATGCTCTTCAAAGCATTCTTCACCATGGTTCTTTCGTCAGACTTCAGTCCAATGACGAGGAACTTCAATCAGTGCTCCCTTGCGAAATTCGCCAAAACCAGCCGCCGACTGCCAGTATGTACACCATACTTACCACGAAAAAACTCCCCAAAACAAGACGGGATTTCCATACAAAATCATGCGAAATCAATCAAATGCGAGTGCTTGTCTTACCAGAGAGAGGCGTTGATACTAAATTCGATACCAACATCTGACCGAGGCGAGTACAAAGCAATGTTTAGCGTTAGTTGAAGGCATGGGGTATCCGCGCGACGATACGATATAATCCTCGCTAGCAGCTCTGCTTACAAGCAAGCGCATTTAAGAGGTTTTTTCATGGGTTCGATGAGTCTTCCATACGTCATCTTGCTGGTCCTTGAAGCCATTTTAGGCTTGGCAATGGTCGGCTTGATACTTTTGCACCAACCGAAAGGCGAAGGTATGGGCGGAATCGGAAGCGGCGCCACCATGTTCAGCGGCAAACGGGGTGCGGAAGCAGGACTTGACAGGCTAACCTGGACAATCGTCGGTCTTTTTCTCACCGTCTGCACCATTCTTGGATTCGGTCTCGTTAAATAGGATTCATGTCCTTTTCACTGCCAACTGCGGAAGAGAAAGCGGAGTACGTACTGCGCCAGTTCGATCGCATCGCTCAACGATACGATCTGACCAACGATGCCATCAGCATGGGCATGCATCATTCCTGGAAACGGCGGGCAGTTGCTGAGCTGGCGCTGAAGCCCGACGGTGTTTATCTGGATGTTTGCTGCGGAACCGGTGATTTAACTCTGTCTATCGCCCGACAACTTTCCGCGAATGGAAAGGTCGTGGGTCTGGATTTTTCACCAAAAATGCTCGCTGTGGCGAATCAACGAGCCACTAAGCATGCCAACGAAAAGCGCTGCGAGATGAAGTTCCAGGAAGGTGATGCGCTGCATTTGCCGTTTGCGGATCACAGCTTTGACGGTGCTATTGTCAGTTTCGGTTTACGCAACGTCACCGATTATCAGCGCGGGATCAATGAAATGGCTCGCGTCGTTAAGGCGGGAGGCAAGGTTATCAATCTTGATCTAGGTAAATCACAGGTACCAATTTTTGCCCAGCTGTTTGCTTTCTACTTTCGACAGATAGTGCCTTTAATCGGTCAGGTGCTGCAATCAGACAAGCAAGCATATACGTATCTGCCGGTCTCAAACAGCGCTTATCCGGGTCCAGAAGGTATAACTCAAATTTTTGAAAGAGCGGGACTGATAAATGTCAGACACCTCAGCCTGGCGCTGGGCAGTGTAGCGTTACACGTTGGCACAGTTCCCAACTCACCGGGCAACAAGGTCTAATGGATTCACGTACACCGGAAGAAAAGCGCAAATCGCTTTTCCTGATGGTCGGTGACCCTTCTGCAGATCGAAATGTAGCCCGCATGATCGCCACCTTGAAACAGATGTCTCCAGAATTGCAGCTCTGGGGCTGCGGCGGATCCCAGATGGCTGCTCAAGGGGTCGAAATCCTGCACAATTGCGAAGAATTCACGACAATTGGCGTTGTAGAGATTGTAAAAAGAGCCAAATTCTTCATCGATCTGGAAAAGCAGATCGTTCAAAGCATAATCGAACGAAAACCAGATGCTATCTTGCTTGTCGACTTCGGGACATTCAATCTCAAATTAGCGACGGCGATCCGCAAAGCCAATTTGAAAATGCCCATACTCTACTTCACCTCGCCCCAGGTCTGGGGTTCCAGACCCTGGAGAATCAAGACAATTGCTCGAACGGTAACAAAAATGCTGGTCATTTTTCCGTTTGAAGTAGCAATCTACAAGAAAAATTCAGTTCCAGTGCGCTTCGTCGGGCACCCGCTCTTGAAGAATATGCCGGCACGCGAAGATATGCCGACCAGGGAAGACTTTTGTGCCCGTTACAAGATTGACCCGAAGAAACCGCTCATCGGGGTTTTCGCGGGCAGCAGGAAACGTGAAGTCGGCTTTTTTGCGCCGATAAGTCTCAAGGCAATCAAGGAGCTTTTACAAGAGAATTCTGAATTCCAATTCGCCTATTCAGCGGCGAACGAGAAACTGCGCACAAAAACAATAGCTGAGATAAGTGCATTCGGCATGGACCACTTACTCGAGAAAAATCTATTCCTGGTGGCTCACGAAGACAACCTGAATCTGATATCCGCTTCAGACTTGGTTTGGGCTAAATCAGGAACGACAACGTTAGAAGTTACACTTTTTGGCAAACCAATGCTCATTTTCTACCGTGGTGACTGGTGGGAATATGCGCTGTACTCGCTGCTTAAGACGATCAACTTCATCGGTATGCCCAACATTTTGGCGGGCGAACGTGTCGTGCCTGAACTACTTCAACTAGATTGTCGAGCAGAGCAACTCGTAAAATACACTGGTGACATGATGAACGTACCGGCATTAAGAGCAGAAATTTCGCGAAAGCTGCTCCAGTTGCGTGACCAGCTCGGTCAGGGCGATTACGCCGCCAGTCTGGTGGAAGAAATTCTCGCGGTCATCTAGTTCGCCAGGGAACGGAACTTTTGAAAAACTTAATTCAGCAGAACGAAGACAAGAAACAACAGCTAGATGAGCCCAAACAGGCTCAGATTTACTGGCGCCTGCTGCAATATATCAAACCGTACAGCCTGCCTTTCTTCATCGGAATGGTAGCGGCTATTCCCTCCGGCAGCATGGACGGCATCATCGCCTGGCTGGCCGGTGAAGGCATTCAACGCGTTTTCATGGGTTCAGACCGACATCTAATCTACTACGTGCCGCTCGTGGTACTCGGGGTGGTGGCGTGTCAGGGAATTTTCAGATTCATCGAAGCATACACAATCCGTCTGGTCGGCTCGTCGGCAATTCGTGATCTGCGCAATGAAATGTTCTGCCACCTGGAAAAACAGCCGTTGCTCTTTTTCCAGAGCCAGTCATCCGGGATAATGATCGGTCGCATGACCAACGATATTGGTTTGATTGAAAATGCAATCTCGCAAACTTTTCAGTCAATGATCAGCAGAACGATCACAGTCATCTCGCTGGCCACGGTGCTGATCTTGCAAAGTTGGATGCTCAGCATTATCGCACTTGGAATTCTTTCTCTGATTGTTGTGCCGGTCTCAATCTTCGGCAAGAAGATCCGCAAGAGTTCGCGAGGCGGGCAAGAAGCAATTGGAGACCTGGTCTCCGTTTTGTCTGAGTCGATTCAGGGCGCCAAGATTGTACAATCCTACAATTTAGAAGACTTTCAAACTGCGAGATTTCTCGCCACCAATCAAAGTTTCCAGAGCAACACCATGAAAGCTGTGCGCTCTGAGGCAGTTCTTTCGCCGATTCTGGCGATGATCGGAGCACTTGGAATAGCAAGTGTGATGTGGGTAGCCGGTTACCAGATCATGCACAAGCACATGGAACTGGGAGCCCTCACTTCATTTGTAATCGCATTACTGCTCCTCTATTCACCGATAAAGAACATCGGTCGCATCAACGGCATTCTCCAACCAGCTCTCGCCGCTGCTCAGCGAGTATTCGAAGTACTGGACACAGAATCTAATCTCACCGATGCCCCACAAGCGATCGAACTCAAAGACGGCATGCATCGCATCAAATTTGAAGATGTATATTTCCAGTATCCTGGACACTCAAACATGGTGCTCAAAAACGTCAATCTCGAGATCCCGCCCGGAATGATGGTGGCACTGGTCGGTCTTTCAGGTTCAGGAAAATCCACGATGGCAAACCTGGTGCCGCGTTTCTTCGACGTAACCTCAGGTCAACTTTCAATCGATGGAATTCCTATAAGGGAAATCTCTTTGCGTTCGCTGCGATCGAAAATCGCTCTGGTAACGCAAGACAATTTCCTCTTCAACACCACCGTCGAAGAGAATATTCGTCTGGGTAAACTGGACGCCACTCAAGAAGAACTCGAGAGTGCTTCGAAAGCCGCGTACTGCCACGACTTTATTTTGGAGCTGAAAGACGGATACAAAACGATGATCGGTGAGCGTGGTGTAAGACTCTCCGGCGGTCAACAACAGCGTCTGGCCATTGCCAGAGCTTTCTTAAAGAACGCGCCTATCCTGATTCTCGACGAGGCAACCAGCTCTCTGGATAACGAATCCGAGGCAATGGTACAGAAAGCCCTCAACCACTTGATGGAAGGCAGAACAGTCATTGTCATCGCTCACCGACTTTCGACCGTCCGCCATGCAGACCAGATAGTCGTGCTGGAAGACGGTCAGATTGTCGAGACAGGAACGCATCAATCGCTGCTCGATGCAGACAAGCACTACGCAAGATTGCTCAAAGCACAGTTTGAGAGGCCGGCCCTGGCGGCTGAATAATCTAGTGCTTCTTTGTTTCGCTGCAAGATTTTTCGCACCGTCCATACGATTTACGGTCGGCTTGTTCAGACTGAGATTCTTGCTCGGCTAGTTTTCCTTCACTCAGCAAACTTTCAAAAGCCTTCAGATAGATCGGATCTGTGTAGGTTACTTCACCGGCAACGATGTAGTCTTCGCGTTTCTCATCCTTCTCGTCGGTAGCTTTGACTTTTTGAATTGGACCAAGTTCCGAAGCGTTCCACAGAACCGCAACAGCATCTTGTACTTGTTCGTCAGACCACATGTTCTTACCTCCATGATGGCAGGAGCACCTGAGCGTTCACCTGCCGCTTGTTTCTTTGGGCACTGACGAGACCACGCCTTAAAAGGTGCCGACTTTGATTCAAAAATAAGCTCGCAGAGCTGGCAATGCAGCAACCAGCTTCATGTCCAGATGGTTGCGCGAATTACCGTCGATATGAAAAAACGGACCCGGCTCAATGCCAGGTCCGCAATTCTATAGCTGAGTTCGAACTATGCCAGATTCTTCTTGAAAAATTCAAGCGTCCTTCCATTAGCAAGCTCAGCAACTTGCATATTGTAGTTCTGTCCACCAACTCTGCAGAATGCATGATCGGTGTTCGGATAGGTGTAGATGGACGCCGATGAATTCGAAGCAAAAGCGTTCTTGATTTTGTCTTGCTTGTCCTTAGTGATGTATCCGTCGTCTTCAGCAAAGTGCATCATAATTGGCTTTTTGATGTTGTGCGCTTCGCCGAGAAACTCATCGATGCCGCCCCCATAATAAGCAACAGACGCGTCAACATCACTGCGAGCTGCCATCAGATAGGTCATTAAACCGCCCAGGCAGTACCCGCTAATTCCGACTTTGCCGTCGCCGACCTTCATGGCACGTACTTCTTTCAGCACATGCTTCAAATCTTCGATGCCCTTATCCTTATCGAATTCACCATAGTATTTGAATGCCTTTTTCAAGTCGGCTTCATCTCTATCGTTCAAATTCAAACCGGGTTCGAGACGCCAGAAGAGGTCGGGCACAATGGCTAGATAACCATTGGAGGCGTACCACTCAGCGGCACTTTTCAGCCATTTGGTGACACCAAAAATCTCTTGAATTATGATCACTGCTGCTGTGGCTTTTTGCCCCGGTTTTTCGACCAGGCAATTGAACTTACCGCCATCACCAGCGGTGACGACTAATTTCTCGGAAACAGTATCCACTTCTTTTATCCTCCAGAAAACATTCGTTGAGTATCGCGCTAAACAGGCAATACGCCGTGCTTTTTCTTGAATCCAGTAACTTGTTTGCTGGCGTATGCATTAAATCGATTGATCAATTCACCGCGCAAGTTGTGTGGAGCAACCATGCCATCAACAACCATTTCAGCAGCCAGCTTGTAGATGTTTACATCTTCTCTGTACTCATTGCGTTTCTCTTCGATGTAGGCATTGCGCTCAGATTCAGGCAATTCCATAATCTTGTTGTAGTAGACCGCATTCACAGCAGCCTCTGGTCCCATGACCGCAATCCAAGCGGTGGGCAGAGCCAGACAAGCATCCGGTTCGAATGCTGGTCCACACATAGCATACAAACCGGCTCCATACGCTTTTCGCACTACCACCGAAATCTTAGGCACATCGGCAGACGACATCGCTGAAATCATCTTGGCGCCAGCTCGAATGATACCGTCGCGCTCGACTTTGGTGCCAATCATGAAGCCTGGAACATCGGCAAGGAATAACAGCGGAATATTGAAAGCATCACAAAGCATCATAAAGCGAGCGCCTTTGTCAGCCGAGTCAACAAAAAGTACTCCGCCCTTCACACGAGGTTGATTAGCAAGGATGCCGACCGGGCGACCACCGAGCCGCGCAAAACCGGTGATCAATTCACCTGCAAACAACTTCTTCATCTCGAAAAACGTACCGGCATCGACCAGCTTGTCGATCACTTGATACATGTCGAACGGCACGTTCTCCTTTTCAGGAATGATCTGTTCGATAGATTTCTCAATGCCGCCGGCGTCGACTGGTGGCAATAGTGGTGCGGGCTGTTCGCAGTTCGATGGCATGAAGCGCAAGTAGTCTTTGCACATCTGAATCGCCTCTTCTTCCGATTTAGCGAGGACATCGCCACAACCACTGACCGAGCAATGCATTTTGGCACCGCCCATTTCTTCAAGCGTGACTTTCTCGCCGATCACCATCTCGGCCATGCGCGGTGAACCGAGATACATCGAGGCATTGCCATCGTTCATGATGACGATGTCGCAAAATGCCGGAATGTAAGCTCCGCCTGCAGCAGACGGTCCAAACAGAAGACAGATTTGAGGTACGAAGCCTGACATCTGCACCTGGTTGTAGAAGATTTTGCCTGCGCCCCGACGCCCCGGGAACATCTCAATCTGGTCAGTGATTCTGGCACCGGCGGAGTCAACGAGATAAATCATCGGCACCCGCAGTTTCTGCGCAGTTTCCTGAATACGAATGATCTTCTCGACGGTCCGCCATCCCCACGAGCCAGCTTTGACAGTCGAGTCATTGCCCATGAAGCATACTGTTTTACCTTCTATTTGCCCGATGCCTGTGACAACGCCATCGGCAGGAAGATCCGGCTCGTTGCAGTTGGCAAAGACGGCATCTTCTATTTCAAAACCGGGATCAAGAAGCAAACGAAGCCGCTCCCGCACGAAGAGCTTTTTGTCTTCTTTCAGCTTCTGATGATACTTGGGAGCACCACCCTTACGAATTTGCGCGATGCGCTCTTCCAAGTGGGTAGTTTTGTCTGAGAACTTCTTTTCAGTTTCCTTCAATGTTACTTCCATCCCTTTTCCTACCTGTTGTAGACATAAACCGGATATAGCTGCATATTCTACGGCCATGCAGGCGCAAAGATGGTTTTATGCGGCTCATATTCGACGAGGATATAATGGAAAAGAAGATGCAAAGCGCGTTCAATCTCATCTCGAACCTAGAAAACTGGAGCCAATGGCGAGCCTCAAATTTTCCCGAAGACAATTTCTTCAAGCACTCTCCCGCCATTTGACAACAGCCAGCGGCCTGAGTCTGGCTTACGGACTCTGCAATCGATGGGACCTGGCTAAGGCCAAAGAAGAGCTTCAGACAGGCAAACCCAGCTACAAAATTGCACCATGGACGGGCGACGACTTCACGATAGGGCACAGGCTGAGAAATCACGAGCTGCCAGATTTTCCACAAAACGCCGAGAAGGAAGTAGATTTTGTCATCGTAGGTGGTGGCATGTCCGGGCTGGCAAGCGCATATTATTTGCAAAATCATAATTTTTTGCTGCTCGAGCAGTACGACAGTCTTGGCGGTCAATCTCGTGGCAGCACTTATCGTGGTGTCGACTATTCATACGGAGCTGCGTACATAAGCACCGTCGACGGGCTGATGGGTGAATTGATTTCCGACTTGAAACTAACGCCTGCAAAGTTGCAGCCTCTGAAAAACTCCTGGCGTTGGGAAAATACCTGGGCAGTTGGACTGGAAGGAAAGAACAAGTTCTACTCGGAGCTGAAAGGATTGCTTGCGGAATGCAAACCGATCTGGAACGAACTGCATAACGGAATTCCAGTGCCCCTGGCCGGAGGGAATCTTGAGAAACTGGATTCGACCCCTTTCCGAGATTACATTAAAAGCGGTTCGCCTGCATTCGTTTCTCTGATCGATTCATACCTGAAGGCATCACTCTGCGGAGGGGTTGATGTAGTGAGCGCATTGTCCGCAATTGCCTCGCTCGAAGATCTGGTTTTACCGACCTATGTATTCCCCGGAGGAAATCAAGCGCTTGCCCGGGCAATTGCATCCAAAATCAAAGGGGAACGTTGCGTTCAAGGATTTGTCTGGTCAGTTGAAATTGGCTCAAATGGCAAGTCCTATGTGATCTATTCAGGAGCGGATCAAAAACTGCACAAGGTCGCTTGCAGACACGTGATCATCACCGCCCCACCCCTGGTGGCAGCACGTATCCTGCATAATATTCCGGATGCGGTGAAAGCTGATTTGCTCGGATTTAAATATGGCTCCTATCTGGTCGCTAATATCTTGATGCGAAAGAAGAAATTCAATGGTGCCTATGACAATTTCGTTGCGCCGCCTTTCTCCTTTGCAGACGTCGTCGTTGCCGAAACACCTTACATGGAACAACACAAGTACAATCCTGACACGATGGGCTCTGTTTTAACCATGTATCAACCCTACGCACCATCATCTGAAGGACGCTCCGTCTTGCAACAAGGCGACCGCAGCGCTCTGTCAGCGTCGCTGGTCAATCAGATGGTGAAGTTAATCGGACCGATTGAAAAGGATATAGAAACCGTCGTTCTGAGCCGCTGGGGACACGCCCTGGCGGTGACAAAGCCCGGATTTTACGCCCGCATCTCAAAATTCAATCGCACTGCCAACAGTGGCTACACACTTGCGCATAGCAGCACTCAAGGTATACCATGCGCTGAGAGCGCAATTGCAGCGGCACGACTGGCAGCAAATCGTGCCCTCGGCAAAACAGCAAGGAGCTAGACATGTCGCCCATCCTCTATCAAGCCATCGGTCGGCCCAACACAGCTCGCAGAGTAATCCGAGGATTGACGATAAGTCTTGGATTACTCGCAGCATCAGTTGCTTACGCTGCGGTGATAACGCCGATTCTGGTGCGAATAATTGGAAATAGAAAGCACCCGATTGATGAACCCATCGATGTTGCATGGATCGAAGAAGATAGTGAAAATGACGCGAAGTAATTGCGGCAGGAGAATACTATATATAGGTGCACTGGTTGCGCTGGTGGGTGACTCCGTACTGATCACCTCTTCGGACTGCTTTGCACAGAACCGTAGCCCAATCGATGTGAACGGTGTTTTGCTGGCAGCCAAGAAAACGGCGCCTGTTCATCAAGGACCTCCAAAGCAGATCTTTGAATTGTCAAAACGCGAAGAGTTCTCAACGTGTCTTGGTGCCTCGGGTGTAGCAGCGTACGTAGCTTCTGCTGCCGGATCGAATCGCGGACTGCTGCTTCGATCTGTAAACAGCGGTCTGGCAGCCAGTATGGGTATGCAACCAGGAGATGTACTCCTGTCGGTCAACAGCCGGGTTGTCCAAACAGGCTCTGATGCCGATCGTATTTTAGAATCCGGCGACGGCGGTCTGGCTCGAGTCGTATTCGTGCATCCTACAGAAAGCGGATTGCAACTGTACAACGCGCAGTTCAACCTGCCAAAATTTTCGGGCGTCCACTCCGCTACAAGTGTTGCTTCATCGGGGTCTTTTGGCTCAAGCTCCGGCAATAACTCAGGCGGCTCGGGCGGCGGAACTTCAAAACAAGCCGAGTCTATGCCTGCTTACGAGTCGTACATGATTGAGCTAATCAACCATGACCGAACATCAAACGGCAGTCCATCTATTCCGGCGAATGCAGCGCTGACGGCACTGGCTCGTGCTCACGCTCAAGACATGGCGGCGCGAAATTTCTTCGCGCACGTCAACCCTGACGGCATTGACCCTCAAGGACGTGCAATCAACGCTGGCATAAGAGGTGGTGTGTTCGAAAACATCGCCTACCAGAGCGGTTTCGACTCGGGCCACAGACAAATTCATGACTCGGAAGCGTCAATGATGAGTGAACCGAAAAATGAACAGAATCACCGTAGCAACATCCTGGATCCAAACCACGCCTGTGTTGGAGTTGGTATCGTCAGAGCGCCCAGCGGAAAGCTATATATGGTACAGGAATTCAGTCATTCCACGCCGTGACCAGACAACCCTGGTGGAACTTAAACACCACGAGGAGTCAAGCTTCGATCCGCTGCCCGCTCCGCTACAGCAAATAGCTACTGGTGAATGCCCCGGAGCAACTCACTATTATGGCTGGCTCTCATTGCTTGCATGGAGGGCTTCAACTTTGTCGTCTCTGGATTAGCAGGCGCCGGTTGAGCGGGACGCAAGCGTCTGAAAGCAAGCATCATGTTCTGAAGTCTGGTGTTGAATGCCGGGCTGGTGTTGCGTAGAACAGTCGTTTCAGCCTCGCTTACGTATGAGCGAATTGACTCCAGTCTCTGCACGCTGGGGCAAAAAAGGAATCTTGAACGCCCTAAAAAGATTTCGTCATCGGGTTTCAGGGCAACAATTCCATCCACAGCCTTTCCATTCAGCAAGGTGCCATTGGAACTGCGTAGATCTCTCAAGTAGTAAACGCCGTCTACGCAGGTGACAGCCGCATGCCGCCGAGACAAGCTCAAATCTCCGATAAGGGAGATGTCGTTTTCTTTCGACCTGCCAATGAACGTATCACTCGAACTCAGTTCAAAAGTGCGCTTATCGTCAACACTGACGAGCACAGCTCCCGAATCTGATTCGGTGAAGGGGTGGTTAAGGAACATAGTAAACATCTCCGCAGGGGTTTGGCGGGACTCGATGCATTCACAATAGGAAAAAGATGTGACGAAGTTGTGTCAATTATTTGAGAGCGAGCGGCATTTTTCGGATTTCTATAGAATTAATCTTCCGGAACTTTCGCCAGTCCCTGACTGCCTTAAAACCAGAGTTGAACAGGTTTCACCGATAAGGAGAGATACATGAATTGGGACGAAGTAAAAGGCGATTGGAAACAAGTCTCCGGAAAAATCAAGTCTAAGTGGGGCAAACTGACCGATGACGAGATGACACAAATCGGCGGCAAAAAAGACGAACTACTTGGAAAACTTCAGTCGCACTATGGACATTCGAAGGAAGAGGCTGAAAAGCAACTGGATGACTTCATCAAATCCTTCTAGGTGCTGTTAGATATTAAACGGGTCGGACTGTCTCATCGGGCAGTCCGACTTTAAATTAATGGGACAAAAGCAGAACAAACCAGAACAAGAGCAGAGCAAGAGTAGAACAAGCCAGAACAAAAGCAGAGCAGGATAATAACTATGAGGACCCGGGAGGAGTCAGACAAATTTGTCGGCTGGCTCCAGGGAACGGGAATATAAGCATCTACTGGCAGATGAAAGAGCAAACTCGTACGTGTTTAGTTGGTTTTTGAAAATTTCGACCGTCCAACGCGCCCGATTTTCGACAGCCGTGGTCACTTTGACTTGTGGAACTATCCATCAGGTAATCGCCTCTCCAGTACCAGCTGCAAGCAAAAGTGATAGACAAGCGTCATCAGCCCAAACTAGCAAATTCAGCAATTCAAAAACAGAAGACGAAGCGATTCTGGCTCGAGCGAGACAGAATAGAAAAATGTTCGAGGATGAGGAGGCAATCAAAGACTATTCTGCCTACCTGAAATCCCATCCCGAAAACGATACGGTGCGGGCTGAACGCGCTGACGAATTAAGAAACGAACATCGATTTGAAGAATACATCTCAGATTTGCAAATTTTGATCAAATCAAAACAACGAAGTATTGCCTGTGAGGCAGCCTCCCAGTTAGGCAAATTCTACCAAAAACAACATCAGTACTCAGAGGCTATCAAGGCGTTCAAACTGGCTCGCAGCCTTGGTTCTAGAACACAGCTCACGGAAATGTGTGACTGCGCAAGACTGAGCGGCGACTATGAAACCGCGCTGAAGATATCAAACGATATCATCAACTCAGGAGAGAATTTTGCTGGCAGGCTTCGCCGTGCTCAGACTCTTATCGCCTGGAACAAACCGAGAGAGGCTCTGAGTGATCTAAATTCGTTGATTGCCGAACAGAAGAAGTACATTGACAGCATCGATAAGGAAAGTCGGGCAATTTTTCCTGCATTGAAAAGACTGATGCAGGCTTTAACAGAACGAGCAAATTGCTTTGACGCACTGAAAGAAGCTAAACTTGCGAAACAAGACAGAAGTGAGATCCGAAAAATTGAGCAAGAAGCCTATAACGAGTCGCCTTTCCTGACCAAATGATTCTGTTTTCACCGCTTAAGCCGCCGGTTTCGTGGCCAGTTCGATGTCTTCTTCGGTTTGCAGAATGCCCTGACCTAGCTTCTGTTCTTCCTCTTTCAGCAGACCTCGCGCCACATAAATCGGTCGAGATTCCCGCCTCAAACGCGGCATCTGTTTAGTAAAAACGATTGCCACAAGCAAGCAATATGCAGAACAAGCGAACAACATTGAATGGAATCCAAAGTGAGTAGCGATTACTCCCGCTGCCAAACTTCCAAGAGGAATAGTGCCCATATAGGCCATCGTGAACAAACTCATGACTCGTCCGCGCCTGTCGTCGTCTACGATTGATTGAAGTATTGTATTGCAGCATCCCATCTGGAGCATCATGGTGGCACCGAGCACTGCCAACACCGGCAAGGCGAGTAGCAGACTATTTGCAAAAGCGAATGCGAAAAGCGCGGCGCCATAAATGTATGAACTTATCAGAGCCAGCTTACCCAGCCCAACAACATTCTTTCTGGTGGCGAGAATGGCTGTTCCAACAATCGAACCAATCGCGGATGCCGAGCTTAAATATCCGAGCGTGTTGGCATCGCCTCCTATATTTTTGACGAAAACAGGAAGCAAAGTCGAGTAAGCCATGCCACCAAAGCCGAATAAAGCAAGAAGAAGTATAGGTGCCCGAATCGGTGCCGTGCGGGCTGCATAAATGAATCCATCTTTTAACTCGGCAACGACTCCAAGCCCGCTTCGCTGTTTTGGTTCGAAATTCCCATGAATGAAAAGAAGTGCCGAGATTACTGCGACATAACTTGCGGCATTGATTGCAAAACACATCCCTTCGCCAAGAGCTGCCACTACGAAACCAGCAATAGCTGGACCGAGCAAACGCGACACATTCATCAAACTGGAGTTCATAGCAATGGCTGCCGGTCTATCCTCTTTGCGCTGCACCATATCCATGACAAATGCCGAGCGGACCGGCATATCAAAAGCGTTGATGACCCCCATCAAAACGCTGAGCGCAATGAGATGCCAGATTTGCAATTGATGCGAAAGGGTCAGGTAGGCAAGGGTTCCCGCCTGCAACATCGCTGACAGCTGAGTAAAAATGATGATTCGATGGCGATTAAACCGGTCCGAAAAGACACCAGCGAATGGCATTACCAGCAATGACGGCAGTTGCCCGGCAACAGTCACTGTCGCAAGCATGAGAGCAGAATTCGTCAACTTATATGTAAGCCAACTCAGCGCAATTTGTTGCATCCAAGTTCCAACTTGAGATAGAAGCTGTCCGCCGAAATACAACGAGTAGTCTCGACTTCTAAACACGCGAAACGGGTTAGACGAATCATGACCGGCATCGCTGAATGGACTGACGGAATTATCCGTCCCGCTGACTTGACTGGACATAGTAACTTCTGACTCCTCCACTGCATATAACAGACGAGCGGAAATTTCGGTTTGTTCGATGCCAATACACTTTATTTACATCCTGAATCATAAATGCGTACCCTGCTGAGGCTCATGCCTCAACAGGTTCTCAGCAAAGCGAGAGCGAATAGACCAGGCGAATGGTAGCTATCGACTTGCTGAGACGTACGCAAATTTGTTGCTGATCAACTGACTCCCCAGAAAAGCTGACCAGCAAATCGGTCATCCAACAAGTAATACGTCAAAGCGCCCCAAAAAGTTCAAATGCCCAAAGACGCCAAAAGTTCAATCATTTAGCGTTCTGAGGTAACAAACAAGGCTCAAAACTCAACGTCACTAATAATTTGGCAGATTAAGGTGCACAATATAGTCATGATAATTGCGATTCATAGTTCTTGTTCACCGAGCGGACAGATTCCAGTGAAAGAATAATCGGGCACAATCTTGAGATCAAAATCGTGGGAATCACAAAATCACTGGCATCGAACCGACCGCTTCTAGTTGTTAGCGTTGTGACATTGCCCGTGCTGGCTTGGTTCATTCACAGCATATTTTTTGACATATCGCACAGACCAATTGTAGTAACCGGAACAATCCAGGCCAAGGAGATTCCTGTCTCCTCAAAGATCGGCGGACGCATTGCTAAAGTACTTGCCAGCGAAGGGCAGGACGTCAAAAAAGGCGAGGTGCTGGTGGAGTTTGAAGCGCCCGAGCTGGAAGCCAAACGTCTGCAGTTGCAAGCGTCAATCGAACGAAGTCAGGCGCAGCTGCAAGAACTCACGAATGGACCTCGGCAATCCGAGATTGAAAAAGCCAGGGCAATAGCAGGTCAAGCCTTTGCAAACTGGCAGATGCTGAAAAGGGGATATAGAACCGAAGACATTTCCAAAGCGGCTGCCTTGCGCGGCGAAGCACAGGCTAATTTCGACTTACTCAAACGCGGATATAGAAGCGAAGAAATCAGCCAGGCAAAAGCAGTAATGGACCAGGCGAAAGTGCAATTAGATTTCCAGAAGCAAGATGCTGAGCGATATTTAGCGCTATCAAAGCAGGGTGCGGTATCGACAAGAGATGCCATCGAACTGAAGAGCAAGGAAGATGCAGCGCTGGAAGCATATAACGCCGCCAAACAAGCGTATACGAAAATGCTCGCAGGACCGCGAGAGGAGGAGATCCGAAGTGCCCACCAGCACCTGGAGACAGCTAAAGCAAATGAGGAGATGATGCGCCGAGGTCCCCGCCCAGAAGAGATCGAGGCTGCGCGCCAGCAATATCTCTCAGCCAAAGAATCTCTAAGTTTGTTGGAACAAGGCACCAGAACAGAAGAAATTGCACAAGCACGAGCACAGCTTAAACAGAGCGAAGGCATGCTAGCCGAACTGGAAGCACAACTGAGAGAAAGACAAGTGGTGGCACCAGTCGACGCCGAAGTTTCTGTGATGGACTTGCACCCGGGTGCGGTATTCAACCCGCAGCAGTCAGTGGCAACGCTCACAAAACTGGATGAGATCTGGACGCGCGTCTATATTCCCGAGCGGGAATTAGGACGGGTTCACGTCGGGCAAGAAGTGGATTTAAAAGCAGACGCTTTTCCAAATAGAGTTTTTCAAGGCAAAATCGTTCAGATTCCCAGCGTCGCAGAATTTACGCCACGCAATGTACAAACAGCCGAGGAGAGATCTGCGCAAGTTTTCGGCTTGAAAATCACAATTGACAATAAAGAGCATCTTCTGCGTGGTGGTATGAATGCTGAAATCAGTATTCCTCCGGTTGAGCAACCGTTCGAACGAGTAGCGAGAAAAGAAAATGTCCGCAGCGATCGTCCTTAACGGTCTGACCAAACAGTATGGGCAGCAGACAGTAGTTAATCATCTTTCTTTCACGGTCGAGCGCGGAGAAATTTTCGGATTTCTGGGACCGAACGGCTCGGGCAAAACGACGACAATAAAGATGCTCTGCGGGCTGCTCGAGCCCTCATCGGGAACGGCTGCTGTTAACGGTTTCGACATAATCAAAGAAGCAGAACAAGTGCGGCGAAGCATTGGCTATATGTCGCAACAATTTAGTTTGTACAAGAATCTAACAGTCGAGCAAAACATTGATTTCTATGCGGAGCTATACGGATTGGGTAGCGAAAAGTCTCGCCGCAGAAAAGCAGACGTGCTTCAAATTACCGGACTTCTTGGACAAGAGACGAAAAAAGCTTCCAGTCTATCTGGCGGCTGGAAGCAACGCCTTGCCCTCGCCTGTGCGATAGTGCACGAGCCTCCCATTGTTTTTCTGGACGAACCGACGGCAGGAATTGATCCGGTGGCACGCCGAGCCCTCTGGGATCTTCTATTTACTTTAGCGACTATGGGAATTACCTTTTTCGTCACCACCCATTATATGGACGAGGCGGAGCGTTGCAGCACGGTTGGCTACATCTTTCAAAGCAACTTGATAGCGCTCGGTAAAGTTGATGAATTGGGTTCACTACCCGTGGTGAATGATCCAAACACGAAGCATCTGGAAGTCAGTTGCAATTTGATCATGCCAACATTCCAATTTTTACGCAGCCAGGACTATGTCTCCGATGTAACCATTTTCGGGAGAGCACTTCACATCGTTGTCTCCAAAGAGATTGAAATAGATTGGTTACGGCAAAAACTGGCTGAACAAAATTTTGGAGTAGGAGAAATTCGCGCTATCAAGCCATCACTGGAAGATGTTTTCGTCACTCTCACTGAACATGAAGAAGCTAAAGTCTTGAAATCGGCGGAGAAATAGAGGACAGGCAATGTCAATTCTCGAAAAAATTCGAGCCATGTTCTGGGGCTTCCATGCGGTCATGACCAAAGAATGGATCGAGATCCTCAATGACAAATTCACTGTCGCAATTATTCTGATCATTCCAATTGTGCAAATGACCATTTATGGATTCGGAGTTAGCTTTGAAGTCAGAAAAGTACCAACGGTGGTGTTCGACCAGGATCTGCGACCACAGTCATCGATTCTCATGGATGAAATAATCGCCACCGACTTTTACAAAATCACAAAACACGTTTACTCTCGCGAAGCTGCGGTTGATGAGATTGTTGCAGGAAATGCCAGAGCCGCAATTATAATTCCGCCCAACTTTTCCGACAAATTGCAGGATGGCGCCCAAGCACAAATTCAGGTGCTTATTGACGGATCAGACTCAACCATTGCCAACTCGCTGGCTCAGACAGCAATCGCTGTAGGGCAAAGTCGATCGCTGCAAATTCTCAGCACCGTGCTCAACCAAAAACAGGCCAGACCACCGATCGATATTCGATCGAGAATGTTATTCAATCCTGACGCGAAAACTACCAACTTTATTTTGCCTGGACTGATCGGATTCATGGCGCAAACAATAACATTGTTTCTGACAGTCAACTCAATTGTTCGTGAGCGAGTGAGCGGCACTTTGGAACAGCTAATGCTAACCCCTGTAAAGCCATTGGGATTGATGCTGGGCAAGTTGGTCCCGAACGGCGTTATTGGATTTATCGGCACAAACTTGATGCTCGCCGCAATGTACTTAATTTTCAAAGTGCCAATCAATGGCAACATCTTTCTACTCGAAGGCTGCACACTAATTTTCGTGTTCGTTTCCTTATCAATTGGGATTTTGATCTCCAGCACAGCAACCAGTCAAGAACAAGCAATGCATTTAGCCTCCTTTGTTCTGATTCCATCCGTACTTTTATCAGGATTCATCTTTCCGAGAGAATCAATGCCACCATTTCTGAATTGGCTTGGATTCTTAATTCCACTTACCTATTTCCTCCAAATTCAGCGCGGCATAATTTTGCGAGGCGCTGGGCTTGGCGCACTATGGCAATGGGTGCTACCTCTGATGGTGTTCGGTTTCCTACTGATCTATTTAAGCGTCAAACGATTTCGGAAGTCACTGGGGTAACCAGTCACCAAAACTCGCTCCACAAATTGATCACTACGCTGCGATTTCTCACAAATTGATCACTGTGCTGCGATTGCTCACGTATGGATCACTCTGCTGCGATTGTTGACACATTGATCAACGTGCTGCGATTGCTCACATATCGATCATTCTGCTGCGATTGCTCACATATTGATCACGTGCTGCGATTGCATATCGATCACTCCGCTGCGATTGCTCACATATTGATTACTCTGCTGCGATTGCTCACTTATCGATCATTCTGCTGCGATTGTTGACAAACGAAGTAGTCAATAGTTGATTTACCAGGTCGATCATGTGATTATAAAAGCGTGGCTAAAGTTGATAAAGTTAGTCAACTTTGTCAGATTAACCGAATAACCGCGCAGGATTGGCGATTTGAAACTTTCTAGAAAAGGCGAATATGCGATGAAAGCACTTATGGAGTTGGCAGTTTGCGACCGGACACAAGGTTCAACGACTCCGGAAATTGCAAAGAAAGCACAGATTCCCGAGCCATTTCTAAATCAAATTTTGCACACACTCAAAAATGCCGGCATCCTTAGAAGTCGACGTGGTGCACATGGAGGATATGTGCTCAATCGGGATCCCGAGCAGATTATTCTCGGTGATGTAGCTCGACTCATGGATGGTCCTCTCGCACCCATCCCTTGCGCGTCAGTCACTGCTTACGAGCCCTGTCCAAGCTGTCCCGAGCCGGACAGCTGCAACCTGCGAATACTGATGCGAAGTGTGCGCGATGCGATCTCGAATATTTTGGATGGCACCACGCTCGCGGATCTTATTAAAGGACGCGCCACCATTTGAACAAACCTTACACCGCACGAAATCGATAATACGGCAAGCAAATCTACAAAATCGCTACAAAAACTGCTTCAAAACTGCTTCAAAATCGCTACAAAAACCGGCTATAACTTACTAACGGAAGAACCCGATGAACAGAAACATATACTTGGACAACAGTGCCACCACTCCAGTGCGGCCGCCCATTTATGCAGTACCGTCAAAATCATGCTTCGGCAATCCATCATCAATTCACCATATCGGACGACAGAGCAAGGCAGCAATTGAAATCGCCAGGCAGAAAGTAGCCAATCTTATCGGTGCAAAACCGCACGAAATTTATTTCACACCAAGTGCTACTTACAGTAACAATGTCGCACTGCTTGGGCGCGCGAGATTTGTCGAGCAAAACGGGCTTGGTCGGCACATTATTACGAGTGGAATCGAGCATTCTTCGGCTCTGGGTCCAGTCAAATACTTGGAATCGCAAGGATGGCGATTGACGATACTTGACGTAGATAGCGAGGGATTCGTCGATCCTCGTGATCTCGAAAGAGCCATTACACCTGAGACCAGCATCATATCGATCATGTGGGCCAACAATGAAGTGGGCACAGTGCAGCAGATCGAGAAACTTGCAAAAATCGCCAAGGCGCACGGCATATTCTTCCACACAGACGCCGTGCAGGCAGCAGGAAAAATCAAGATAGATCTAAACACCGTCCCAGCAGACACGTTGTCCATCACCGGTCACAAACTTCACGCACCGAAAGGAATTGGTGTCCTGTTTATACGTGAGCGCGTTCAAATTCTGCCCATCATATTCGGTGGCGGACAAGAAGGCGGTCTCTTCCCTGGGACCGAAGGTGTCTCCGAAATAGTTGCTTTAGGCGAAGCTGCAGAACTAGCAAACGTGCACATGGATCAGAATCAAGCACATTTGCGCAAGTTGCAGAAAATACTCACAGACAAATTTGCGGCACTTCCCAACGTTAATTTGACCGGTCCCCTCGATCCGCGTAAGCGAATTCCAGGACACGTAAGTGTGGTCGTGCGCGGAGCGATCGGCGAACAGATCGTTGAAGCCGCGGATGAGCGTGGCATCTCAATTTCAAGCGTATCAGCATGCTCGGGCAGACATCCCTCTTATGTGCTCAAGCAAATGGGTTACACTCACGATGAGGGACTAGGTTCGGCGCGCATCTCAGCATCAGTACTCAATTCCGCAGAGGAATGCGAAATTGCCGCAGGTGTACTCGCAGAAATCTTCATCAATGCAAAAAATCTGAATGTGATCAATATTTCGACAGTAGCTTAAACAAAATGTGATCAGTATTTCGACAGCAGAGTAAACAGCTCCTGCCCCTTGCGGTCAGGCACTGAATCAGTAGGCTCATGCACCAGGTCGAATCGGAAGTGCGGAGAAAAAAGCTCGAAGAGTTCATCCTTCGAGACAGAAAATGGTGGTCCTGACCCCTGTCTCTCGAGGAGCCACCAGAGCGCGATTAGCTTACCTTCCGGTTTCAGCAGATCGCGGACGACAAGCTCATAAGTTTTTCGTCGTGCCGGATGTATTGCGCAAAAGCATGTATGCTCAAGTACGTAATCAAAATATCCTCGATAATTATGCAAGTCGAAGATATCATGTTGAACTACTTCTGCTGTCTTTCCTAGATATCCATACTGTGCGAATTTTGCTCTTGTCGATGCAACCGCAGATGGTGCGAAGTCGAATGCAACTACCTGATATCCATAGTACGCAAACAACAGTGCATCATGACCGGTACCAGCTCCTAAAACCGCAACTCTGCCCAACGGTACTCGATAAGGTGAGTCCAAAAAGGTTTTGAGTGGAGGACTGAAGGTTCCCAACTCCCATGGAGTAATGGCACGCTGATAAAGTCCTTCCCAGAACTCTACTGTTTCCACCGTGGGGATTTTCTTCGCGTCCATCTTGCTTCCTGACTTCCACCGCCGTCGGTCAAAGGCGGCGATAATTCAATTCATACCACGGAAGAATGGCTGCTACCTTAATAAGTAACTGGCCAGCCCATGTGTGATATTCCCACAATATGCAGGTCTGGCCATGTCCTGACTGTTGGTGGTTTTCGTGACAGTTCAATTGACAACGCTCTGCTCCTATTTTTCTCGGCTCTGTCGTAGGCTTAATATGCCTATAATTGGGTCAGATCATGTTGGAGGACTACCATGAAACCTTGGGGATTTATCTCAGCAGTTGTCACAATGCAACTGATAGCAAGTGCGCCGGCCATGGCTGACGCGGATCCCAGCGATCCATTGCCCTACAGCGGCACATACTTCATTATCAACGCATTGAATGATCAAGCAATGCAACCGGCAGGGGGCTCCGCAGGTCAAAATGTTCTCACTTATGAGTTCAACAAAGGCGGGACGCAAAAGTGGCAAATTACACGTAAAGAAGATCCCGTTACCCACAAGCCGACTAATAAATACAACATCAAGCTTGCTGGCGAATCGACGCAACTTTATCTCAACCCACACCCGATTTCCGACGCAACAGCAATACTCGGCTCGGATGCAAGCGTATATATTCTTCAGCCGGACGGCGATGGATTTACGGTCAGAAGCGTTGACCGCAATGGCGATGCCATGTACATCGTATCCTCACCGCCAATGAATCCAGAAGTGCACTTTGGACCCAAAGACGAGACATCAAAATTCCGCTGGAAGTTTGCGCACGCCGAGTGGTAAAAACCGAATTAGTGCAATTCAGTGTAGCTGCTAAACCCGATCCGGGTTGTGTCGCGCTAGTGCGAGTCTCTTAATCCCGCTCCGGATTGTGTCGCGTTAGTGCGAGTCTCTTAATCCCGCTCCGGATTGTGTCGCGCTAGTGCGAGTCTCTTAATCCCGAATCAGATTGATTGAGCTATTACTATCTAATAGGCATTAGCTAATGGAAATTACGCGCCGGGATATGCGGATCGCCAGGCAATCGAGGCAGTTGCTCAAAATGTTCTGCGATCACATTGATCACACCTTGTTCTGATTGCAATTTGCCAGTTATCGATAAATAACTCGAACCTAAAACAGTTCGACGATATTCGTCGAAGACACGAGGCTTCACAATTATGTTTGCCATTCCTGTTTCATCTTCCAGCGTAAGAAAAACAAATCCTTTTGCAGTTTCTGGTCGCTGTCTACAAATCACGCAGCCGGCTACAGTAACTCTCGTATCATGCAATTCTTCTTTGAGTTGGTGGCATGACTTGATACCATTATTGGTTGCCCATTGACGATAAAAATACATTGGATGCTCACCAGTTGAAAGCCCCATCATGTTGTAATCAGCAACAATCTCTTGCAACCTGGTCATCTCTTTTATTTCTGGTGAAACAGGTACAGGTTGCAGCAGATCAAGCAAGGGAGTTTCCCGCTTTTTATTTAGCTTAGCCAATGTTTCCCATAATGCCTTTCGCCTACCTGGGTATAGCGATTCAAATGCTCCAGCTCGGGCCAATATCTTCAACTCGGCATGACTTAATCCACTTCGCTTAATTACATCATCTAATGATTTGAAGCTGCCACCATTTTCCCAAGCCTGTTGCAATGATGCCTTAGATCGACTGCCGAGCCCCTCAACAAAACGCAATCCAACTCGCAAAGCAAGAGCACCATCATTACGTTTTTCAAGGGTGCAATCCCAAGAACTCGCAGCAAGATCGGGGGGACGCACTTCAATATTGCGGCGCATCGCATCTCTAATCAGAGTTGCTGGGCTATAAAAGCCCATGGGCTGTGCATTCAAGATTGCACAATAGAATTCAGGACCGTAATAAAGTTTCAGAAATGCAGATGCATAAACAAGCAGCGAAAACGATGCAGCATGACTTTCTGGAAATCCATAGTTTGCAAAAGCACGCAATTGGTGGGTTATCGTTTGAATTGCAACTTCCGTAAATCCATTTGCGCGCATACCAATCGCAAGGTCGACGCAAAGAGCATCCATCTTTTCTTGAGAGCGTTTATGACTCATTACTCGACGAAGATTATCCGCTTGCGAAGGCGTGAAACCGGCAGAAACAACCGCTAATTTCATACCTTGTTCTTGAAATAGCGGCACACCTAAAGTGCGTTTCAATATCGGCTCAAGCGTAGGATGCAAATAAACGACAGGTTCGTCACCACGTCTTCTACGTAAATACGGATGAATAATATTTCCCTGAATAGGACCAGGTCGAACTAAAGCGATGGAGACGATGATATCGTAAAAACAAGTCGGGTTGAGCTTCGGCAATATACTCATCTGAGCACGTGATTCAACCTGAAACAAACCGATTGTTTCTGCAGCTCTAAGCATGTCGTAGATTTTTGGATCATTCATATCCAGCTGCCCGAGATCGATTTCAATATTGCGATGCTTCTTAACTAGCTTCAATCCTTCCTGGATCATCATGAGCATGCCGAGCCCGAGAAGATCAATTTTGATCAATCCTGCCATATCGAGATCATCTTTATCCCACTGAATGACCGTGCGACCAGCCATTGATGCTGGTTCCACAGGCACAATATCACCTATAGGTTCTGCCGATAAAACAAAACCGCCTACATGTATGGAACGATGTCGAGGCAACTGGTGCAATCCAGCAACCACTTTGATTAGTAACTGAACGCGGGCATCATGAACATCCAAGCCCGCTGCAGTGATACCACCAGCGACCAGTTGCTCTGCTGCCTGCAAAGCTTCAAAATAATGAGACTCCGCAGCCAGCTTATCAGCTTGTTCTTGAGAGAACCCCAGTACACGAGCGGCATCACGAACAGCGGAACGTCCTCTGTACGTAATCACTTCGCAAACCATTGCTGCGTGATTGCGTCCATACTTTTCATAAACATACTGAAGAACTTTTTCTCGCTCCTGGTGTGCTATGTCCAAATCAATATCTGGAGGTTCATTGCGTCCTTCGGATAAAAATCGTTCAAACAACAAATCCATCCCTATTGGATCAACAGCCGTAATGAATAAGCAATAACAAACTGCTGAATTAGCGGCAGACCCTCTACCCTGAACCGCAATACCGTTTCGTCGAGCAAAATTCACGATATCCCACATAATCAGGAAATAGGGAGCCAGTCCTAATCCGGTGATCATGCTCAGCTCATGATTGAGTTGATTGACATGTTTTTCGGACAAATTGGAATATCTTGATGCGGCGCCCTCCCACACCAATTTTTCTAATAATCCATTGTGTGTTGTCACTTCATCGGCATATTGAACTGGAACTTCAAAATTTGGTAATGGCGGCTTTAATAATCCCAATCTGAATTGGCAACGCTCAGCGACGACCAAAGTATTTTTTATTCCTTCTGGATAATTCCTCCATAGATGAGCCATCTCAGACGGTGACTTCATATACCAGCTGCCATTGGGACGCAATCTTGTACCGGCCGTAGCAAGTGTCACTTCATGCCGCAAACAAGTTAGAACATCGTGAATTATCCTCTTTTCCGGATGCGAATAATGTACATTGTTTGTCACCACCCATGGTATTGACAATTGACTCGACAATGCTAAAAGTCGTGCTGCAATAATCGACTCTTGATGCAGGTAATGATTCCACAATTCGAAGTAAAGCCTGTCAGCAAATACTTCTTTCAGTTCAAAGGCTGCTTTTTTAGCCTGTTCAAAATCATCAACAGCCAGAGCTAATGGAACGCGACCATGCGGACAACCGGTCAACGCGATTAATCCGTTCGACCGCTCATACAATTTTTCATAAGGCACACGCGGACGACCACGTGCACAAGTCGAGCGTGCGTGAGTTATGAGATGGCAGATGTTTTTGTATCCCTGAAGATCTTGAGCCAATACAATCAAATGTGAATCATCTTCTAAAGTCAGCTCAGCACCAACTATTCCATTAAGATCAAGCTCCTTAGCTGCACTGGCAAATCGAACAATTCCACCCAAATCATCATGGTCGGTAAGTGCTAGTGCACTTAAACCGATTTCCTTTGCACGATAAGCTAATTCCTCAGGTACCGAAGCACCATCAAGAAATGAAAAAGCCGAATGACAATGCAACTCAGCATACGAGGCGCACAATACTCATAACTCTCTAAAGCTGACGGCAATTAAAAAGTAGCTCAAAAGCAGTCAGTGCAAAGCATAAATTGCAAAGCACGACAGATTACAAACAACCGCATTGCAAAGCATGGATCGCAATTGCAGGCAACTAAGCACGGCAATCAGAAAACACGCAATACAAAGCACTCATTACAAAAGCAAGCAAACTCTCGACCACAGGAGTGATGATCTGCGGAAGACAGCAAGCTGCTCAACTTCACTGCTCTGCATACAGCATACCATACAAAATTATGTGTGGCAAGCTTTTAAGAGCGCGCATTCTAGTATTTGCTATTTCCGCACGACAACCTGATCCTCGTTAACCACCGCTATACCCGACTCGCTTCTCAATACGTCTAAACTGCTAAGACTCGGGCGCTCAATCACGAGCATGCTCTCAAATCCAACAAACTCATATATCTCCAAGTTCTCCGCGCCCACTGCCTCATACTTTCCTGTAGCGTTGTATCTCAGAGGCCGAATGACTGCATTATTGACGCTGAAACTGCCCTCCGGCAAAGCAGCAGAACCAAGAGCTGGTGCAACTTCAATCACGTAGAGATGATCATAGCTAGCATCCCAAATTCGCCTATTGTTTCCACCACCGGAAAGCAAAACTTTGCGCACTACCGGGGCCGTTCCAGAGTTATTAACAACTGTCGTCATATCATCACCTCGAATTAAAGTCGAATATCGAACATGAGGGACGAAATCGAAAATGATTAAGTGCCGAAAATTCCGAAATTTCCGTTGCTAAAGTAAAAGCGTAATAGTGCTCAAGAAAGCCACTCTAACGGCATGTACAGCAGCAAAAAACATTGTTTTCTGGATTTTAGACTGATATCAGTTTAAGCACACAAATCGAACTTAAAAGCGATATCGGTTAAAAATCCCGAAATGAGACAAATCTCTCACTAGTTAAGGCGTAGCGGGTTTGTCAGTCTTATAGGTGCCATCGGTCATTTGATAGGTGTTATAACCATCGGTATCAGTTTCGATAGTGCGCACATTTCCAACATCTGGAATCAGTCGTCCATCAGGATACTGAGAAGGATTAAATTGCCTTACCAGCTTCTCAAGTGGTTTTACACCATCAGGAATCAAGTTGCCGCTTGCATCTTTCGCAGTGCTCGTTTTTGATGAGAAATTCAATTCCAGGGAGTAGAAACTGCCGTCTGCGGTTGGTAGATAGATAGTCAAACCGTTGGCGGTCTTCTCAAACGCCTGTATTGAGCCACGATTCGAGCTCACTACTTCTGGATACGATTCTACAACTGCCCCATTTGGACGGTGATAATATTCGGTGCCGTCAGGTGCGGTCTCAATGGCTTTAGCAGGGCCATAATTTGTATCGATAGTTTTCTCTGTGTTCGTCAGAACTTTATTGCCATTTACTTTATCGTATTGAACAAAATCGTTTCTAGCGTATAGGACACGGTTGACGTCACCGTAATCTGTCGAACGAAGATGGTTCGGATCGTAGACTTGAACTTTTGCACCAGATCCATCAGCAAGATCATAAATGGTGCTGTCGAAAGTTCTCACAATTCTGTTGACTGCCCCCTCAGGCGAATCCATAGGAGAACTGTAGTTCTCCATCACGTATGTAGGTTTAAACGAAGACTCTGCGCCACCTTGCGGACGTTCAACTATCTCGATGTGATCAGGATGATTAATCTGCTCGAACGTGGTCTCGTTTGCATCGTTCAGAATGTATTCATTCTTGACCGGCGCCGAGTCTTTGACAGGTTCAGCATCAGCAGGTACTTCGCCACGTTCTAATATTTTATCGATCATAGAATGAGACGCTTTACCGTTGCTTCGCCATGCAGTTGAGACTTCAACTTCCCGCACAGAGCCATCCGCCATTGCGATCTGAACTTTCAGAGGATTTGGATACCACTCTACTGTTGCACCATCTGTAAGATGATAGAAGGTTGTGCCATCAGCTTTAGTGTCCTCAACGGAAACTTTTCCGTACCAATCTTCGCGCGGAGTTGCGTATTTGGTGGCAGAAGTACCGTCCATCTTACCGTAGTCGACTTGACCATCTGGGTGTGTCACTGTAGATGTCACCAGCCCATAATCTGTTTTGAGTCCCTGGGTGTAAACGCGCAGAACCGTGTTGTCGGCAACATTAGTGCCTTTGATAATGTGATAGGCAGTGGAACGATCAGGAAATGATTCAACGAGAGTCGACGTTCCGTATGGAGTGTCCACTGGATCTTTGAACTTTTCTATAGTGCCCCACGTTCTGCCGTTCTCGTCATTTTTGGCGTCTTCTTTTGTCCAACGCTGGAATGATTTGTTGTCGTTAGTTTCGTACGCAATGATCTTCGCCTCACCACCGAAGGGATTTTCGGTGGGCTTTTCATAAACAAAGAGATGCAGTCCGCTGTCAGTCTTGCCACGATAATCGCTTCCAGAAAAATCTGCCTGCGGTCTGAACTTTCCATTGGTGGCTTCGAATTGCGCGGCCTCGCTCTTGAACAAATCACCATAAGTCAAGTTTCTATTGACGCGAAGCGCCTGGATGATTTCCGGATTCGTGTCAGCATAGGGCGATCGCGTATCCAAAGCCGCTTTGACACGGCTTTCGGCTTCCAGCGCAGCTTTTTCTTGCGCTGTGCGAATATCGATAAACTTCTGCTTTGCCGCTTCCGGATCTGTTTTGAGCAGTTCGGCAGCAGCTCTCAGCTCTGGTTCAGCTTGTTTAGCGCTGATACGGTGACTGACTTCGTGTCCTAGTTTTTCTGGTCCATCTGCCGGACCCAGCCTGACCACGTTGCTGTCTTGATTGATACTGGTTTCTCCGGTAGATACGCGTTGGACACGAGTCAGAGGGCTGCGACCGACCAGATCCTGAAGGGGGGCATTGTCGGTCCAATTCTCACGCGCCACGAAGTGATCGACGGGAATGGGTCGCCCCATACGAACGTTGGCCGCGTCTACGGCTCTACCGACTCCATGTTGAACAGCCGGCAAGAATAAGTTCAGCGCAGCACCAGATGATGCTGCCTTCATAAGGCTGTCTGGCGTTCCAAGACTCTGCTCGGAAATCATCATCTGAGTGGTGCCACCAGCTGCTCCAACCAGGGCTCGCAACGGGATACTCTTCGAAAGCGAAAGTCCTTTCGTCATGGCGTTGCCGTACTCAAACATTCCGAATCCGACCATGCTGCCGACAGCGTTGCTGGCTCGGCTCTCTGAACCGACAGGGTCACGGGCACCACCATACAGACCAGCACCAATAATCATGGCTGAGCGCTCGCTAGACAAAAACTTGGCGCTCAGTCCACCAGCTTTGATGAAATTGTTGGACTCGAGAAAGCGTCCGCCGCTCTCCATCGCTCCGCCTGTGAGTTTGCCTGCAACAACGTAAGGAGCGATCGCTCCTACACCGCTTGAAAAAGTCTGCGCTAACCACGAGGCAGTGCCATTGCTTTCCGGCACGGAGAGCAAATCAACTCGTGGCAAATGTTTGCCTGAGACAGCTTCTGAAACCGAAGCGACAGCGTTAATGGGATCGATAACGGCAGCGTTGACGAATGGATGCGCTATGTTATCCATCAGCCACCCGGACGACTGAGTGTCCTTCTTCGGCTCAATTTTCACATTTTCAAGATTATCGCCCAATGTCATAAACCTTCGCTAGAATCGTCAACACAGAAATCGGTATCAATCAACAGTTCAATTGGAACAAAAAAACGCTACCAAAATGTGTCACCGGAATTAAACGCCAAATTATCAGTATTTCTGCCAGTGAAGGCATTATTCATCAGTGAACCTGGGCTTTAAATGGGGTAACTACGTAGTCCGGCACGTTTAATCTGCGGGGCGTGCCAGGTGGTCAGCCCGCGACGCAGAGGCATGGGTCCTTCTCAGGCGCCCAAGGCACATTGGCGGCTCACCACGATACAGCTGCGGATACAACCCGACAGGTACTCTCACACCGGCGAGTCCGAGGCACCCCACGCCAGGTCCCAGTCAGACCGGCGCTAATCAAAAATTCCCTCGATTGACCAATTTTTGTGCATGTGATCTCGAACCAGTAAAACAAGCATGCACGAACCGGGCTCATACTTTGGTTCAATTAGCGCAACATAGTAAGATTTTTGAAACTGCTCTTCCCACCACAATCCCGAAAGGCATTCTGAGACTGTAATATTCAAAATCTTATACCACTTACCATGATAGGCAATTGCATTCGGAATATTATCACTGAATTCAACAAAAACCGGCACCGCTTTTGGTATCTGCTTCAAAACAAGACCGGCTGTTAATCCTCGTTTCCCAATCTTTGCTTCAATATAACCTGTTTCAACCGGCACAGAATTTTTCATCGTGCTACAGTCATTCTTGAATGTTGAAACGATCTGACTATCAATTTGATTAGCTTCAAATACAGGAACCCATAGACCTGAAGAATCAAGACAATGTTGATCGTTTGCAAGCGGTCGTACAAGTGAATTCTGACCAAGCCTGGTAAGAAATTTCTGCAATAAATTCGTCTGCTGCTCACTTACAATTGAATTCGCATTTGATTCAATTTCTACTTTACTTTGCTGAAACGACTCTTTGCAAAAGCGATTAACTTCCAATCGAATCGCAGTAAATTCTCGGCACAGTGGATGTGCTTCAATCGTCAATCGTAAGACTTCAAGCAAGAACTTTGAACTATATGATGGACGCACAAGTTTGACTAACCGTTCATAGAACAACTCATCGTCATTGAAAAATCGAATCAACAATTCTTCAGCGCAATAACCTTCCTTCTGCAGATTGGTTTGTAAATGGTCCAACATCGACTTGAGCAAAAAAACAGTCTGCTCAAGCGATTCAATCGGTCCATCAATTTCGACACTAGCACCAAATTTTCTATCTAGCACCGGAATATTCGGCTGAAACTTATCAAAACCTAGCACCAATTGTTGAGCATTTACTGCTTCTCGTCCAAATCTTTCTGCCAAGTTATCTACAGGAATCTCAGCGAGATGCCCCATTGACTTGATACCGAGATCAACAAATACATCTTGCAAATCACTATCTAAAGCCAGATGGGAAATTGGCAACCTGTTTAGGAATTCACTATCTCTTCCAGGCGGAACAATGTACCAACGATTTTTTGAACGACTTGCAACCATTGCACCAAAAGCAGAATCAGCAACACCAACATTCGCATTGGTATATCCAAGTTTACTGACCAATCGCAACAAGTCACGGCAAAGCTTCCCTTCACCCCCTAATCGCTGCATTCCAGCGGCATCGAGAATAAAGATTCCTGGTTCTTTTGCAGATACTCTAGGAGAACAAATGACCAATTCATTGACGATTTGTTTTTGTGCTTCTCGATATGATTTAACATCACATTGGCGCCAACTTAAATTTGCACAGGTAGCTCGTGCTTCCGGCCATTTCATACCGGCTACAACAAATTTTTTACTGGCACTATCTGAGCACATAAAAACACGAGCACGACTGAGATTGATTTGGTCAGTCTGCTTTTGTGCATCACCCAACAAAACGAATGCCTTTCTTTTCAGTTCAGGCTCACGTTTTTGGTGTACGGCGATCTGGAATTTGGGGATGCGTAAACAAGCAATTCGAGACATGAGATCGAATATTCACCTCAACACTTTTCGTCATTCCTTCTTTCCACAGATCAGTTTTTATCGAAGGAATGATTGACACCACTCCGGATAAACCAATTTCGCAATGCACGTTTGAAGGAGACCACTCAAAATACAATCGTGACTGACAGCCCCAAGAAGAATTAGCATTACTGGTGCTCTCTTCATCTTTCAGCAAAACTAGAGCCGTTCTGGATTTCTCTAAAGATCGTTGTAAACGCGCCGAAATTTTGCTCGATATAGATAAATTACTACCGAGATCAAATATCAATACATCAAACATTGCTGAACGGATCAATTGCTCAACCGCCCAAAGCGCATCATGTTCGATCTTCGGTCCCTTCAAATTTCTTACGACCCAAAATCTACCCGGTTCCTTTGCTTCACTCGGAACCATATTCAATGGCGACGCGCCAGCATAACCAGATTCAACGAATGCCCAGTCACGAGCTTTTAATCGATCGAATGTATCGATATACACAACTTGCATATTGGCAGCACACCATCGCGCTACGATTGCTCGCAGAACACTCGTTTTACCTGATGAAAATGCTCCGGACCACTCAGTAATGCGTTTCCTTGAAATCCCATGCAAAATACCAAAATCAACTTCTGGTATTCCGGTCTGAATATTCTTATGAGTACGTGAATCAACAACCCATTTTCCGGGAAATAGTTGCTCAAATTGTTCTTTTAATTGGATAACGCTCTGCTGATTCATAATCTAGGCGCACAAATAAGCGCAGATGCAATTGCATCTAACAAACCTTTTCCCTTGTTACGTCAAACGCGGTCGTATGGATAGCAATCACTGCAATCCACACATACACGCGCCATCACTTTATTTTTAAAACCAATTCGAAGCACACAGCAACGTGTAACAACGATGCTGAATCACGAGACGGATGGTGCGTCCGTTGTGTCTCGCTAGTGTCTCTTCGGTTTTATAAGTATTCCAATTAGACCATACTTTTGTATGTGTGTCAATGAATATTTCAAATCCGGACAGCACTGAAGTCTGAATCAAAATAGGCCCAACCGATTCCCACAGCCCGACAAATACTAATGTCACCTTCGATTCCCAAAAACCCGTCCCCCACAAGAAATTTCAGTCCCATGCCACGAACTAAAGCGATATCAGTTGAACACTCAATTTTTCAATCTTAAGCTGATATCGCTTAAAAACTGGAAGGAGACGCAAAGCCCTCATATATCTATGCTCTTGCCCGCTTCAAATCAGGGCAGCAAAAAATCACTAATTCACAAAAGCAAACCAGCAAAAAAATGAGACCCATTTAAGGAGAATTTCGTAATTTTCCCATACACAAGTTTGCCGATTGCACTTAATCTCAAATTCTTGCCCCACTAAAAATCTATTACCGGAGCGATCCGATTCGACTCACTATGCGTCGAAGGTTCAGCCAAAACTCTCTAGCCACGAGGCTGTTTGAGAACAAGGCTGGGAGCTGATATCAGCTCAAAATCGCACGCAGTACACTCGAGTCTCGCGACTACGAGCGCAAAAAGACTGCGAACAAAACCGAGACTAGACAATCAATTATTACCAACCCACGACGTGTGTCGACGGGACTAAATCGTTGCGTCGTACCTCCGGAGGTTCACATGACCGCTAAACCAGATTTTGATCCAAGAGAAGCGCCAATGAACATGCGCGACAACATGCGCATGAATCCGGGCGGCGATCAAGATTCCGCGATGGCTCTCTACCAGTCAGCCTACCAATCGAATCCAGAAGGTAGATGGCGGTCCGACTGCTTTCCACGCAACTTTCCAAACAACTTACCTGATTTCAACAATGGAGATTTAGAGATTCCACACTGCTGGCCAAGACCAAGACCAAGTGATTGGAACGAACCAACCGAAGCACAGACAACGAGAGCTGAAACAAAGCTCGATAAAGGTATCAATGGACTTATCCCAGATGCAGATCAGCAAAATCTCAAAGACGCTAACCATGCGCTTCTAACCGGTGACGCCACTGGTCTGAGCGCCGTCTACGAAAAATACAAAGATGATCCAGCCAAGTTGCAGGCATTTGTGCAAGAGCAAAATCGTGAACTGAGCGATGCCAATTCTGACGTGGGCGTAAAGATGACGGACGACGGAAAGATATATGTCTCTAAAGAGCGCGGCATGACTGCCGTTGAAATCGATCCGGCAACTGGCGAAACATCAGTTCGCAAAGTAATGCATGGACCCGATGGAGAAATCTACGTAGGCGACAAAGCGGACAACAGGGACCCGCAGCGAACGCTAGATCTGATCGGCAATCATGCCATAAACGACATTAACGAGCCCAATTTCAGATTCTCGTTTGCACTCCAACATGATCGTATGAGAGGTTACTTTAAACACGCTTTCCTGCTAAATGCGCAAAGCGAGCAAGGTCCACAGGACGAAATGGAGGGTCCTGGCGATCCGAATCAATTCTCTCCCAATCCGCAGGTGATGCTGGCTTAAACATTCGGCAGTCTGGCTCAGAAGCAGAAGATGAGCTGGAACGATATCCACTGACTAAAAAGTTTGCTGAAGGCAGGTCGTCATGTTCGAAAGAGCATGGCGATGCTGTTTACAGGCGTATTTCTGTATGTCTTTCATTTTTTGACAAGGTCTCCGTGGCAGGCCGCAACAATTGAAGTGTTACAACGTGACCACGAGATAGTCACACTAGCTCCTGGAGTGCCTTGAACTCGACTCCATGGTTTAGGATAACGAGGAGCGAATATAAGGTAATCAAGCAATAAACGTTCCTCATAGCGAAAAAACAGAGTTCGTCCGTTACCTCATTTCTGGATTTTCGGCTGTAGGTACGGATTTGGCCACGTACTGGATCCTGCTTGGTCCACTTGGACCATCTCCGGCCAAAGCGATTTCATTCCTAACGGCTTGCTGCGTAGCTTACTTGCTGAACAAATTCTGGACGTTTAAGGCTCACGCCCATTCATGGTCCGAGATATCAAAATTTATCGGATTATACGCAGGAACATTCCTGGCAAACGTAGCGGTAAACAAACTTGTAATCGAAGTCGCCCCTGAATTATCGCAACAGCTAAAACCGTATGTTTTTCAACTGGGCTGGCTCACCGCCACTGGTGTTAGCACCATCCTCAACTACATAGGACAAAAGTTCTGGGTCTTTCGTAAGGCAAAAGCTGAGAAGTTGTCGTCCAGTTCTGAATCAATTTGAAAAAGCAGCTTAATGAATCTCATGCGCGCCGGAATCCTGCGCGACTTCCGGAAGCGCATGCCGGTTAACGTCCTTATCATCAGTCACAGACTCTATCGTAGGAGAATCACCAATGCCGTCGAGCTTCTGTACGGCAGACGCTCTTGCTGAAAGATGTGTGACAAAGACATTGACCAAACAGGCGACCGGCAAACTATAGATAATACCGAGCATGCCGTCAAATCGAGCACCAATCATAATGGCAATGAAAATCATGACCGGGTGGAGACCGATCACGTTGCCGATATATCGAGGGGCAACGATATTGTCTTTGAGCCACTGCACCAAATTGAATACAAGGGCCACGATGATCACTTGAGTCAGTCGGTTGAATGGTAAATTGTCTACGCCGTCCACGGCAGCAGAAAAGACCGTAGGAATGAATCCAATCGTCGGACCGATCACGGGCACAATCTCCCAGACGCCGAGGAAAATTCCAAGCAACAAAGCATAATGAACGCCAAGCCCCATGTACACGAAAATCATGAAGGCGCCAAACAAAAGTCCGAGCACGATTTGTCCGCGAAAAAAGGCTTGCAAACCAATATCCATATCAGTCGCGAGCACTTCCAAAAATGGGTAATGCTTTTTCGGAAACAACTTGATGACGGATTCTTTGATATTGTGCCCATCCAGCAAGAAATAGAAAGAAACCACTATTATGCTCAACCCGTAAAACAACCAGGTCATTGTCGACATCGCAACGTCCGTCATTCTGCCGATAATCTGAGCAGGGTCAGGCTTAGGAATACTTCCAGCAACAGTCGTGAGTATATCCACGGCGCGCACCTGGATCTGGGCAGCATGCAACCGAGCTTCCAACGGCTCCAGTGCTTTCACCAGAAAATCAAGCCACTGGGGAAACTGATTGAATGTAGTGTCACAAAGTTGTGTAACCTGAAAAATGATCGCCGGTATAATTAGAGTGATACCAAATATGGTGAGCACACCCAGTGCAGCATAAACAATTAAGATAGCGGCGGCTCTATTCCTGACGATCTTCTCCAAATAATCAACTACATTTATGAACAGATAGCTGAACAAAACAGAGAAGCCCAGAATTCTTATAATGTCCGCAAAAAAGCCGCCGATTTGCCAAAAGGCTATAAACGCCACCAGAGCCAATACCAGAACAGTCAGCTGTCTCTGTATTTGCAAGAGCTTGTCCGAAGCTTGCCGTTCGTTGGAGCGCTCACTGTCTTCGAAAGTCATTTGTGTCCTGCCATCGATGAATCTTAAATAGTCTAACTTATTTATGACATGTTGCAAAACATAATCGGATGCCGCCGCTGTGACTTTAAAGCAACCCTAAAGTATATCTGCCAAGATTCGTGGTCGGAAAAACAGATCACGTACTATGAAAGAATGATTGAGGACCGCAACGACCCCCCGATTGAAGCGCCGGAACGCCCAGCTTGAGAAAACGAGTTCTAATAGCATTATTGGCAGTATCATGCTTGCTCAACGCGGCAGGCATAACCTTTTTCGTTTTATTTCTCAGTTCTGAATCGCACAATAAATCTCTCAAGCGCAATTTCAAAAGACAGCTAAAGGATATTGAAATCGTCAGAGCTGAAGCTAATCAGCTCAATTCATCGGCGATTTTGTCACGGCGCATGTTTATCAGCCATTTTGACGGAGTACCTGATTCTTTTGCAGTATCGCCCCCGTTTTTATTGACGCCTACAAAATCGGTGACATTGGTCGTCTACTTGCACGGACAAAATTCAAGCTACCTTGAACCCTTCGAAACCGGGGCCGGCAAATGCCTGGCGGAAGTCATCATCGGCCGAAACAACACAATTTTGTTGTCCTGCAATTATCGAGCCCCGGCCTCATGGGGCAATGACGCGGCTATGTCCGACATAACCCAGAACGTACGTGAGATGTGTCAGGAGTATCCGGTAACCAGAATCATCGTCATGGGCACCTCAATGGGCGGTTCAATCGCGCCCACTTTCGCAGCCACAGCTCCTCCTGACATAAAAACAAGAATCACTGGCGTAGTAAGTGTGGAAGGAGCGGGCAATCTGGCCAGTCTCTACAATCAGACCACGATGACAGCGGTCAAAGATGCCATGTTTGTCTCATTTGGAGGCACACCGGAAACTCAACCACAGGCGTATGCCGGAAGAAGCTTTCTTACTCACATAAACGAGCTGCCGCAAACAGTCAGATTCGCAGTCGTGTCAGCACATAAAGACAAGGTCGTGCCGCCGCTACTGCAAAAGGAACTAGTAGACGCGCTGGAAAATGCGCACATACAACACAAATTCATCGAACTCGACATCCACCATGAAGCACCGGCAATTTCGGTCTACCACGAAGCTCTGGAGTACGTTTTAGGCGAAAACAAGTAGCCTCCTGTTAAAAATCTCACTCCGTTCGTCCATGCTCATGGCATGGAGGATCAGGAAAACGTGTATACTACGTTTACTTAACCTCTCCCTACCTCCAAGCACTGGCTCCAGCGGAATTCTATGTCTACCGAAACAGTTCGAGTTACCGTCGACATAGTCGCATTCGCTATCGAGCAAGGCGCCCTGGAAGTACTGTTGATCAAGAGGAAATTCGACCCGTTCAAAAGCTCCTGGGCGTTGCCAGGCGGATTTATCATAGACTCCGACAAATCGCTGGATGATGCAGCCGCAAGAGAACTGCTCGAAGAAACAAACGTAGGCAACGTCTATTTAGAGCAACTCTATTCTTTTGGCGACAAAGGTCGTGATCCACGCGGACGAACTGTCACCGTTGCCTACCTGGCACTGCTGCGACAAGAAGAGCTGGAACTGAAAGCCAGTTCAGACGCCAGCGGCGTTGCCTGGTGGCCTGTAAATCAACTTCCCGAGCTAGCTTTCGATCATGCAGATATAATTTCTTATGCACGCAAGCGATTGCGCTACAAGATTGAGTACTCGCCCGCTGCCTTCATGCTCATTCCAGAGAAATTCACTTTGAGAGATTTGCAAATGGTTTACGAAGCCGTTCTCGGTCGGAACGTAGACAATCGAAATTTTCGCAAAAAGTTTCTCAACACAGGCGTGCTGCAAGAGCTCGATGAAACCTCGCAGGAGACTTCATTTCGCCCAGCCCGTCTCTACAATTTCTCCGAAGGTGATTTCGAACGACTACCAGATCGACCTGTATTCCTTTTCTAAGCATCGTATTCAATACCACATGTTCATACCAAAACTAAAAAAGTTCATGCCAAAACTCAAAAAGAAGGCTCTGGTTTTGACTCTGGTCGGTTTAATCGGCATTGCTCCAACAGCCTACTCTCAAAGTCACAACTGGAATATGCAGGCGCGTGCCCAGGCCGAAAACGCCAACTCACGAGCGCTGACTTTATTGACCAAAGGTCCTGTCGTAAAAGGCTGGCTCGACGAAGCCATCGCAGCACTTTTGCGTGCGACCGCCGCCGACCCGACCGATCCGGTACCTTATACAACACTTGGTCTGGCGCTCGATCTCAAACAACGCTACGGAGAAGCGCTGGATGCACTGGCAAAAGCCTACCAGCTCGATCCAAAGTCTAAGGAAACAGTCTTGAGCACTGGTATCAGCCACTATCTCGGACATACTTTTGATAAATCCGAACACGTCTTAGTAACACTTTTACGCCAGAATCCAAAATTCTGCGACGCTCACATCGATCTTGGATTTGTCTATATGCGCCTTGGTGAATTCGACAAAGCCAAAAAGAGTTTCAAACAAGCAATAACATGTAATCCGAATTGCCAGCCCGCCTACCAGGGAATGGCAATCGTCGACTATCTCTCCGGCGACCTGGAAAGCGCATATGCGGAAGCTACTCACGCCGAAACTTTGAAGTCTTATCCACCCGTTTTGCTTCTTCTTGCTGAGATCTGCGCACTGCGAGGAGACGAACAGCAAATGAAAGACGCACTGAAGAAGCTTTCTAAATTCAAACAACCTTTTGAACAAAGACCAATGACTCTAATCGGCTTTTCAGCTAATCATGATTTTCACTGGGATCCATTCATTGCAGACGACTTTGATCGAGCAAACTTCATCACGGCACGCGCTCTCGAGTTACCGCTGCAAGACAAGAAAAGAGCGTCTCTTGCAGCCGCGGGTAAAATCGACCAACAACTGGCCAGAGCGGAGCAGATGCTCACCTCCGCACCGCACGACTTCTACCTGTTAAGACAAGCCGGACTCTTAAACATGGCAGATGGAAATTATGCCGGCGCCGTCAAACAATTTAACGACGTGCTCACAAAGGCGTGCCCAAACAGTCATATCGACTATTTGTATCTGGGACGTAGCCTGGCTCTTTTGGGTCGAAAAGATGATGCTGCACAATGCGTACGTGAATACAAAAAGAATCTCTCGCAACAAAAACTTTCACCGATGTTTGAGCAGATTGTAAACAATACAGGTGGCACTGCAGGCGGTGCACCAGCCCAGACGCCGATTCAAACGCAACCGCCAGCAACAACACCAATCGATACCGGCTTTTAATAAGCTGGAAATCCTCTGGTGCGTTTTTTGGCAGTCAGCGCTCGGTAGCAGGCTTCCCAGGACCCAGCGCTCGCTACCCGGCTCTCCAGGACCCAGCGCTCGCTACCCGGCTCTCCAGGATCCAGCGCTCGCCACCCGGCTCTCCAGGATCCAGGGCTCGCCACCCGGCGCTCAGGATCCAGGGCTCGCCACCCGGCGCTCAGGATCCAGGGCTCGCCACCCGGTGCTCAGGATCCAGCGCTCTCCACCCGGCTCTCCAGGATCCAGGGCTCGCCACCCGGTGCTCAGGATCCAGCGCTCGCCACCCGGCGCTCAGAATCCAGCGCTCGCTCTACCCGGCTCTCGCGGAGCCAGCAGCCGATACCGAACTCTCTCAGCATCCAGCGATCCAACGCGCACTTAAGCGCACTCTAAGGGCGTCAAGACAGCGATGGGCTGGCAGCTTGACAACATTAGAGGAGAATTAGACGCTATCCCATTGCTCAGATATATAAGATAGTCTACTGTTTGATTACCCGCACTTTTTGAAACAGATTGGCGAAACGGCAGCGCAAGAGCTTGTTGCCGCGGACTCTGCTGCGCGGCTCAGGCATCTCTGGCGAAGGAACAAAAATATGTCACTACTTTCACCCCTGTCACCTTTAAGCAGCTCAGTCAATCCAGTTTCATTCAATAAAGAAATGAGCGTACAGCTAAACTCCGATGCGAGGAAACAAACTACATATTCACAAAGTGAGATTGACCGTCTTCTTCAGGTTGAATCGGAAGGATTTACGACCGCCATCGAGAAGGCTCAAAATGAGATAGAAGTTCAGTTTGAGCAAGTCAAAGCAGATCTCGATCACACGTTGATGAACGAGTTGAAGAGCGTCAACAAACGACTCCAATCACTGGAAGCTTCGCTGGAAACGATTAACGAATCGAAGCTCTCAAATAATTCACAAGCTTTGATCATACTGGTCGCCTTATCCATAGTTCTGAGTGTGGCCAATCTGATCACACTCTTTGTGCACCATTCTTGAGCAAACAAGAAACTCAAGGAAAAGTATCAATCAGACCTGTCCGTTTCCTTACGTCTCCAGCGACGGTTTGTACTCATCCGGCTTCATGTTGAACGTCCAGGCAACAGCCTCCTGAACTGTTTTCATAGTTGGTGGCACACGCAGAAAATACTCCTTGAACGTGCCATCAGATTCGGGAGTGCTGTTTTTAACACGAACCAGGGCAATAGGCTCGTCTCCAGGCATCTGTTTGAGATAAAGAGTTCCCATCTCGTTTTGATCTTTTATGCCTGCGCACGTTTCACGCAAATAATCAGCAACTCCAAATTTATCGATCAGTGCCCGCCTCAGTTCTACGTTTTGCTCAGCATCAATGCGAATAGTGGTCAGTGTTTCCGGTCTCTCAATAATTTCGCGGGGCACAACAGTTCCCTTCCAGGCAAAGATCTTGTAGCCGTCAGGAAACTCTAAAGCAGCACCGTCTGCACAATGCAAACGTTTTAAATCGTCCAAACGAATTTTCGGCAAACGACAAACAAACAAAACTCGCGTCAATGGACAATAGGCAAAACCGCATCGCATCAGCAAACTCAAGTCCGACAATGTGGTCCTCACCTGTCGACTGAATTGATCGCGCAGCATATCGGCTATCACTGCATAACATGTGGCCGAGTAGCTAGCCCAGGCACCCCAGAGTGTATCGTAAGGACCAAAGGCAAGAAGTGCAGCCGTATTCATCGCACCATCCGGATGTCGCTGTCTTGGTTTTCTATACTTCTCATCAGCTTGAGGCGCCGGGCACTGTTCGAGCTCTCTTTCAAATTTCGACCCGCCAATCTGCTCGTGCAAATCCAGTGCACGCCGATACAGCGCCGTCATCGAACCGCGAGAAGATCCGAAGATTGTAGTGGGTGCATCGCGGAGAGAGAGTGATTGCTCTCGCAAAAGCACATGTCCTACCGTCCGCTTGATGTGTTGCGCGGCATCAATAGGTCGTGTGTACAAATGACTGGTCAACTTGGCGGCAAGACCCAAAGTAGCTGATTCTGCCAAACAAGAAATGGCCTCAGAAGTATTCGACTGGAGTAAGTTCAAAAGCGGCAATGCTGCAGAGATTCCACACCGCGACCACTTGAACCTGACATACAATTCGGCAAGATCAGGAAGAACCGGCTCGTCATCATACTTAAGAGAGCAGATAGCTGTAGTGGACACCTGCTCGGTCAAACGACGAAAGGCAGACTGCCAATCATCTCGTACGAGCAAGCGTCCTAATTCCTCGATGCGCAAATCAATATTTAGGTCATCGCTCTTCTTATCGCCCGACCGGAAGCACAACAGCTGTAATAGCAAAGGCATGACGGACATTTGGAATGGACCGTCACACCAGACAAGATAAGGCGCTCGCAATCCGATGCTGTTATAAGTTCGGACCGCTGAGGCTATCACTGCCGCTGAAGCAATTGGTTGATCCAGCTCAGCGCCAACGCGCATTTGCTGGGAAAGCTGTTCAAGCAACCTTTCCTGATCAGATCCGAGCGTATCAAACAGCTCCGTCAAGTGCGATCACTACTTGGGTGTCGTAGCTTTAGTCGTACTCGTAGTATTCGGAGCCGAGGTCGCACCAGCAGAGGTCATGCCAGTCGAGGTCGTACCAGTCGAGGTCGTACCAGTCGAGGTCGTACCAGCCGCAGTCTTGCCAGTGCTAGCGGCAAGTGCAATTTCTTTCCAGTTGGAACGATAGTGCAATTTTTTCCACTTCCCATTTTCTCGTTTGAAGATGTCTGTGCAGTGCGATTTGAACTTCTGAGGATGCTTTCCACCGAATTCTTTGAAGGCAACAAACGATACTACCGCCATATCGCCATCAACTCTGCAATACGGATGCTCCATGGTGTATGCAACCAATGGCGAATCAGACACTTCCCAGCCATGAATTTTATGTTTCATATCCTCGAGAACGGCTTTTCTACCGACAATTAAAGACTTCGATGCTTCATCGAATGTGGTGCAGTCGTCATCCATATATTGACCAGCCGTTTCCAGGTCGCCCCGGCTGTAAGCTCTGAAGAGAACTTTGAGTGTATCAAGAACCTTCTCCGATTCCGCGCATGCGGCATGTGGATTGACACAGCTGATTTTGACTCCGGCCGCATCAACTTCCCAGCCCTGATAACCGGTTTCTTTCGCCTTAGTGTCGGTGTTGGGTAAGACTTTCTCGACTATCGGCTGATCTTTCAATTCGGTCGCAGGCTGCTGCAGTTCGTGCACTTCCGCCGCAGCCGAAGGCGCCACTGGAGTGGAGTTCGCAATACCCCGATTCTCGGTGATGTCTCTCACTGCAACGCTGCCTTCAGCAAGCACCGACGCAGACGACAGCGAAACAACAAAGGATAGCGCTAACGTGATCTTCAAGGTTTTGCTAGCCATATTTTCCTCTTAATTTGCACGAGCCATTGCTGATTCAACGTCACGTAAAGCGTTGTCGGTATCAGCAAGGTAAGAATTGATTGAATCCAGTTTGCTTTGCAACTCCGCGATTTTCTGGCGCGTATCGTCGGCTGCGTCTCGAAGATGTGCGCGCTGAGTTAGAAGAGCATCTCGAGATCGAGCCAGACTATTCAAAATCGATGCGTTGTAGGCTGAGGCTCGTCCTGAAAACCAGCACAATGAACAAATAGCCAGCATTGCAATCAAGTTAATAGAGAATCGATGCGTGATCTTTTTAGAAGCTGCCAGCATCGTTTTGAGTCGGAGATAACGGGGATCTTCCACGGTGTTTCAACCTATAGCAGTCGCACGAAGCACGTCAATAATACTCCGCAAATGGCTCTCTGGCGAGCAAATCACAGAAAACAAGTCTAAATTCTGAAAGTCTATGTTAACCAAAGTTACGACAGTTAACGTCATTGCAACAATTAATATTTGCGCCCCAGAACGTTCCAACGCATATCAACCCCATACAGACAGTCAATTGACAGACAGCCAGCTAGGGGCAGCCACACAGATTACCTAAATTTGTCACCCATCCTAAATTATCGTGATATAACGTAAGTAATACAATTACTTTTAAAACCGCTGAATCGTAAAACAGACACCAAACAGGTGACAAAATGTACGGACTCAAACCAACTACCCAGACTGAAGAGTTTCGCCAAAAGCTTATTGAACAGGCTCTAGATCTAGCTATTCTCGAGGATCTGGGTTCTGAGCAAATCGACGTAACCACTGCCAGTATCGTCACCACCGACAGACAAGTTTCAGGCAGCGTCTATTGCAAGCAAGAAGCCGTTGTTGTTGCCGGCTTGCAAATATTCGCCCAAGTTCTGGAGAAATTCGACAAGCGAATCTCGGTAAAAAATCACGTGGCGGAAGGTCAGTTTATCGAATCGACTCCGACAGTGATTGCCACATTCGAGGGTCCCGCATCGAGCATTCTGAAAGGTGAAAGAATCGCTCTCAACCTTCTACAACGAATGTCCGCAATCGCAACGGTTACGCATCAATATGTTGAACTGGCTAAGCCATTCGGAATTGAGATTCGCGACACGAGAAAAACAACGCCCGGACTGAGAGTTTTCGAAAGAGAGGCAGTGCGAATAGCCGGTGGACAGAATCATCGCTTTGGACTGTTTGATGCCATTTTGATCAAAGACAACCACATTCAATTCGCAGGTGGCATTGAAACCGCCATCAATAATGCCAAAAAAGCATACCCCGAACTAGCTATCGAGGTAGAGGCAACGACTCTTGAACAGGTCGAGCAGGCATTGAAACTGGGTGTCCAAACGATACTGCTCGATAACATGAACGCTCAAACCATTCGCGAAGCGGTGGCGCTGATAAAGGGGACCTGCTTTATTGAGGTGTCAGGCGGCGTCAACCTCAAAAACATCAAGAATTATTTGATTGAAGGCGTCAACGCCATTTCGATTGGAGCTCTCACACATTCGGCTCCGAATATCGATATTAGTCTCGAGGTTGAAATATAGAGATGACCAGGAATGCAACGAATGCAACGATGTCTAGCGGTGCCGTGACTCTGGCGAAAGCGAATGCTTTGCCGAAGGAGCAGTTGCTGCGTGAAATAAACGAACTGCGAAAGGTTCGAAACGCCGTCATTCTCGCCCACAATTATCAAATCGAAGAAATTCAAGATATTGCGGATTTCGTAGGTGACTCGCTTGGTCTATCACAACAGGCAGCTAAGACAAAAGCCGAAACGATTGTTTTTTGCGGTGTTCACTTCATGGCCGAAACCGCTGCCATACTCTGTCCTGAAAAACGCGTTCTAATTCCCGATCTAGATGCCGGCTGCTCACTTGCAGCATCCATCAATATCGAGCAATTGCGCGCATGGAAAACTGAGCACCCAAACGCCGTCGTCGTCTCATACGTAAACACAACAGCCGAAATTAAAGCAGAATCCGATTATTGCTGCACGTCAGGGAACGCCCTGAAAATCGTGCAATCGATTCCGGAAGATCAAGAAATTCTTTTCTTGCCGGACCAATTTCTAGGCTCCTGGGTGCAAAAAATGACGGGACGTCAAAACATGCACATCTGGATGGGTGAATGTCACGTACATTCGGCTGTTCACCCAAGAGAAATCGACGAAAAAATCAAAGAAAATCCTGACGCCGAACTGCTTATCCATCCTGAATGCGGTTGCTTGACTCCGTATCTAGACCGGGTTGCACGGGCCGGCGCAAGCGATCAGCTCAAGGTGGCCTCGACTGAAGGGATGATCCAGCGCGCTTGTAACTCGTCTGCGAAGAAGTTTGTGGTGGCAACAGAAATCGGTATCTTGCACCGCTTGAAAAAAGAAAATCCAGAAAAAGAATTTTTGCCGATCAATCAAGAAATGAGCTGCATGTTCATGAAAATGATCACCCTTGAAAAGCTGCATCACTCGCTTGTGGAGGATGTATTTGAAGTCACTGTGCCAGAGGATATTGCGCAAAGGGCGCGATTATCAATCGAACGAATGATTTCAATATATTAGAAATCAATGACAAATCTAAATAGCATTCTAGACAAATCGTGGACGCGACTCGACTGCGACGTTCTAATTCTGGGCTCCGGTCTGGCAGGACTTCTACTCAGCGTCCTGTTACACGAACGTGGCGCCAACGTTGTGCTCGCTTCAAAAGAAAACTTCAGCGATTCCAATACGTTTTACGCGCAAGGCGGACTGGCCGCAGTGACGTCAAATCAAATTCCACATTTGATTTCAGAGCACCTGAACGACACCATAAAGTCTGGCGCCGGACTAACCGACATCAAAGTTGCATCGGAGATAATTGCGTCAGCACCATACCTAGTGCAGCAGCTAAGTCGCTTCGGAATGGAGTTTGACAGAAATAGTGACGGCACATTCGAAATGGCCCTCGAAGGCGGACACAGCAAAGCGCGTGTTCTGCACAGCAAAGATACAACAGGCAAAGCGATATCCAACGCGCTGTTAAAAACAGCGCGTGAAAAGGCAGCGAGCCAGCCGGCATTTGAATTGATCGAATACTGTTATGCCTTCAATCTCCTCAACGATGGGCAAAAGGTTATTGGAGCTGAAGTTCTGCACGATGGGGTGATCAAACAAATCTCCGCCGGTCATGTCGTTCTTGCTACCGGAGGTGTAGGACAAATATTTTCTCGCACCACAAACCCACTCGTTGCCACCGCCGACGGTGTAGCATTGGCCTACAGAAGTGGTGCCATGCTTGCCGACCTGGAGTTCGTACAGTTCCATCCCACAGCACTGGCTCTGCCAGGAGCACCAGCTTTCCTGATTTCAGAAGCGGTTCGTGGAGCAGGCGCCATTCTAAAAGACGACAACGGAAATCCATTTGTCAGAAACTTCCATCCTGACGGTGATCTGGCAACTCGAGACGTAGTCGCCCGAGCAATTCATCAAACGATCATAGACAACAACTTGCCATCCGTAAATTTAGACTTGCGTCCAATTGGCAAGCGAACCTTATTAAAGCGATTTCCAAACATCATAGAAACGTGTCGAAGATTTGGCGTCGATCCACTGCAACAAGCTGTGCCCGTCTGCCCCGCTGCGCACTATTTCATGGGTGGTGTTCTCAGCGATGCCTGCGGACGAACAAGCATTCCAGGGCTTTATGCAATTGGCGAAGTTGCCTGCACAGGATTACACGGCGCTAACCGCTTGGCGAGCAACTCACTTCTTGAAGCCGGCGTCATGGCGGTCAAGCTAGCAGACGTACTTATCGGTGGCTCGAATAGCATTTCTTGTTCGGGTGGAACCACACCGCTAAGCCTGAGCAAAACAACGCTGGGCATGAGCAACGGCGCGCTAAACATAACCAACAAAGCGTTGAACACCAGTTCGCCTAAGGACAATTGGGATGTGCCGACATCGCTGCCTGAGTTTAAAACAAAAATGTACGAACATGCATCATTGGTGCGCAGCCACAGTCGACTCCATAAATTGCTCGACTATATTCAGTCTAATCGCTGTGCTGCTGGGTCAATCAACGTCGCCAACATCAGCTCGGCGAATCTTCTTCTCGTCGGCGAGCTCATTGCAACCGCAGCAAACAACCGAACGGAATCTAGAGGCGCTCACTTCAGAGAAGACTTTCCCGGTTCGAATGATACCTTCTTTGCCAGACGGCAAGCGGTTTCCCAGGGGAACTGGGATTGGCTGGACGACTCTAAAGGTTTCGCCAAGATTGACAAGCAGTCGACTTTTCCAGCATAACGCTGATTAAGTTTTGTTCCACAAGCATTCTTGACAATGAGGCAAAAGCTTGATGCGTGGTGCATCGGGAGTATCTAGCGATAGATATTCGATCTCGATATCGAGATGTTCTCTTTAGCTAGCTAAGGGTATACACTTATATCAATCGTTAAGGTTGTCTTTAGGTTTCAGAAACCTGCTACCAGAGCCAATTATCGCAGCGACGCATTAAGTTTCTTTCCACCAATTAGCTGAAACAAAATCTGCTTCCCGGCCTCTTTAGATACATCAACTCACTGTCGGAGATATAAAAAGTGAACGCCCGCACAAAGATATTCATCGCAGATTACGATTGTGCGAGTCTGGTCTCATTGATGTTGTGGCTTGAACAGTATCCAGAATTTGAAGTATCTGGAATTTCGAGAAACAGCGCCCACTTAGTGGACCGCATCAATAAAGTCAATCCGGATATCGTGCTCTTGGACATCAACAACGGTGTCGGCGAGAACCTTCCATTGCTGCGCGCCATCCGCGGTACCAACTCATCACCTGCCATACTCGTAAAAACGCAGACTGAGCAGCAAGCCGATGCCCTTGCCATCGAATCAGATGGCACACTAGCACCGTCAATCGCGATTAAAGAAGTTTGTGACGCTATTCGCAAAGCCAGCAATAAACGACGTATGGCGCTAACCGCTGCCAATATGCCGATGACGAAGGCCGGCTAGTGCTGTTAACGCCCCGTACTTAGCCCGGAAGAGTCTGCGCTGGAAGAGATAAGTCATCTAGCACCATTTGTAGTTGCGATCCTTGTGAGCGCCATTGCTACCGCTTTCGCCAGAGTGACGCTAAGCAGAAACTTAGCCCGCACCCAAAATGAAGGTAAAAGTCTGCTTGTTGAGCAGGGCAAACTGCGTCCGGCCGAAATTGCATATCTTTCGTCGAACGGAGACATCTCACACGCTTTACTGGTGCTGGGTGCCGATCTCACTCAGCGCGCCCTGAAAACAACGCTATCAGAAAATAGCAAAGTGCCTGCCCTGGCACCATATGAATTGCGAATGTGGGATCTAGCCAAAGAAACAATCAAAGACTGGGCAATTACCAAGGCCGACCAACACTTGCCCATGGACATCAAGAAAGATCCGATCGAATACGCGCGCAGAGTCTCAAAAATCTACAACTTCGTTGTTCATACAGCACGCCACATGGTCGTCAAAGTCTTGCAAGATCCACGACAGATAAGACGCTATTTCAGAATGTCTGCCATTGCCACACTTATTGCAGACTTTTCAACGGCAGGATACAAAGCGGCTTTCGAGGAAGAGTTTAAAAGCAATCTTCTTTCGCGCGGACTGTTAGTCTCATCAAGCCGCCGGCGATCGTACGCGAAATATTACACAGTGCTTGCCATTGCCGGAGCCTTACTTACGGTGACAATAACATTTATCTTCATTCAGCCCTGGACTTTTGCCCTGGGCTTGGTGAGCATGTGCTTGACGAGCGCTGTACTACTTCGTTTTGCTTTATTACTACTACATTCAATTCCACTTTACGCAGAAATAGCGGAGGTGATTGGACATCTGAAGCGACAAAGCTGGCGCCTGCAAATGCTGAGGATTCTGATCCGAATAATAACTGCGCTGACTTATTCAGTTGTATTGATCGGCTTTCTGGTGCTCACCGGCATAGCTCTGGCTATCTTGACTTTCGGCTTTCATCATTCACACATCATATTTCTCTCCATTTACGTTTTGCTGACGATCGCGTTCATTCTTCCCGTACAAGTATTCATTGACGGCTGGCGCCTCAATATCGAAGAACGACCAAGCGCCGAAGGAGCAAGGCAACTTAGTTTGATTCGACATGAGCTAGCTGCAACAAGTCCGCTCGACAGCTTTAAGGAAGTCTTGCTGACTACGGATTATGTCCCCACTTTCTCCGAACTTCTGGCGATCTATGGAATCGAAACACTCCTGATTCTGGTATAGGAATCAAGCTGTTCCGTCGTCCCGAAACGCTGCGCCAGTGGGATTTAAAATCCTACCAGTCAAGTTTCAACTGATATCAGCTTAAGATCTTCAATTTAGCGCGGAAAGCCGTCCAGTTCGTTGAGTTCGCGGGCCGTAATGCGACGAGCTCGTTGCCTCATAACCTCAGCCTCCTCCGTTTTACTATTCCGGTCGAGAAGGTCCGCAAGAGCGTTCAAACACTGCGCGATATCCAGCTCCGTCGGACTCTGAGGATCAGGAGAACTATCGACCATTGTGATTACTCGTCTATAAAGCTCCTCCGCCTTCGCATAATTGTGCTGAGATAAAGCCTGAGCTGCTTCCGTAGCAAGTTGCTGAACCTGTTGCATAAAAATCCCTCTGAAAACCACTTCCCAAAGCGACCGAGTTCAAGCAATTTCTGTTCCAATCACGATCAGGCGATGGCGTTTGTTACGGGGGTGGACTTCAAGCAGAAAAATGCGGGACGTGCCATGTAATGAGGCTTTATAATCGATTGTCAAAATCTAAAGCGATATCAGCCTAAAATCGAAGATCAGGACAAAAAAGTGCCGAAGAACAAATTAAAACCGGGCTTTGCAGGTGTCATCACAGGCGCATCGACTGGCATCGGAAAAGCGCTGGCAATACTGCTTGCTGACCGACTACAAGCGAAATTAATTATCAATGCTCGCACAGAAGAGGCGCTGGCTGAAACACAGGCCTGCGTGCGAAAACATGGCGGTGAGGCAATTATTGCATCTGGTGACGTAGCGGCAGCGGGAATGCCTGCTGCGCTTGTGGACCGTTGCCTGAAAGAATTCGGAAAAATTGACTTGCTGGTGAATAACGCAGGGCTTGCTAAACCAGGTGCTGTGATGAACTTAACTCCTCAAGACTGGGAGCGCGTCTTCGCCGTTAATTTCTTCGCTCCGCTGCATGCCACTTACGCAGCCCTTCCTCATTTTGTTTCGCAAAAGGCGGGCAAAGTAGTAAATATTTCGTCTGTTGCCGGTAAGGTTGCCTTTCCGGGAAGTGTTTGTTATGCAGCCAGTAAATTTGCGCTTACAGGCATGTCTGAAGGCATGGCTGCTGAACTGCAAAACCAGGGCGTGGACTTCATAACAGTGTGTCCGGGCTGGGTACGCACCGAGTTCTTCGACAAGAACGACGTAATGAAGTCGAAAAATCCAACACTGATAGCCCAGGAAGGCAATTTGCGCGGCATGGTTATGAAGCATATTTTGAGTATTAGCTCAGAGCGAGCAGCTGAAGATATTTTCCAGGCGCTACAGAAAGGTGGTGGACAGGAAATCGTCCTCACTGCGCCTGGCATAGCAGTTGAACGCCTGAATGCTCTCTTCCCGCGTGCTATTTTTGGCATGTCAAAACGCATTCCGACCGAGTTTGTCGACTCGTCCAATCGCAGCAAAAAGTAAGCTCTCTCGGTCAGCCTCGTTGACCGAGAACCCTGCCAGAGTTTCAAAAAGGCTCAAATTCGGGTACTAAATCTTAGAACCTGAACCATGCCGGGAAAAAACGATTGGCAGAGCTTGAACTTTCGGTCAAATATAAACCGCTGCCGGCAAAAATTGGTTTTGCGGTAATGACGGCTCTAATGCCCCTCTGGGCAATAATCGTGCCATTTTGTTTCGGACTATTCTTAACACTAGTTGTGACGAACTGGGCAGCCATACACGGTGCTGCCCTGCCGATCGCCGGAGCGCTAATCGTGCTCGGCACAATTCCAATATTGGCTATTCTGATGGCAGCTGTATGTGAAGACGATCGTATCGTCGTCAGCAAAGAAGGACTCTCTTTTCCGCTGTTCATGTTGCCGAAGCTCCGGTTCAGACGCGAACGCCACTGGAGTGATCTAATCGCCGCTCAAGTGCAAATTGATACCTCCAAGCCTACAGCGAAAGATCTGTCTTCGTGCGGTTTCCTGAGCCTGTTCTTCCGCTCGGGCGGTCGAAGCACTATGGATCTCTCTAGACTCGCCAAACCTGAATTAGAGCAACTCCTGCTTGCAATCGAAGTTTGGGGACAGAGCTGCAAAAGATCACCCGAACTAATTGAGTTTCAGAACGGATTACAAAATCAAAGTCGTGGTATCGAATTTAGTTACACTCAAATGTGGGAGGAGGAACTAAGCAGGCGCTTCAGCGCAACTTCATTCGTACCGCTCGAACCAGATAGAAAGCTACAAAATGGTCGCATCAAGATTGTTCGGCAACTGGCATTTGGGGGATTGTCCGCAATCTATTTGGCACAAGAAAACGAAAAAGAAATGGTTGTTATAAAAGAGGCGGTAGTCCCGGCCAATGCTGATGAACACACACATCAGAAGGCTGCCGAATTGTTTGAACGCGAAGCGAGATTACTGATGAAGCTGAATCATGAAAATATTGCCCGAGTATTCGATCACTTTACAGAAAACAATCGCAGTTACATGGTGCTGGAATACATCCGAGGTCAGGATCTCAGACAACTGGTGAAACAGAACGGACCTCAATCAGAAGAATCTGTTTTGAAATGGGCAAAACAAATTGCATCAATTCTCGCTTACTTGCATTCGCAAGACCCCCCAATCATTCATCGAGATCTCACACCGGATAATCTCGTAAGAAAAGAAGATGACACAATTACGCTGATTGACTTCGGCGCAGCCAATGAGTTTGTGGGCAATGCAACCGGCACGATGGTCGGTAAACAAGCCTACATAGCGCCGGAGCAACTTCGAGGAAAAGCCAACCTGAGCAGCGACATCTACGCACTTGGTGGCACGATGTACTTCCTCTTAACAGGAAAAGATCCAGAAGCACTGATGTCTTCACACCCAAAGGAAATAAATGCAGAGATTTCAGACGCGATCGACGCATTGGTCGCCTCATGCACAGAAATGGAAATAGGCGACAGACCGCAATCTGCAAACGCGCTAGAGCAAGCAATCGGGGAAATCATAATCGAAAGGTCACTTCGAATCCGAGAGAAAGTTTGAACCATGCCAGAAGATCAGACGCAAAACCAGCAAGAGGAAAATGTATTTACTCCTGACGGAGAGTTGGTTATCTCCTATCGCCCGTATGCAAGTATGGAAAAATGGATCAAATACCGGTTCTCAGCATTCAGCAGCGTCAAAGCGTTGTTCACCATTGGACTGGTGATGCTCTTTTTTGGGTTTGGTGGACCACAGTTAATACTGGAACAGATAACCAACATCATGAACTCAGGTGCATCTAGCTCCGCCATCATGGCCGGTGCAGGACAGACACCTAACCCTACGGATAGCTTCATTTTGCCAGGGCTTTTTCTAACTTTCCTGGGAATTTACTTGATTGCTCTGGCCCGCTATTTATCGCACCCCACGCATATTTCAGTGAGCAAAGCTGGGATCTGTATGGAATGGCACCGCTGGAACTACTCAAATGGATTGATGATGCCCTGGAGCAAAGTGGAGCGAGTCGACCTAGCATGGCCGCCAGACAAGACATCGCCTCAAGATTCGATCATTCGATTCAAAGAACTCTCCACCGCAATTAATGGCTCGAACCAGCCAGAGAGCTATCCAATTAAACTGAAACTAGGCAGTATTGCAACGAGCGAAGATCGGCATAAGATGCTCAAAGCAATCGAATATTGGGGAGCGGATGTGCCTCGGGATCCACAGCTCATCGATGTGTTGACTCCGGCCCAGGACGACAGCTACACAGAACTCTGGCTGCAAGCGCTATCAGCGCCACCAAAGCGCGAACGCCTGACGCCCATATCAGAAGGCGCACTGCTTCTTGACGGGAAATATTCAGTGGTCGGACAACTCGGTGTCGGTGGACAAGGTACCGCCTATCTAGCCAGGCGCGTCAGCGACAATGCCGAAGTTGTCTTGAAAGAGTTTATTTTACCCGTGTATGTCGACGTAAACGTGCGTCGTCAAGCTCTCGAAAGCATGCAGCATGAGGCAGCAATGCTAAAACGACTTGACAGTCCGCAGGTCGTCAAACTAATTGAATTCTTTGTAGAAGATCATCGTGGCTACCTTGTGCTGGAAAGAATCGACGGTTTGTCGCTGCGACGGATAGTCGAACAAGAAGGTCGCATGAGCGAAGAACGTGTGCGCGATCTGGCAGCGCAAATGTGTTCGATACTCCAGTATCTGCATAGTCTTTCACCACCTGTAGTGCACCGCGACTTCACACCGGACAATTTGATTCTCAATAAAGACGGTATCTTAAAACTAGTAGATTTCAATGTTGCTCAACAAACAGAATCCACGGCAACCGGCACGGTGGTAGGTAAACATGCTTACCTGCCGCCCGAACAATTCAGAGGACGGCCCACCCCTCAAAGCGATATCTACGCTATGGGTGCGACGCTGGTCTACCTCCTGCTCGGAGAAGATCCTGAACCAATCACCTGCTCACATCCAATAAACGTTAGAGACGATGTTTCTCCAGAGCTAGACCAAATTATTGCACGTGCCACCGCTCTCGATACCGCCAAGAGGTATGCAATCATTGAAGATTTAGACAAAGATCTCGGACCCAAAGACGACAAACAACAGAATAACAACCAAGACGCACAAGACGAAGAGTCTGGGCACACGATTAAGCTGCGAGAATCAATTCGGTCAGAGGTCTGAGACCGGTTTCCTGAGAAACGCTCCTGCGGAACACTCCTTGGGGAAGGCTCTTGTGGGAATGCTCCTTGCGGAACACTCTTTGGGGAACACTCCTTGAGGAACGCTCTTGTGGGAATGCTCATGGGGAACACTCCTGCGGAACACAACTGCGGAACGCTCGCGCACTACGAACGGGCCGGTTGCTGCTCGGGAGGTGTATAGCGCTTTCGCCTGAACACGTCAGTTTTCAAAGAAGCGACTCTATCCAGGAAAAGCAAACCGTCCAGGTGATCCATTTCGTGTAACACAACTCGCGCTTCGAAATCCGAGGACTCAAACTCCCACCATTCGCCGTGCTCATTTTGAGCTCTGACCTTTATGTGCTGAGCTCTCTTCACATTAGCAGTCAGATGCGGCAGGCTGAGACATCCCTCCCTCGCCATCACCTCTCCCTCCGAGAATAGCACTTCGGGGTTTATCAGAATCATTCGACCGTGATTGCTACCAGCTTTGGCATTACGCGAGGCGTCAACGATAACCATGCGCTGAAGAGCACCTACTTGCGGTGCAGCTATTCCCACACAACCTGGAGACTCGTAAAGTGTTTCCAACAAGTCATCGATCAAACTTTTGACAGCGTCATCAATCGCTTCGATGGGGGCGGAAATCTGCTTGAGTCTTTCATCAGGATAAAGCAGTATCGGTAAAATCGCCATTTACAGCTGCACCACATCCAGTGACTGAACCGAGACATTTACATTCAATCGCTTGGAGGCATCATCCAGAGTCGCACGTAGTTGTTTCTCGGTAACTCTATCAGGCAAGCTAATTTCCAGAACCATTAAAAAGACCGTTGCGCCATCACGATCGCCGGTATGCTTAGTCTCTACATCAGTTACATTGGCACCGAGATCAGCAAGCACACGCGTAATACCAGATACGATGCCAGGCTTATCCGCACCATATACTGAGATTATATAAGGCGCGCCCTGATCCTCGGTCACCTCGACTTCTGCGTCACTCAACTCACGCACGTGAATCGTCAATCCAAGCCGGTTTTCAACCTCTAAAATCCGCTCCTTCAGTTGCGCCAAGCTTTGTTCCTCAGGCTGCCGAATCATCAGGATGATGGCAAACTCACCTCGCAAAAGCGTCATACTCGAATCGAGCAAGTTACAACCCATCTCAAACAGAATCTCAGCCAGTTCAGCTACAATTCCGACCCGGTCATGTCCGACACCAGTTAAAACAACATTCTTTGCCACGTGACGCTCCAGTTGAACAGATTGAAATTATACATGTCGACAAGAAAGATATTAGTTGCCGGCACGATGCCGAATCAAAAAGACGCGCTGCTCAAGGGCAACTGCCTCAATCTCACGGCTGGTTTTGTGGAGCAAATCTGCGTAATTTTCAAGACAGGCTGCGACGTTCGCATGATCAGGACCAAGAGTATTTTCCCAGATTTCGACGGAGCGCTGATAGAGCGACTCGGCGCGAGTGTAATTACCATTCTGGTGATATAGCCATCCCAAATTATTCAAACTCTCCGCCACCTTGGGATGCTCACTGCTTAGCTGCTTTTCCCTGATCGTCAGTGCTCGCAAATGCAAAGCTTCTGCCTTAGGAAATTGGTCCTTCTCTGTATAAAGAGACGCCAGTAGCGTAAGTGTGTTGGCAATGGTTGGATGGTCGACACCCAAAGCCTTTTCCTGAATCTGTAGAACCCGCCGAAGATAAGGCTCGGCATCACCGTTGCGCCCTTGCTCATAATAGAGCCGCCCCAGGCTGCTGAGAACTTGGCCTACATCCAGGTGGTCCGGTCCCAACTGCCTCTCACGAATCTCTAGCGATTTCTTGTACAGTGGTTCTGCCTGAGAATATTTACTCATCATCCGATAAAGATCGGCAAGACTGAGCATGCCAGCCGCGGTGCTCAAGTGCTCGACTCCCAGATTGCGCTCCTGGATTGGCAAAGCTCGCCTGAACAGTGGCTCAGCGTCGGAATATCGGCCCTGGGCCAGATATACCAGGGCCAGATTGTTTAAAGCTTCGCCAATATCTTCGTGTTCGACGGCCAAAGCGCGCTCGCGAATGTCTAATGCCCGTTTCAACATTTGTTCGGCTTCGTCGAAACGACTTTCATGATAAAGACTCAAACCCACAGCCGTGAGATAGTCAGCAAATTGCGGGTGTTCACTTCCCAAGAGGGTTTCTTTCTCGGGCAAAAGTTCCATCAGTGCGTCAATTTTGTTGCCCATAAAGAATCCTGCAGACGTCGTAACTATGATATCAAAGCAGTAAGCCGGATTTTCGGGAGCGGAAACGAACCCAGGAAAGGGCGCCAAGCCTTACCCAGTGGCAATTGCAGGGCACCCTTTCGATTTTAAACTGATATCAGTTTAAAACCAGGAACCGAGATTTATTTATCCCGTTCCACAGTCTCGATCGCAGCCTGGGCTGCCGCTAGACGCGCAACCGGCACTCTAAATGGCGAGCAACTTACATAGGCAAGCCCTATCTGGTGGGCAAAAGCGATCGACGATGGCTCACCACCGTGCTCTCCGCATATTCCCAGCTTCAAATCAGGGCGCGTCTGCAAGCCGTATTCGACGGCAATTTTCATGAGCTTGCCGACACCATTGCGGTCCAGGACTTCAAATGGATTACTTTCGAGAATTTTTCCCCTGACACCGTTGGCATCGATGCCCTCGAGATAACGATTCAGGAACTTACCCTCAGCATCGTCACGGCTATATCCAAAAGTCATCTGGGTCAAGTCGTTTGTGCCAAAGCTGAAAAATTCAGCGTGCTCTGCGATTTCATCTGCGGTTACACAGGCTCGCGGAATCTCGATCATAGTTCCGAATTTATAATCGATGTTTGTCTTTTCCCGTTCCATAACTTCCTTAGCAGCAGCCTCTAAAACGCTACGTGCCGTCTTCAGCTCATTTACATGGCCGACCAGAGGAATCATGATCTCGGGCAAAACCTCGATGCCTTCTTTTTTCACTGCAATGGCAGCTTCAAAGATTGCTTGCACCTGCATCTTATTTATCTCGGGATACACAAGACCGAGACGGCAGCCGCGCAGACCCATCATGGGATTGGACTCATGCAACTCGTTCACTTTCTGGAGAAGCAATTCCTTCTCCCGCAGTTGCGCACCCTTAACTCCCTTGGCTTTCATGGTGGCAACTTCTTCGATCAGCGCCTCCATTTTGGGGAGGAACTCGTGCAACGGCGGATCAAGCAGGCGAATCGTCACCGGCAGCCCCTTCATTTCACGGAAGATACCGATAAAATCTTCGCGCTGCATAGGCAAGAGCTTAGCTAATGCGGCTGTTCGTTCGTCCAGTCCGGCCGCCATGATCATTTCTTGAACAGACGGAAGTCTGTCTTGACTCATGAACATATGCTCGGTTCTGCACAGACCTATACCTTCAGCACCGAAATCACGAGCAACGCGAGCATCTTCTGGAGTGTCAGCATTAGCTCGCACTCTCAACTTGCGAACCTTATCAGCCCAACCCAAAAGCGTCTTGAACTCCTGAGAGAATTCCGGTTCATGACGCGCAATCGCGCCGCTGAAAATCTCTCCGGTAGAGCCGTCGATTGAAATCACGTCACCTTTTTTGAATGTCTTTCCGTTTACAGTAAACTCTTGTTTATGCATGTCGATTTTTACTGCTTCACAGCCTGCGACACATGGTTTCCCCATGCCTCTGGCAACCACCGCAGCATGACTGGTCATGCCACCACGCGTGGTGACTACACCTTGAGCTGGAACAATACCGTGAATATCGTCAGGGCATGTTTCAATACGCACCAAAATCACTTTCTCGTTCTTTTCAGCAAGTTTTTCCGATTCATTCGGGTCAAAACAAATAAGTCCTATAGCGGCTCCCGGAGACGCATTCAATCCGGTGGTGAGTAAGCGCCCTTCATCTTTTGCTTTAGCCTTTTCAGACGGCACAAAACTCGGCAAAAGCAATTGATTCAATTGCATCGGCTCGACCCGCGACAGAGCCTCATTCACACCAATAATATTCTCATTGTTCATGTCGACAGCCAGCTTCACTGCAGCTGCGGCTGTACGTTTTCCTGTACGGGTTTGGAGAATAAATAGACGTTCGTGCTCAACAGTAAACTCGATATCCTGCATATCCTTATAATGTTTTTCGAGCTTACCGACTGTAGCCAGCAGTTCCTCATAAACCTTCGGCATTTCTTTTGCCATCTCGGCAATTTTCTTTGGTGTCCGAGTGCCGGCGACAACATCCTCGCCCTGAGCATTAACCAGGTACTCGCCGTATAATGCCTTCTCGCCAGTGCTCGGATTGCGGGTGAAGCAAACGCCCGTTCCGGACTTGTCGTTGAGATTGCCAAACACCATGGCCTGAATATTTACCGCCGTACCGAGATTGTGATCGATCTTGTTCAAATTTCGGTAGTAGATAGCGCGGTTGTTATTCCAACTTTTGAACACTGCTTCGATGGCACCGGTCAACTGCTCAGTTGTGTCCTGCGGAAATGGCTTGCCATGCTGCTTGAGTACAAGCTCCTTATATTCCTTGACCAGTTCCTTGAGATGATCAGCAGTCAAGTCAGGATCATTTTTAATGCCTAAATCGTCTTTTTTATCCTCAAGGATGTCTTCAAATTTGTCTTTATGGATTTCGAGCACAACGTTGCTGTACATCTGAATAAAACGCCTGTAGCTGTCCCAGGCAAAACGAGGATTGTTAGTCAGTTTCGCAAGAGATTCAACTGTCTTATCGTTCAAACCAAGATTCAAAATTGTGTCCATCATTCCCGGCATCGAGAACTTGGCACCAGATCGAACCGACAACAAGAGCGGCTTTTCGAGGTCGCCTAGCTTTCTATCAAGCGACTTTTCAACTTGCTTCAGTTCCTCGAGCACTTCATCGAAAAGCCCGGCAGGCACCTTCTGTCCATGTTCGTGATAAGCTCGGCAAACTGAAGTAGCGATGGTCAAACCTGGAGGAACATTGACACCACTGGCGGTCATCTCGGCCAGTCCGGCACCCTTGCCACCAAGATACTCCTTCATGGCAGAACGCGTCGTATCAGTGAGTTCTTTCGAATCTCCCTGAAACGCTTTGTACGCGTCTGCAAACAAAAGCACTCTTTTCATTTCGGTGCCTTTTTTGATTGTTGTCGATCCGGTGGTGCTCATCATGCTCGCTTTCTCCAGTTTGCTATGAGTGTGGTTGGTTGGTGGTTCCGTGTTATTGACGAAGGTGTAAGTAAATTTCGCTGGATGTTTCTTCGATTGCTTTGGCAGACACGTCTATGACGTGGCACTTCAATTCACGAAACAACTTTTTGGCTTGTCGCACTTCCTGACGAATGCGGTCGGGATCAGCATAGTCAGTACTGGTTGGCATACCGAGAATTTGAGCACGAGTGGTGCGGATGTCTTGCAGCAAGTAAGGGTCAATATGCAGCCCAACAATCTTGCGAGGATTGATCTGGAATAAGGCGAGCGGAGGCTCGACACCGGAGACGATGGGAACGTTAGCCGCTTTGAGTCCATAGTGATGCGCCAGGTACATGCAGTTCGGGGTCTTGCTCGTCCTGGAAACACCCGTAAGCACGACGTCAGCCTGAGTAATACCATCGGGATTTTTTCCGTCATCAAATCTAATTGCGAAATCTACTGCTTCAATGCGGCGGAAGTAGGTTTCATCGAGTAAATGCAATCGACCCGGTTGAGACATAGGAGCCGTACCGGTCAGCGACGAAATGCGTGTGATTAAAGGACCGAGCAAATCGACCGTTGGAATGTTGAACTTACGAGCTTCCTTTTCCAGAGTTTCCCGATACTCCGGCAATACAAGCGTATAAGCGATAACAGCGTTGCCATGCGATACTTCGCGAACCAGACCAGCCAGTTGCTGACAGCTGCGCACTTGCGGCAGCCGGTAAATCGAGGCCCGCCCGGGCTGAAATTGGACGAGAGCTGCTCTGGCAACCGCTTCGGCAGTCTCACCACTGGAGTCAGAAATCGTAAAAACGATGAGTTCGCGCGTTTCAGTCGGAAACGGCGAATCTATTTCTAGGGCAGGATTTTCGTGCTGTTCCACTACATCACCCGCAACATCGCAAAGCTCTAAAAGCAATGCGCTCTAGTATTGGGCTCAATGTTCACACGGGTTAAGCCAAAACTGTTGAAACAACAGATAACTTTAATAAGGTCTACTCACCTTCATCTTCTGGGCTCAGACGGAGACAGTCAAATTGAGAGCTTTCATGACCGTCAAAAGGTCCAGCCCAGCAGTTGTCAACTTAAGCAAATTTCCCTGGTTACAGCCCGGCACACTCACTGACATGCTGTACTTGATACATCCTAGATAGGGAGCGCCTGTTCGCGAGAAAAGAGCCATGGCAAAATCCTCGCGCCGCATCCGATTCTCTATTTCAGAGCCCATGCCGGAGGCAGTCTCCACAGTAGCCAATCCAACCACGACAATGCGCTGCATCGTCAGATAATACGCATTCAGCACAAGCTGTTCGATGGCATCAGAAGCATGCCTGGCGACCAGAATGCAAGGGAGGTTCGCTTTGCGCACAATGTTTGCCGTATCTTGCCACTCGATCACTTTGGATCCGGACTCAGAGGCGTCGAAATAAACTGGCGTCGCCGCTCCCCCTGGCAACTCAACTAAAGTCAAAGACTCTCCGTCTCGATTCTGACTGATGGCCTTGTGAAAATCAGCCTCGCGCATGCTGCCAGACGTTTCCAGAAAAATCTGATGGTAGCCTGGCGGTGTTTGCGAAACACTACTGATGAATGACAGCTCGGACTCAGAGGTTCGATTTTGACCAAAAACAATGGGTTTAATGGCTCGAGTTTTAAAACCCTGCTCTCGCAAAGCTCCGGCCATGCCGGAGAGCAATACCGTTTTACCGCAAGCAGCTCCTGTGCCAACAACGGCGAGACAGTCTGTCAGCTTCTTCTTCTTACTCGATTGCAAGGTTCAATTCCGAGTGGAGTGGTCAATATTGTAACCGCCCAGTTGAATTCTTGAGCTTTCGCTTATCTCACTCACGATAAGCGGAAACCGTTCAGATTAGAAATGAGGTATCACACACTTGATGAATCGGTCACACACTCGGTGACTCGGTCACACACTCACTGAATCGTTCGCAGATTTCGTGCTTACTCACTTACTTACGAGCGTTTATCGCGACAGGATTGATGTCATCAATTTTTCGGTGACAAACTTCAACGGCTGATTTAAGTTGCACGTCTTTCATGTCTTCAGGAACACGCTTGGCTGCTGGTCCATCGGGATCAGCCCACCATGGACCTCTACCTTCCTTGAGATCTTTGTCAGTGATTTCCACTTTGACGTCGGGACCGATGCCCTTTTTGTTGATGTCGGTGTCGTTCGGTGTCAAATACCGGGCAATTGTGATGTTGACGCCGCTGCCGTCTTCCAATTTATTGATTCCCTGCACGAGCCCCTTCCCGAACGTGGTTTGCCCGACCAGAGTAGCGCGGCCATTGTCTTTCAAAGCACCACTTGTAATTTCAGAGGCACTGGCACTGTTCTTATTGACCAGCACCACCAGCGGTTGTCTACAGATCGGCTTGCCGTCGGATGGGGACGGATTCTTGTATCCATCTCGATCAACTGTTGAAACTATCACTCCACTGTCCAAAAACATGTTCGAAATTTCGATTGCATTTGTCAGCAATCCGCCAGGATTATCACGCAAATCAAGTACTATTCCTTTCGCACCAGACATTTTGACGAGAGCCTCACTCATCTCGCGATTCGCCTGTTGCGAAATAAAACTGCTCAAGCGAATATAGCCAACCTGCGAATCAAGCATTTTAGCCGTCTGAACAGCTTTAATTGCAATCTCGGCCCGCACGACGGTTACTTTAATACGCTCTTTCTTGCGCATCAGGACAAGATTGACTGGAGTATCTATTTTCCCGCGTATGTACTTAGCCGCGTCTTCGACAGAAAAACCTTTGGTCGCCTTGCCATCTATCTCAGCAATCTCATCCCCCGGTTGCAATCCGGCTCTAGAAGCGGGCGTATCGTCAATGGGCGTGATGACAATGACTCTGTGATCCTTGTCAATTCCGATCTGAATTCCAATTCCAAACAACTTGGCGTCGATTTGCGACTTCTCATCAGCGAAAGCATCAGTGTCCAGAAATCTGGTGTAACGGTCTCCGAGGCTAGCCAGCATCGTCTCAATTGCTTTATGAGCATCTTCGAGAGTCTTCAGCTTCCCGTCGTATCGGTGCTGCCACCTCTCCCAGTTCTGTTTACCAAGCGTGTCAGGCTCGTAAAAATCGTCCTTAATCAGATTGAAAACACGCTCGTAAAGCCGATCTGGATCAACAGTCCGATCACCTCGCATGGTCTGAATCAGCCTGGGCAACTCAGACTCAGAAGCGACTATAGTAAATTTTCTATCGCTGGCAATAACACTCGAATCGACTAGAGAAAATGCCAGGGCAAAAGGAATTGTAAGTAAAAGTTTCCGGCGCATATAAGTATCCTGGAGACTGTCGGGAGCTGGATTTTTCACGCTTGCCCGCTGTTCTACTTAGCGGCAACTCACTGTTTTCAATGGTTTCAGCCTCAGAAAAGACTGACCGGCAAGGCGTAAATTTTCGGAATGATGGCTCTGGTGATGGACTTTGACATGGTTTATATACCCATTATGCGCAAGTCCTAGACATTTTGCTCGATTCTGCGGGTGTTAGTATATGCCGAGCAACCCGAAGTGGAGTTGCTTATGGAGTTCAATCGAGGAGAAATCGCAGTCGTGGACAAGCTTTCAGCAAACATCGGCATATTTGGCGGGTCTGGTTTCTACAAACTCTTTGACGAGTTCGAGGAAAGACAGATAGAAACACCTTACGGTGCGCCCAGCGACAGCGTCGCAATCGGAAGCATAGCCGGCAAAAAAGTGGCGTTCATTCCTCGACACGGTGGAAAGCACACAATCGCTCCACACAAAATCAACTATCGGGCTAACTTATGGGCCATGAAGTCACTGGGCGTAACGCGTTTGATTTCACCTTGCGCCGCAGGCAGCCTGCAGAAACATGTCAAACCCGGCGATTTCGTTATTTGCGACCAGTTTGTCGACCGCACCAGCGGACGAATCGATACGTTCTACGAAGGTCCCATCGCCACTCACGTTTCGGCGGCAGAAACATACTGCCCTGAATTGCGCCCCCTGGCCGTCAAGGCTGGCGAAGCATGCGGTATCACGATGCATCCCCAGGGCACAGTAGTTGTAATTCAAGGTCCTCGGTTCTCATCCAAAGCCGAGTCCATCTGGTTTGGAGCACAAGGATGGGAAGTTATAAACATGACCCAATATCCGGAAGCTCATCTGGCTCACGAACTGGAAATGTGTGTCGTCAACATTTCACTGATCACAGACTACGATTCCGGGCTCCACGGCAACGTCGAACCTGTTTCTCACTCGGAAGTGATCAAAGTGTTCGGTGCAAATCTAGGCAAGCTGCAGAATCTGCTCGTCAAATTTGTCGAAACCATTCCTGACAAGCGGGCCAATTGCAAGTGCGCCGAAACGCTCTTGCACTCGCGCGCCTGAGAGACTGTCAAGAACACTTAATCAAATCAGCCCTTAAGCGCTAAGTTTAAGGGCTATATTAAGTTGCTCTGATATGCTGAACCATTACTTGCTGAACCGTTACTTGGGCGAATTCAGAAAAATTTCTGCCGCCGAGCTCAGTAAGCAAATTCCAGCTTGAATTTTGATCGCTAATCATAGAAACGAAATCAATGCCGGCAATCTCAATCAATCATGTAGTTGCAGTCCTTGGCGCAGTACTCGCGCTCAGCTCTTACATGGTTTTGAAGATGTACGGGGCGCCTGACAAGATCTGTGTCGGTGGCGGCATCCTCTCGGCACTGGTGGTAGCGATCTTCTGGTCATGTGTGTTGTTGGGAGCCGAAGATGAGGACGAATAATACTATGTTCAAACTAGGTGCTGCGCTCATAAGCGCCACAACGTTGATTGGCAATATTGCGTTGCCGTCTCAAGCTTTGACGTCTCATGCGTCAGCAAAGGACGCAGGGACTCTGCCGCAAAAATCAACCAAAATAGCACTGACCAGTGGCTCAGAACCGGAAAAATTCACCTGGAAGAAGCCACTTATTCCCGTCACTCAGGATTTCACATTACCGAACGGACTGCGCGTAATCCTCTCCGAAGACCATACAGTGCCTGTCGCTGCAGTCGCTATCGTTTATGATGTCGGAGCGCGAAACGAACAGAAAGGGCGCTCCGGATTTGCCCATCTATTCGAACACATGATGTTCGAGGGATCAGAAAACGTCGGCAAAACAGAGCACTTCAAATATGTCGAAAGCGCTGGAGGTTCGCTGAATGCCTCTACACATGCCGACTTCACTAACTATTTCGAAAAAATTCCCAGCAACCAACTGGAACTGGCCCTCTGGTTAGAATCAGACCGCATGCGTTCCTTGAAAGTAACACCAGAAAATTTCGAAAACCAACTGCAAACAGTAAAAGAAGAAAAACGATCACATATCGACAACCAGCCTTATGTTCCCGCCGCGCTGAAACTGGAAGAAGTGACTTTCGATAACTGGTCGAACGCGCATCCGGTCATAGGTTCGTTCGAAGATCTCGAGGCGTCATCGATTGCCGACGTAAGAAGTTTCTTCAAAACATACTATGCACCCAACAATGCAGTTATGGCTATTGTTGGAGACTTTGACGCACCGTCCGTGCGTAAGCTGGTGGAAAAATATTTCGGCAGCATACCTGCGCAACCTAAACCAAAAGCACCTGATGTAGCCGAGCCCCAGCAAACAAAAGAAAAGTATGCCAAGGTCGAAGACCCTCATGCTCAACTGCCAGGCTTCTGGATGGCATGGAAAGCACCAGCCAAGCGAGATCCCGATTACTACACCCTCGGTATCATTCAAACGCTTCTTTCAGCCGGAGACTCCTCTCGTTTCTACCAGCGCATGGTCAAAGGCGACCAGATCGCTTTAAAAGCCGATGCACAATATGACGAGCGACGCGGACCAGGGGCATTCGAAACGTTCGTCATCTTCAAGCCTAATACAACCGCAGAGAAAGCCAGAGAGATTGTCTGGAGCGAACTGGAGAAATTGAAAACCACACCAGTCTCTGAAACAGAACTCGATAAATCGAAAAACCAGGTTCTAAGAGCACTGTTTTCTTCGAACAGTTATACGTCTGTGCAGCGAGGGCTGGCAAGAGCGGAGATGCTGGCCGAGTACGGCTCATTCTTCAATGATCCCAAAGCAATAGATGCAGACATTGAGGGCTACATGAACGTAACTCCTGCCGATATCCAACGCGTTGCAGCGAAGTATTTCACGAAGGAAAAAACCACTGTCATCGATGTGGTACCGACAAAGAAAACTGCTTCGTCAGCGGCAGAAACAGAAAAGAAATAGCTATACCGGTCAAAGATCCGCCCTCCACTTTTGAGAGTGCGAATCGAGAGTAATATTGCAAGTCTAAGGAGCAGTCATGGATTACTTAACTAAAGCAGCGCTATCAAGTAAAGCAGTGCTATCGAGTAAAGCAGCGCTATTGGGTAAAGCAGCGGTATCGGTATCGAGCCCGAGCACCACTGCGCAACCAGCCAGTTTCACAAAAACAGTACTTAGAGGCAACTCGAATTCTCGGTTGATCAAGACACTTTGTGCGGCGCTGAGTCTGAGCCTCGTCGCACTGACGCTCCCAAACGCCAGTCTGGCTGATGTGGCGAACAACAAGCCAGCAGCGAAGTCTGGTGCCAGCAACAGCCTCACCAAATCTGGTGCCTCGAACATCGACACCGGTAAACTTGAAGTCCCTTCGGCCTCGGTCAGCAACGAGCAGTGGCGGAAGAACCCGCCTTCTTCGCCGCCACCACGTCCATTCAAGCTGCCTACAATCACCTCTTACAAACTCGACAATGGTTTGCAGGTACAGCTAATAGAAGATCACCGCGTTCCGTTCCTCACTGTCGCACTGGGCATCAAGGCTGGTTCCGCCCTCGAACCCAAAGACAAACTGGGGCTAGCCGAGATGACGGCTGATATGCTCAATGAAGGCACAACAACCAAAAAGAGCAAAGAAATCGCAGACGAAACCGACTTCATCGGCGGTGGACTGAAAGCGGTCTCCGACTTCGATTTCACGATCGTCAGCGGCTCAGCGCTCTCGAAATATAGTGACCGGCTCGTGAACCTCCTCAGCGATATCGTCTTTCATCCAACCTTTCCGGAAGAAGAGTTGAAGCTGGCAAAAACGAACTTGACCCAGGCACTGGCGATGAAACGAAGTGAACCTGATTTCCTGGTCGAGGAGCGGTTTAACAAAGTAGTCTTCGGCGACCATCCTTACTCAGTTGTCGCGCCGACTCCAACTACGATTGAAAATATCGCCCGCAAAGACCTGCAAGAATTTCACGATTCGCACTATTTGCCTAACGAAGCGACACTCGTTATCGTAGGTGATTTCGATCCCGCGCACTTGAAGCAACAAATCGAATCCAAGTTCGGAACAGGAATTTGGAAGTCTGGCACGATGCCAGTTGCAGACATGCCACAGTTGCCCAAGCAGAACGGAAGAAAGATTTACCTGGTTGACAGACCGGGGTCCGTCCAGTCATCAATCAAACTGGGCAACGTCGCCATCAATAAAGCCGATCCTGATTATTTTCCAGTTCAAGTCGCCAATCAAATATTAGGCGGAGCTGCGCACTCAAGGCTTTTCTTGAACATCCGCGAACAGAAGGGCTACACCTATGGAGCTTACAGTTCAGTCGCTGCACACCGCCAGCGGGGACCATTCGCCGCAGAAGCAGAGGTGCGGACAGAAGTGACAGCACCATCGCTGGAAGAATTTCTCTATGAACTGAGCAGAATTCGCGATGTGAAAGTAACCGATAAAGAGTTGAAAGATGCAAAAACATACATCGTCGGGTCATTTCAACTCGGTCTGGAAACTCAAGCGGGACTGGCACAGAGATTGCTCGAGTTGAAACTTTATGACTTGCCGGATAATTATCTCGAGACATACGCAGATAAAGTGATGGCTGTCACATCGGAGCAAATTCGCAAGGTTGCCAGAAAGGTGATCGACACCAACAACATTGTCATTTCAGTTGTTGGTGATGCCGCCAAGATAAAGCAGGACTTGCAATATTTCGCACCAGTGGAAGTTTATGACACAACCGGTAAGCTAAGCAGCGACGCCGCAAGTAATCCGCTCAGCCTGTGAATTCCGCTCAGCCTGCGAATTCCGCTCAGCGTGAGAATTCCGCTCAGTCTGCCATATCTACTGGTTCCGCAGCCGTCTAAAGAGCAGATAACTGCATAGAGAGGTACTCCAGGCATACAACGGCCAGACGCCGACATGCAATTCTGCAGTACCGGGTATGACACCAGCTGTAAGCACGCCGACTACCCAACCAAGACTCAGAGCGGCCATGGCCGGCCACAACACACCGGGATGAAACGATTCTGCGTCACTCGCTAATTCTGATTGCGCAGCAGAACTCCGGTCATTCACTGATTCTGACTGCGTAAAACTCCCGTCACTCGCTGATTCTGATTGCGTAGAACTCCGGTCACTTGCGGACTCTGATTGCGCGACAGAACTCCGGTCACTTGCGGACTCTGATTGCGCGACAGAACTCCGGTCACTGGACTTTTCTGATTTCTCTCTGGAACTGAACGCCTTGCCACGACGGCGAATCCAAAAGTACTCCACCACTAGGATGATTGTCACGCACGGCAATACGATACTGTTGAAAGACGAAAGAATTTCAAAGGCCTTTCCATAAAATGTCAAAATAATGGCTACCACAGCCGTGAATGCCATCATCGAAAGTACCAACCGCTTTCTATTTACTTGAACCAGATTTTCAATAGAATTAATCGACCCATATAAATTGGCATCACCGGCAGCGAAATAAGAAGCGGTCAGAACGATAGCAGCGAAAAGAGTGGCTTTACCGAAGGAAAAGGCAGTTACTGCCCCTGTCGCGGTGGAAAGGTCTTCGATGTGCACCAATCTGGAAAGCATCCATCCAGAGGCAGGAAAGATTATCTGCCCAATCAGGATTGATACCACAAGCGGTATCGAAGTGGTCCACAAATTAGGTCTGGCGAAACGCCAGAAATCAGGTTCGTTTCCCCACACCGAATATCCGATCACAAATGACGAAATGACTGACAGGCAGGTGGCAAAAGATCCAGTTCCTGCCTCTGTCCAAACGCCCACTGAAGTCATGGCACTCGTCTTCAAGCAAAGGGAAAAAATCCACAAAATCAAAACGGGAGCAGCGAAAAATTTTGCAAAATTTGCCACACCTGCAAAACCAAACAGATTGTTGGCAGCCATAAGTATTGAAGCAACAGCTGCAATTACCTGAGTCGACAGAGGAATGTCGAACAGTCCTTTCAATTCGACTGCAATGAAACCTGCGATCATGGCGTACCAGACGAGGAACAAAAAAGTTTGTAGTGCAGAGATAACCTGCGACCCCAGTTTTCCAAAGACAGATCTGGTCAAAAGGGCGAAGTTAAGCCCGGTGACTGCGCCTAGATGACTGGCACTGAGAGCATAGCCAAGTAAAATCAGACAGCTTACAAACGCACCGGCAAGCACTTGTTTAAACGAAAAACCAGCCTTATGCCATTCGTAGCCGACCAAGACGGATGGAAATCCCGACACCATGGTAATCCACAAAAGACCCATGCTGAGCGGTCCATAACGGCGATCGAGCGGCACCGCACAAGTCGCGAAATCTTCGCGAACTGACTGATCGCTCTCTTCCATCCTTATGGCTTCTTGCTTTGGAATTCAAAGATGTAGGTAGACTTAAAGGCAAGCTCGCCCCGCTCGCGCGTCTCATCATCGAGAATCAAGATGGGAAATGGCACCCGAGCCACCGTCTGCGTCTGCACTTTTAGCTGTCTGACACCGGCAATTTTTTCGTCTTTGTACTCGAGAAAAGTAGGGTGCTCGATAAAATAACCACCCTGAGGCGACTCATTCAAACCATCTTGGGCAGCCTTTTGCGTAGTAATCGAATCTTTTCCGCTCAAGGCCGCCCGGGCTGCCTGCCGAACCGCTTCTCTGCAAGCATCATCGTTGTACTGCTTTGCCAGGTACATAACAAAAACATTGCTGATCAGGAGAGAGAGAACAGTGAGGAGAAAAACCGCGAGTCCTATCTCAGCCAGGCTGTGCCCTAAGTAGTTACGAGGTTTCGATTTCAAGTTTGACTTCCAAAAGACATGTGACGGCTTTCAGTTAATACAACAATTATAATAAACTACCGCGCTCGAGGCGCAAAGCTAATTTATGCGCTCAGCCTTCGGATATACCGCTAAGCTCGCCCAGAAACGGAAGCTCCCGATAGTGCTCGGCGTAGTCGAGTCCGTAGCCGATGACGAACAGATCATCGATTGTAAAACCAACATAGTCAGGTTCACAAGGCACAACGCGACGCGACGGCTTATCGAGAAAGACAGCCATTTTCAGTGATTTTGGATTAAATTGGTCCTTCAAATATTCGAGGAAAAATTTGGCGGTACGTCCCGAATCCACAATATCCTCAACAACCAGAATGTGGCGATATCGAATATCGGGTAGATCAAGCCACGGAGCCTGCACATGACCGGAACTCTCTGTACCTGCACCATACGAACTGAGACGCACAAACTCGATTTGCAAGGGCTCATTGGTGGAGATGTTGCGCACCAGATCGGCAAGAAAGCAAAAAGCTCCTTTCATAACACCTATGATTACTGGTTTTTCAAGGTCTGCGTAGTCACGGCTAATTTCTTTGCCAAGCTCACGAATACGATCTTGTATGGTTTGCGAAGAGTAAATTTCCTTGATGTTAGCCACGACTTTCTCCGAAATGAAGCACCAAATATAGTTCCACTCGAGCGTTAGACGAGAGTGAACTCTCCTCAGGCTCTCGGAAGTGAGCAAGAAAGTCCTCATTTTACGACCTTTGAGAGCGTCTAGAATATTTAGTGGTACTCAGACAAAGTCAAAGGATCTAATGACAATTGCTCTAGCTGATTGGCACGACATCTTGACAGTCCTGCGCGAAAGCTATCAAATTTGGTCGCCCGGGCTGCGAAAAGATGAGTACCACGAATACATCTGGCGACAAATTAATCATCCCTGGGCGCGACGAAACTACAAGTTTTTCGTTCTGAAACACAATTCACAAGTTGTAGCCAGCTGCAAGCTCTACACAGTTAATCTGACTTATCGGGGACGAAGCTACCTGTTTGGCGGAATAGGCGCAATCTACAGTATGAAGGCTGTGCGTGGATGTGGTTACGGACGCGAAATAGTTACGGAGATCGTTGACTATTGCTTCAATAATGACTACGACGGCACAATACTTTTTTCCGACATAGACCCCGAATTCTACGACCGCCTCGGTTTCACTGAATTTGGCTCAGCAGATTTCAGCGTTCACTTACCGAAGCAGCAAGTCGCAGCCGAATTTTCATCATCGGACTCAGCTGGGGGACCGTGCAGTACCGGGAGTAACGGGAGTGCCGGGAGTATCGGGAGTGCCGGGAGTGCCGGGAGTATCGGGAGTTCCGGGAGTTCCGGGAGTGCCGGGAGTGCCGGGAGTATCGGCAGTGCCGGGATGACAGGCAGCGCCGTGTTCACGGCTGGTACGGACGTAACAGGCATCGCGTCAGCAGCGACTGACACGTCTGATGTGAACTATGTGGACGACACCGATGTACCGACGATGATTGCCATTTATTCAAAATGGCAACGCTCTCAGCCATTCGCCTATCAACGCTCGGAATTGTATTTGCAATACAAGTTGGGTCGAGAACGCTATTTGGCAGAACACTCGACTCTGGCATGGCCCAGGTTGGAAATTACATATGCCGTTGAAAATGGCATTCAAACAGGCTATGCCCTGACAGAAAGAGGCGGCAAAAATCTGCGCATATTGGAGATCGTAGGGACTGAATCAGCGCGCCATCAGCTTTGGAACACTTTGGTTGAAAATGCCATTCAGCAAAGCATGCACAAATTAAGAGGGTGGGAGTCAGTAGTCTCTGACCTCTATCCCAGTTTTCGCCTCGACGGCGTCATCGACGACGCTGTTAAGAAATGCCGCCATTTTCCGCCGCTTACAAGCACTCAACGAACCTGGGGACGCCCAATGTACATGCCGTTTGAAACCGAATTAGAAAAATTAGTCGACTACTTTCCATGCCCAATTCTGGAACTAGACCACCTCTGACAACTTTTAGCTGTACAGTATTAAGGCGTTAAACTGATATCGTCTTTAAATTTCGAAAAAACCTTCAAAATCCCCTCCCCGTAGCCTTACAGAAACGAGAAACAATGTCTGAATTTCTTGCCAGTCACCTTCTCCTTGCACAACTTGCAGCCGAAGGAACGAGATTCATTTTCGGAAGCCTTGGCTCGGCAGATTCGCCCTTAATTGGTGCTGCACTCGAGATGAATGCAGACATCCACTATCTGGCAGCGCTGCATGAGGAAATAGCAGGATCGATGGCGATTGGTTACGCGCAGGCTTCAGGACGGCCGGGAGTGGTCAGCCTGCCTGCCGCGACAGGGCTGATCAACAGTCTCTCCAGTCTATACAACGCCATCCACGCCAGGGTCCCGATGATTGTCCTGGCCGACCAGCAAGATACGCAAATTCTGAACGACGAACCACCGCTCTGGGGTGACCTTTGCGAACTTGCCAAGCCGGTAAGTAAGTGGAGTTGCGAACTGCGCACCGCCTCGGAAATTCCTCGGCTTCTCCGGCGTGCCTTCCATGAGGCGAACTCGCCACCGAAGGGTCCCGTTTTCATGTCTCTACCTATCAATATTCTGCTTGACCCAGCCACTGCATCTCCTCTCAAGCCGCCGCAGTCCAGTCCTCTAGGCGCTGCTGACCAGGGTTTTCTGCGAAAAGCAGCAAAAGCACTGGTGGGTTCTCAGCGCCCGGCCATCATCGCCGGGAACGAAGTCTCAGCGTACAAAGCTCGTCGCGAGGTCGTGACACTGGCAGAGGTAATCGGCTGTCCAGTTTTTTGTGAGCCAATGCCAACCGGGGTGAACTTTCCCAATCGCCATCCTCAGTTTGCGGGAGTACTGCCCCTCAATCTCAACAAAGCCAATGAACTCTTGCAGCCCTACGATTGCTTACTTGTGATCGGAATGCAGACACGACTCCCGGCTCGTCCCCAGGACCCACCACTGATCCCGCCCGGCGTGCATGTCATCCAACTGAACGTGGAGCCTGGATTGTCGGGACGCTCATTGCCATGTGATCTGACTGCAGTGGCTGACATCGGCGAAAGCTTGTCAAGATTGAGAGCAGACATTCAGCTGATCGTAGATTCAAGCTGGGTAAACAAAGCCAAAATGCGGGCTAATGGCACGATTACAGCCATTGAAAAGGTGAGAGAAAAACAGGAAGAACAGTCAGGTTATCCCACTCTCGAGTCGCCAATAACCTTAAGCTGGCTACTAAGACTGGTCGACGCAGTTCGTCCGACAAGTTCAGTTGTAGTGAACGACATCGTTTCCGACAAAGCCGACCCATTCGAAACACTGAGCCTGGAGAACAGCTCATCATATTTCGGCACCAATGGTGGCATTGCCGGTCACGGACCGGCCGCAGCTCTTGGGGTTCAGTGGGCCAGCCCGGAGAACGTCGTTGTTTGCATTACTTCGGATGAATCAATCCTTTACTACCCACAAACGCTATGGACAGCCGCTCATTACGGACTGCATGTCAAATTCGTGGTGGTCAACTCACTGGGTCGAACAAATTACAACGTCAGGCTGACACCATCTGTGCGAAGCGAAGCACGTATATTTCTGGACAATCCACCGCTTGCCTTTACGGAACTGTCACAAGCAATGCGCGTTCCTGGCGCCGCTGTGAGCCTCATGGCTGATCTGGAAGACGCCTTGAAACAAATGTTCGAAACGCCAGGGCCGTTTCTGTTGGACGTACATATCGACGAAAATTCCTGAATCAGCATCTCGACAGCGTTTTAGAGACTACCCATTCTGGTCTCAACTCGCTTAGCACTGCTCTGTGAACGATTTCATGAGGATCGATTCGACTGAGAAGGTGCGGCAATTTTCTTGTTGCAAAACCTTATCGAATGTTGTATTTGAGCGCCTTTCACCACTCACGCTGTTACACTTTAGTCCGTATCGCTCTTAAACAGGGTATTCCAATAGTGAAAACGCTAGCAGCTGACAGCGTCCAAAAAACCGAACAGGGACGTGTCGTAAATGACTTTTCGATTCAAGTCGCAACCGTAAACGGGTCAGGGAGCCAATCCTCGAACAACGTTTTGATGCGTACGATTTTTCAAATGGGCATTCCGGTAAGCGGAAAGAACCTATTCCCATCCAATATTGCTGGGCTTCCAACCTGGTTCACAATCCGGGTCAACAAAGACGGCTATATTGCGCGTAAAGCCGAGACCAATATCCTGGTCGCAATGAATCCCCAGACAGCTTTCGAAGATGTCAAAGCCCTGAAACCAGGAGCGATTTGCATAAGCCCGGTGGAATTGAAACTGAACGAAGTGCGCTCCGATATCAAGCATTATCAGGTGCCCTTCACTGAACTAGCAGCGAAAGCGACTGAGACGATTAAACTGAGAAAGCTGCTCACCAACATGATCTATGTAGGTGTCGTAGCTGAACTGCTCAATCTGGACGAAAAAGAAATCGAGAAAGCTGTGGCTGGTCAGTTCCCAGGCAAAGCCAAAGTGGTACCGCTCAACGTCAACGCCATCAACATCGGACGCGAATGGACCCGCGAGAATCTCAAAAAAGATGATCCTTACTTCATCGAAAGAATGGATAAAACCGCCGGTAAAATTATCATCGACGGTAACGCTGCTGCTGCACTCGGTTCACTCTTCGCTGGTGTAACAGTTGTAGCCTGGTATCCAATCACCCCATCGTCGAGTCTATGCGAAACCCTCATTGATTATTTGCATGAGTATCGCGTCGACGAAAATGGCAAAAACACCTTTGCAGTGGTGCAAGCCGAAGACGAATTGGCTGCGGTAGGAATGGCACTCGGTGCCGGCTGGGCTGGTGCTCGGTCGATGACATCGACGTCTGGTCCTGGTATTTCGCTCATGGCTGAATTCGTTGGATTCGGTTACTTCACTGAAATTCCAACCGTAATCTTCGACGTGCAAAGAGTCGGACCTTCGACAGGTATGCCAACACGCACATCGCAAGCCGATCTTTTCAGCACATATATGCTCTCCCATGGCGATACCAAACACATCGTCTTGCTACCAGGGTCGGTGGCAGAGTGTTTTGAGTTCGCAGGTGCAGCCTTCGATCTGGCTGAGCGCTTCCAAACTCCAGTTTTCGTTCTGACAGACCTCGATCTCGGCATGAACAACTGGATGTCTGATCCGTTCGCCTATCCAACCAAGCCACTCGATCGCGGCAAAGTGCTCAATGCGGAACAACTCGATAAAGTGGGTGAATTCGCCCGGTATAAAGATGTGGACGGAGACGGTATCCCCTACCGCACCCTGCCTGGCACAAATCATCATCTCGCTCCTTACTTCGTTAGAGGCAGCGGTCACACTGAAAAGGCCACCTATACAGAAAAGCCTGAAGACTATAAAAATCTGATGGACAGACTGGAACGCAAATTCCAGACGGCACGCAAGTTTGTGCCGCAACCGGAAGTGCATACCGAACCGAAAGCAAAAGTAGGAATAATCGCCTTTGGTTCCACCCACTTTGCTGTGTATGAAAGTCGCGATCAGCTCAAAGCAGCAAACATTCCAACCAGCTACTATCGCGTCAGAGCACTTCCTTTCACAGAGGATTTGCGCAAGTTCGTCGAAGCTCACGACCGGGTCTACGTCGTCGAACAAAACCGCGACGCACAGCTGCGTGATCTGATCACTCTCGAACTACCTGATATGGCGACGAAACTGCACTCGATCAGACACTACACCGGTCTGCCAGTCGATGCGCAATTCGTCACAGACGAAATCTTGAAGCAGGAGAAAAAATAGTCATGGTTCAGACACCCTCAAATCCAGCACAAAGCACAAACCGTATCGGTCTGACCTTAGCTGACTACAAAGGCGCCCCGTCGACTCTGTGCGATGGCTGCGGTCACGACGCGATCACCTCTCAAATCATCAAAGCCTTCTACGAATTGGGAATAGAACCACATCAAGTAGCAAAACTGAGTGGTATCGGTTGCTCGAGTAAAACTCCTGCATACTTCCTGAACCGTGCCCACGGCTTCAACTCAGTGCACGGAAGAATGCCTTCGGTAGCCACTGGTGCCAACATGGCGAACAAAGATTTGCTCCTCATCGGTGTGAGCGGCGATGGCGATACAGCCTCGATTGGTCTGGGACAGTTCTGCCACCTGGTGCGCAGAAATCTGCCAATGATCTACATCGTAGAGAACAACGGAGTCTACGGGCTCACAAAAGGACAGTTCTCTGCCACCGCCGACATCGGTTCGAAAGCGAAAGGCGGAAAGCTGAACGAATACCAGCCAATCGATCTATGTGGTCTGGCCATCGAACTGGGATGCGGATTCGTAGGCCGATCGTTTGCAGGCGATCCCAAACAGTTGATGGCGTTATTGAAAGCGGCTGCATCACACAAGGGCACTGCTGTACTTGATGTAATCAGCCCTTGTGTTACCTTCAACAATCACGAAGGTTCAACCAAGAGCTACAAATACGCCAAGGAAATGGAAACACCTCTGCACGAGCTGGGATACATTCCGTTTTACGAACAGATCACTGTCGACTACGATCCCGGTTCCGTACAAGATGTTGAATTGCATGACGGCTCGCACTTGCGCTTGAAAAAGCTTGGCAAGGAATACGATCCTCGCAATCGCGAAATGGCAATGTCGACTATGCTCAAAGCTGCCGAAGAAAAACAATTCTTGACGGGGCTTCTGTTCATTGACGAAAAGAAACCTGATTTCGTGAACATGATGGATCTGATTGAAGAGCCGCTTTCATCTCTCCCTGAATCTCGTACGCGTCCAAGCAAGGAAGCGCTCGATAAAATCATGGCTGAGTTGATGTAGTTGACTTGGTTTGACGGACGCGCTGGAAGTAAAAAATGGCACACGTCGACTTAGGCTCAGCAGCTGATTGGGCGCAAGCCATAAGTAGCACCATCGTGCTCTTTTTCATCTACCAGCAGATGAAGCAAACCAATACACAGATGATTCAAAACGACGACCAGGAGCGCTACCGGCGCTCCTGGGAGTTTGTGAAACTCTATCGAGAAGAACTGCGTGAATTCGAAAAACGGCTTGAGAAGCTCGACTGCGATTTCGCAGCGCAAGACTTCGCGCCCGATTCGCCTGAGTTCTGCACATACGTGCAAAATTTCTTTCGACCACGAATGCATCTATACGTGCTTTTAAACCAGATGGTAATGCGGCAGGAAGTTGATGAACGGATGCTGTTTGGCTACCTGGAGGAAGAATTCAACAAATTTGTCGAGATTGGCATCAAGCACTACGGACTTGTAGAATTCAAACAAGAGATAGGCACCAAGATCAATTTGCTGCTTACACTCTGGGGTTCTCAGATAAAATCATCGAGTATTCTTTTTGTGTCAGCAGCTACAGGCTAGTCAATGCTAAACGAGAAAGCCCCGGATTTCTCCCTGGAATCAACAACGGGTCAAGACATAACTCTTTCGAGCCTGGCTGGTTCGTATGTTGTGCTGGTCTTTTATCCGGCAAACGACAGCCCCACCTGCAATAAACAGCTGAGCGACTTCAGCATCAATTCAACCGCCTTGATGGAAACAGACGCCAGAGTCTTCGGAGTAAACACGGCACCGGCAAACAAGAGTCGCTCTTACTGCACGCGGCAGAGATTGGAATTCCCAATTCTCAGCGATCCGGGCGGCAACACTGCAAAAAAATATAAGGCTTTTTTGGGTTGGTTACCGTTCATAAAAAGAACCGTGGTGGTGATCGATCCGGCAGGAAACATTTGCTTTTACGAGCGCGGAACGCCGGCTCCAGAAAGTGTGCTTGAGTGCATTAAACAATCCAAACTGGCGATGCGAAATAATTAGCTGAAAGTCGCACCAGTATTGATTTTCAATATCTCCGCGTGATTTTAGACTGATATCAGCTTAAAATCCACATGACATTACTCAATTGCTTACAGGCTGACCGTTTCGACTTCCATTTACTGAATTGGAACGAACGTGCGGCTGTACCCGTCCAGACTGAAGCGACGGGCAGGAAATTGGGGGTTAAAAGCTGTGGGAATTTCGCTTAGACCAGAATATTTGAAGAGATACAAGGATATAGCCATGCTCTTCGTCAAGTACGGCAGCTCTGACCTCGTAAAAAATGCAGGTCTTGACGAGGCACTGGGCGGCGATGGTCGAGTTCCCCATGAAATTAAGGGTAAGGCCGAAGAGCTGACAAAGGATCTGGAAAAGCTGGGGCCCGCTTTCGTTAAGGTCGGACAGATGCTTTCGACTCGCCCTGATTTCCTGCCCGCCCCATACCTGGAGGCTCTGGCCAGGCTGCAAGACAATTGCGAACCTTTCAGCTTTGCGGAGGTCGAGAAAATAGTTACTTCAGAACTGGGCGTACGCATCTCCAGAGCATTCAAAGAATTTGACGACCGACCGCTCGCGGCAGCATCGCTTGGACAAATCCATCACGCCGTCATGAGAAACGGACGGGAGGTGGCAGTAAAAGTACAACGTCCCGGCATCAGAGATCAGATTATTCAAGACCTGGAGATCCTCAGTGATGTAGCTGAATTCTACGACAACAACACAAGTGCCGGTCGTAAGTACGAATACGGAAAAATGCTCGACGAGTTCAGGCGCACGATTCTGGAAGAGCTTGATTATAAGAAAGAAGCTCATAACCTGGAGACAATGAGAGACAATCTCAAAGAATTCGAGCGCATCTATGTTCCACAAGCAGTAAGTGATTACAGCACCTCGAGAGTGCTGACGATGGATTTTGTAAAAGGCAAGAAGATCACACTGGTGACACCGCTAGAACAAATTGAGTTGGATGGTGAGCCACTTGCTGAAGAGGTATTCCGCTGCTACTTAAAGCAAATTCTGGTTGATGGATTCTTCCATGCAGATCCGCATCCTGGGAATGTTTTTCTCACGCCGGACAAGAAGATCGGATTAATCGATCTGGGTATGGTGGCAAGGATTTCGGCCGATCTGCAATCGAAACTGCTACAGCTGCTCTTTGCTATCAGCGAAGGACATGGTGATGATGCAGCGGAACTGGCATTCGAAATCGGCGAGATCAAACGTGACTTTGACGCAAGAGCTTGCAGAAAGGAAATAAATGATCTGGTTCAGCATGCCTTCGACTCAAATATCATGGACATGGAAATCGGCAAAGTAGTGCTTGCGATTACCAAAACAACTGCCGATCACGGTCTGAAAATGCCTTCGGAATTAACCATGCTCGGCAAAACTCTTCTCAATCTGGATCAAGTTGGGCGAACTCTCGATCCGGAATTTGACCCTAATGCATCAGTGCGGCGCAATGCTGCTCATTTAACACAACAACGTATGATGAAAAGTATATCGCCGGCTGGTTTGTTCAACAGCATGATCGAGACAAAAGATTTTACGGACAAATTGCCCAGTCGCGTAAACAAGATTCTTGATTTGCTTGCATCGAATAAACTTCATATCGAAGTTGAAGCGATCGACGAGAAGGTTTTAACTGATTCATTCCAGAAAATTGCGAACAGAATCACTTCTGGACTAGTTTTGGCGGCGCTGATTATCGGGGCAGCTCTCTTGATGAGAGTGGAAACTCAATTCAAAGTATTTGGATACCCGGGGCTGGCTATGATCTGCTTTATGCTCGCAGCCGGGGGCGGATTCGCCCTTGTAGCCCACATCATGTTTTATGATCAAAAACCGCAAAAACTCAGAGGTGGCAGCAACATGCTACGACCTAAATCGACGGCGTACCACACTTGATCTCGTCGGGACATAATTCGGCATAGGGGGAGCCCTCGCGGGCTCCGCCCTGCCACACCACCGTACAAGCGGGTCCGCATACGGCGGTTCGGTAGTTTAGGCACCAG
>RXJR01000002.1:46912-147637 GCA_003963305.1 Candidatus Melainabacteria bacterium | reverse complement strand
ACTTATTTTTCTTCGTCATGCTGCGCTCCTTGGTTATTTTACCTAAGAAGCGGATCTCCATCAGACCGGACTGTCTACTTTTTGGGGGGACCCTCATTCTTCTCTTTTGTGATTAAATACTATAATATGTAGTGTGTGTACTGTCCCACATCACGTCTTTAATTGTGATTCGCTCAGGCTGCCGACGAAACTATGAAATCATGCGCAGCAAGTTGAGAATACCAGCCTTGGCCTTGCTGTGATGAGCGGAAACGTTGGTGGCGCTGTTTATTGATTCCAGATTGTCGATGTAGTACTGATAAGCGCTGCACAAGATTTCTGTATTGGTCTTGGTCGGGCGCCACTGGATTTCCGTTTTGATTTTGGTTGTGTCAAAGACGAAGTTTGCAGCCAGCATGCGGTAGTGATAGGGACCAAGCGGCGACAAGCCGAGTCGATTCAAGATTTTGAGTGCTATCACAGTTGGTGCCTCTGGGATGCAAACGATGCGCGGCTTTTTGCCTGCATATTCCATCAAAGAGCTGTACAACTGTCTCATCGAAGGTACGTTGTCTGAACCGATGTTGTACAGTCCCGATTGGACAGACTGCGCTGCCAGCAGGCAGGCGTCTGCCAGGTCATCAGCAGAGATGAATGAATATCTGTTACTGCCGTCGCCGACCACGTAAAGCCGCCGTCCTTCTCTGACGAAGTCGAAGAGGATGGTGAGCAGTCCCAGCCGGCCTGCAGCAATGATGGTCGGGCAGCGAATAATCACGGAGCTTATGTCTGTATATGTGCGAATAATCTCTTCTGCTGCCAGTTTCGATTTGCCGTATATCTCAATTGGGTGTGTTGCCGTTTGTTCGTTAACTGGTTCTGGAAACCCGGTGCTGAAGACGCAATTTGTGGAGGTGAAAACAACTTTCGGTATGGAGAGTTGTCGTGCGCATTCCATTACGTTTTTCGTACCGTCTACGTTGGCGGCCCAGAGTTCATTTGGGTCGGCTGTAACATGAGCGAGGAGCGCGGCGACGTGAAATATTGCATCGATTCTGCTTTCTTTTCCAAACTCGTTCAGTGTTGACTTGAGGGCGTCGAGATTTCTCAAGTCGAGTTGAACGTTTTTATATCGTCTGGTCGAGGTTGTGTCGGCAAGCAGATCGACGCTGAGAACGTCGTGCCCTCTGCTGAGCAGATGGTCGCATAAAATGGAGCCGAAGAAGCCCATTCCGCCTGTCACTACAAATCGCATCTATCTTTCCTGTCTTGGAGTTTTGCGAGCCACTATAGCGCTGTTGGAGTCTTGAAAGAGCACTGTCCACTCCGGATTTTGCGACAGTGCTTTGACCAATTGCATCTTTGGATTTAGAAAAACCCAGTCGATTGAATACTTGTCCAGGAGCTGTTGTGACTCTGGTTTATTCTCCGCCATTTTCCAAAAATCTTGCAAGAGGGTGTTGCCGTAGAGGTTGTAACGTGAATCGATAAAAACCGGCGGCGCATCGGCAAGTTGCCACATGAGAACATTGCCGAAGTGCGGATCGTTCAACATGCGCCCTTTCGGTCTGTTTTTGGCGATGAACTCAATTGCTCTGGCCGGAGGTTGGAAGGCGGCGCTGTCTTGTGGAATTTCAGGTGGAATAATTATTGTCATGACGTAAGCTCCGGCTGACACGACCAGGAGCGTCAGAGCCACCCACATTGGTTGCATCGGTTGGCAGAGTTCATCGATACTTTTGTCGATCAGAGCAATTTTGCTTGCCTGTACTGTTTCATTTGCTGAGTCGCCCTCAGTCACGTCTGTTCTCTGCCTTGCACTGCCGCATATCTGAGCCAGCCCGGCGGAAGCAAACAGATCGGAGATAGGAATGGTTCTGATTGTTTTAATACCACCTGCGATACCGACTGGAAGCAGCAATTTAAAGAACAGCTCACCTGATTTGGTCGGTCTCTTAAATGCGTTCCTGAAAAATACGACCAGACAAACTGTAATCATCAGGTAAAAGGGATAAAGCGTAATCGTTTTGAAATTAGACGGACCGATGGGCTGCATTTCGTTATTAGTGTCGTTGAATGGTCCGAATATATTGGGCAGATATCTCCAGAGCGTAAAACCATAAGGCGTTACCAGCGTTGCGGGAATGCTCAGAACGAAAGCAATGGGAGCGGTCCAGTCCATTTTTTCTTGTGTGAAATGGAGGGCTCTTTCGAGTGCGAGGCAGACTGAATAGAAAGCCAGAATCATCAGCCCGACTATAAAGAGAGTGTGCAAATTTGACCAGAGCGCCATGAGAAGAACGAGGACGATGACCGACTGGTAATGGAAAGTTGTGTTGCGCTCACGCAAGCGCATCAGGATCTCGAGGTAGATGGCTACTATAAGGTACGAAAAAATTTCCGGTCTCACAGCCAGGTGGCAAAAGGAAGTGAAGGTAGCAAGCGAGGTCAGTAACAAAGCTTTCAGTCCGCTTACACCATTCAGTTTCAGGAAGCGATAAGGCATTATCGTGAATGTGAGTGTCAAAATTATCGCGTCGAAGACGAGCAGTCCGGCAGGAGTTGTCCACTTCCACAGACCAAAGAAGATAATTTCAGTGAGCCACTTTTCAATGACATATGGCTGGTCGTGATAAATCGTTGAGTAGGAAAACGGGTCGCTGCTCGGCAATTGCCCGTGCTCAACAATCCATCTTCCGCTTGCAAGAAGAAAGCAGATATCCGGCTCTTTCAGAACAATGCCGCTAATGCAAGCACCGTAAAGAAAGAGAAAGACAATAAATGTTGCGACGATGGCGAGCGGAATAAATTTGACCATGGTAAATTTGCGCCGATAAAGCACCAGTATTGCATATACTGCCGCTTTGCAAACATCTTGAATGGATATCAGGGCGTGCTTTCTGGAGCCCTGAAACGATTTTGAAACCATTTGAAATCCGGTTCTAGAAACCCGCTAGTTAATCTCAAAAACACCGCTTGGTGTCATGGCTCTGGCTGTCAAAAATTCCAGGATGTCTTCTTTCTGACCAACCTCTAGAATTTCGATTGACATGCCGCAAATCGAGGTAGATAGACCTGGGGGGGTAGGTGTTGGTCGAATCTTGAAAACAACCGGATTTGCTTCTCGCAAGGCTTTCTCAGCTGCCAGCACCTGGTGCAGGGTTTTGAAGGTAACGATGAGTCGAACCGCGTGCTGCATAGACTGCCTCAAAATTTGTAGTTGCAATTTTTGCGTTTTTCGCTCCTAATAATAATTGCCCAGGCGTTGCAAAGTAAGAAACAGGTAAAAATGTGGAGAAATCACGGGGCTCCATCCTGAAACTGTCTTCCCGGCTTAATTTCCCGTGTTATACTGCGATCAGAAAGTGAGGGGCTTATGCAGTACTATCTCTGTCCACGTTGTCAATTTAGAATCGCCGCAAATAAGCAACGGTGTAATACCTGCGGCTTTAATATGGCCTCGCTCAAAAGTTCCGCTCCAGTTGAAGAGCAAACACCGGCATCCAAATTGCCCAAAACGGCATTCTGGTCTAAGTTTGGCATGCAGCCTGCCAACAAAGAAAAAGCTCAAGAAAAGCCCGCTTTGAGCTAAGAGCCTGATCTCTTAAATTGTTGAACGAGCCAAACTTTTCAGTTGGCTCGTTTTGTTTTAGAGCCTGTCGCACTGGATGCAGTACTACTGGCGCGTGCGCCATTGCTATGCTGTTGCATCGTCTGCGCGTGTGTCGCCGTTAAATGGTTTTGCCACCATATAGCTGTTCGTAAGTCCAGTATGAGCCAAAGACCTTACGCACATAATCACGTGTTTCTCGGAACGGAATGTTTTCCACGAAAATATCGAAGTCTGAATTGCCTGCCAGTTTGTGTTGTTGGAACCACGACTGAACAGCGTTGGGACCGCCGTTATAGCTTGCGATTGCCAAAAGCGCGTTATTGTCGAAGCGGTGCAGTGTGTAAGCCAGGTAATTGGTGCCCAGCTTGATATTTACTTCCGGTTTTAATACTTCCTGCGTTCCTGATAATGGCACCGACAACCGTTTGGCTACACCGTATGCGGTGCCAGGCATCAGTTGCATTAACCCCAGTGCTTTGACACGACTGAGTGCATCTGGGTTATATCGTGATTCTTCTCGGATTAAGGCGTGCACTAGAAGCGGGTCGACACCATTCACTTTGGCCTCGGAAGATATTGATTCGCTATACTCGAGCGGGTAGGCCATGCCCCAGCGTTCATTGAGTTTTGGATTGCCTGTCAGATCTCTGTTTGCGGCATTGATGGCTTGCAGCGGTTTACTGCCGGCAGCAAGTAAACTGGCTTTGAACTCCGGACCTGTGTTTTCGGGTAGCAAGCCGACAGCTTCTTCGTACTGGTGGAGTTTGACGAGTTCCGTTACTGTTGCGCCGTAGCGCTTTTCCATGTGCTCGTAAGAGATGATTTCAGAAGGGCTTGGCCAGTGCCATTTAAGGTTGGGTGGTACTCGGGCTGGTTTGGTCGACCAACCTGGATCGTTAGCTGGATCTGCCACCGGGTTTGGTGCATTGCTGGCCAGCCGTCGCAATCTCGCTTTCGCTCTGTGTCCGTAATAGTAAGAGGGGAAGTGAGTGGCTGAGAATTCATAGGATAATTTTGCGGCTTCCGTTTGATGCAGTTGTTCATACAACTTTCCGCTCCAGAAGCCCAGGCGTGCCGCAGCTTTGCTGGTCGGATATTTGGTCAAGCCTTCCTTTGCCCACTGCAGCGCGGCTGTTGCCTTGCTCGGATCTGATTTGGATTGTTTGGCTGAATCCCAGAATATCCACCAGATGCACTCGGGTGAATATTCCGACGTCGGATATTTGGTCAGAATCCGCTTATATAAAGGAATAGCTTCGGCCGGCTCTGAGCGGATGGCGATGTTCCAGAGCGGATCATCATCCCGGGCTGGATGTGCCATGAGGATGTCGTGCCAGAAAGTCTTAGTGTCCGCACGAGAGAGTGGACCCGAGATCAAGGCTGCGGTTGCTTCGTAGGACGTAGACGGTTGAGCTCGAATTGCTTGCAGTAAAATCTGCTGCGCCATCGCACTTTTGCCTGTACGTGCATAACAGATGGCTTGTTTGATGGCGTGTATTCCGGGTTTGGCGTGTGACCATTGTGACAAAGCGTCGGCATATCTGCCGTTGGCGAAGTAGACCAGTCCGTAGGCGTCATGATCTGCTTCTGTCAGTTGCGTTACCCCTGTCTTAACCAGGTCGTTTAATTTGGCAATGGCGTCATTAGCAAATCGCCCATCAGGAGCACTGTGTATATACTGGCGCAACAAAACGGCGGCTCTCTGTGCCGGCTCTGGCGAGGTCTGTGTTTGTGGTTGGGTCTGACTCTGGGCCTGAGCCTGGGAAAGCTCGATCTGAGCCAGGTAATAGTTGGCTGCTTTGGCGAACTCAGTTTCGGGATGCTGTTTTTTCAAGTCGATAAAGAGTGCTTGCGCTTTCTCCAATTCTTGCGTGCGCATCTCGGATTGCCCGATCTGGTATTGATAACGCGCCCTGTCAACCCCGGTTGTTTTACGTTTCAAATACTCGAGCGCCGCTCTTGCACGTTCTTCATCACCGATAGTTGTGGCTATCTCCACGATATGCACAGCCGACCGCTCAGCCAGAGCAGGCAGCTGCGAAGCATCGTCGAAAAGCCTTATCGTGTCGGTTAAGCGCTCGCTGCCGTTGCTTTTGGGATCAGCTGATTTGCTGTCGAAAGGAGTAGTTTGTTGTTGCAGGCGGGCGAGCACGTATGATGCTTCGGCCTTCTGGTGCTCGGTCAGTCCTTCTGCCGACAGGTAATCTCTTAGAGAGGCAGTTAGCTGCGCTGGCGAGCCACTATCGTCTGTGAGAATGGTTGATAAAGAGCGCGTTTTGCTCTGGGCCGAATTTTCGAAGGAGAATTTTCCAGTGCATGATTGCAGCATTAAGCTGCTGATCAATAGCGTGGCGGCGATTTGCGAGTAGCGCAAAAACATTCAACCTCGGGGCAAAAGCTGAGATACGAATCCGACTGTGGAAATGCTAGCACGAAGCTATTTCGTCCGCTGGCGCTTCACTTAAGATGTTCGTTTAAGGACCGGCTGAAACTATTCTTTCGGCGCTTCGAATTTGTAGCCAACTCCATGCACGTTGTGGATCAAAGTTGGACCACCGTTGTCGAGTTTATTGCGCAATTTTTTGATCAATGTGCGAACGCTTTCAGGGCTTCGCTCTGAATCGACCGGCCATACTCTCTCGAGAAGCACGTCATTGCTGAATACCTGTCCCTTGTTGCGCACCAGAAATTCCAGTACGGCGAACTCCAGTCGCGCTAGCTGAATTTCATTGCCGTTTCGGGTGACGCGATGAAGCGTCAGGTCAATTTTCAGATCGCCTACAGTTATATCGGAAGCGGCTAGCAGCGAGGGTCTTCTCAGCAGTGCCGTGATACGGGCCGATAGTTCTTTGATGTGAAATGGTTTGGTTAAGTAATCGTCTGCTCCGGATTGGAAACCGCGTTCCTTATCGATAATCTGATTCTTGCCTGTGAGCATGAGAACCGGCGTGTGCGAACCTCTTGCTCTCAAATTTTGCAATATTTCCAGCCCGGAAACTTTCGGCAGATCCCAGTCGAGAATGACCAGCTCGTAATTAACCGACCTGAGAACATCCATTCCTTCCTGCCCGTCATGCACAATATCGACTATGTGATTTTCAAAGCTGATGCCATCTTTGACAAGCATCGCTAAGTTTTTGTCGTCTTCAACTAGTAATATCTTCGCCATAAGCAGATAATCCTAGCATGACGGTGGCTAAGGATTGCGGTTAAGGCGAGCATGTCGGATTCCAGCGAAAAGCCGATTTATTTTGACAATGCGGCCACCAGTTACCCTAAGCCGGCGAGCGTTTATGCCGCTCACGATCAATACTTTCGCCATGCCGGTAATCCCGGACGGGCTGCCCATGAGCTTGCTTTAAATTCGGCGCGAAAGATCTTCGATGTTCGTCAAAATCTGGCCCGTTTTTTGGGCGTTTCAAATTCGGAGAGAGTGATTTTTACTCCGGGATGCACCTACTCCATCAATATGGTGTTGCGCGGACTGCCGCTTAAAGAGGGCGATTGCGTCGTCACTGGACCACTTGAGCACAATGCAGTGACGCGGACGCTAAATGAGCTGCACAAGAAATTGAATTTGAAAGTGGTGGTGCTCCCTTACGCTCGTCGAGGAATTATCGATCAAGTTGAACTGGAGCGATATCTCGACAACTGCAGACCGGCATTGTGTGTTGTTTCAGAGGCGAGCAACGTTACCGGTGAACGTCTATCTCTTGAAGTGGTGGCGTCAGTCTGTGCTGGCAGAGAAGTTCCACTTCTGGTTGATGCGGCTCAGACTGCTGGTTCTGAATTCGATAGCCCCGGCCAGTATCCAGGCGTTAGTTTCTGGGCTGCTCCGGGTCATAAGGGCTTGTTTGGTAGTGCCGGCGCCGGTCTGCTTTTCGTGCGCGATAGTGACAGTCTCTCTCCAACAATTTTCGGTGGAACGGGTTCTGCTTCAGAGTCTCTCGATATGCCCCCTGATCTTCCAGATCGATTAGAGCCGGGATCGTTGCCCGGGCCGGCAATCGCCGCGATGGGCGCAGGGGTTGAGTTTATTGAGAATACGGGTGCTGAGAGCATCGCCGCTCACGAATATCAATTGACGACAGCTTTTCTGGAGTGGTGCTTTTCCAAAAGCTGGATCAGGGTGGTCGGGAATACTTACTTAGAGAAGCGCTTGCCTTCGCCTTCTGAGATTGTGCCAGTCGTTTCTATAGAGCTGGAAAATTTGACACCAGATCGGGCGGCAGATTTGCTCAACATAGAATTTATGGTGGCTGTCAGAGCGGGCTTGCATTGCGCATTCAAAGCGCATGAAACTCTAAATACTGTTGATCGTGGACTGTTGCGATTTAGCTTCGGATACTTCAACACGTTTGAGCAATTGGATACAGTCTTTAAGGGACTTGAGCGAGTTGTTCGTTAGTGAACTAGTCGTTTGTGCTGGCATCAACTTGAACGGAGCGTTTTTGAATCTGGTCCGGATATTTATAGGCCAGGTAAGTTAGACCGGCAGTCAGTGCTGCCAGCGCGAAGAAGTGGGGGTTCAGCAGCCAGTGCTCTTTAAGCAGATAGTCCCAGTGGATGTACATGTAGAAGGGCACCATAAACGTGCCCACTACAAGAAACCCGGACAGCAGAAGCCATGGCGGAGTAATAGATTCAAGCGGCCCTGACATCACCAGCACCAGGCTTGGTATCAACAGTGTCAGGTCGTAGGAGTGAAAGTGAAGTGCTGTAAGAAGCCCAAGAGGCATTGCTATCAGCAGTCCAGCCTCGAGCCAGTCCGGGTTTTTAGCAAACTTTCTGCCGCTCAAAAATATGAATGCCCAGGAAAGAAGCATTAATGCGCCACTGGCAAGCGCTATTAGCGACCTGCTCTCCGGTGCAAGGCGCAGTAATTGTCCTCTTACTGTTGGTCCTAATTCAGGCTGCATGAGCATGCTTTGCTCTTTTCCCAATCCGGAGTTGAGTGAAGAGAAGTAATCCATTATTCCGTGGGGGCCAATCAGGCAGGCAACGACAAGCGAGGCGGCCAGCAGCACCACCGCTGAAAAGCCAATCACTTTGTAGCGTCTGGCGCCTGCCATGTAGACCAACAAGGGCAGTCCTTCTTGCGGTTTGAGCATGAGAAGGCTGAGTGCGACGGCGGCGACCCAGATTTTGTCGCGCTTAAACCCCCAGATTAGAAGAGAAAGCGCAAAGAGAATCGGCATGGAGATCTGCCCCAGTTGTGTAGCCGCGAATGCCGGTCCACAAATTCCTATGCCGGCAATCAGCCAGCAGAGGGCTTTTCGTCTCAGTGTGAAAGTATCTCGTAAAAGGAGAATCGCTCCAATTAGGGCAAGCAGCTGCACTAGTTTCCAGGCTAAAAATGCCTCTGAACCACCCATCAAGCCAAATGGCAAAAACCAGATCAAAGATGGTGGAGGCAGATAAGTGGGCACTGCCGATCGGTCGCCCATGTCTGGAAACGAGTCATGCTGCATTTTTGAAATGACACTAAAGTCGTAGCATTGCGCGCCATGCCCGCCGCAAATAAGACGTGCAGGCGCGTAATATTGAGGAAAGTCGCTGATTTTTCCGTTGAACGGTTGCAGAAAAAACCAGCCCAGCCAACCTGCTGCAAGCACGGCGAAGAGCACGGGCATAGACTCTTTCACGATTCGGTTTAATATTTCAATTGACATCGCTAATTTGCAATATACCAGCATGACAAGTCGCTCAAGGCTGATTTCATGGCAATAGCGGCAGAGACAAAAAGTTTCCAAACAATCATGGCTAGAGGCTGCTATCGACTGGCACTTGACCGGGATTTATGTTCATAATAGGTCACCGTGAAAGGAGTATTGCCGTGACCTCTACAAAAGCCGAGACTGTCCAGAAAGGCACAGAGACCCTAGCCGACAATTCACTGGCCGATAGCATCGCAATTTTAGATTTTGGATCTCAATATTCACAGTTGATAGCCAGGCGGGTGCGGGAGTTCAATACCTACTCCGAATTGCTTTCCTGCAGCATCAGCGCAGCTGAATTGAAGCGACTCAACCCGAAGGGCGTGATTTTGTCAGGCGGACCGGCAAGCGTGTACGAACCGAAAGCGCCAAAGTGCGACCCGGAGATCTACAAACTCGGTATTCCCGTGTTGGGCGTCTGTTACGGCATGCAGTTGATGGCGCAAGACCTGGGCGGCACTGTGGAAGCGGCGACGGTGAAAGAATTCGGTCGCGCCATGCTCACTATCGTTCACCATGGAGATTTGTTCAATTCACTCGATCCCGCAATGGAGAGTTGGATGAGCCATGGTGATAGTGTTGCTGTTTTACCTGAAGGTTTCTCTGTTGTAGCAAGAACAATGGCTACACCGGTTGCGGCAATTGCTGATGATGTGCGCAAATTCTATGGTGTGCAATTCCACCCTGAAGTTGTTCATACACGAGGCGGGCAGCAGGTTTTGAAGAACTTTGTTGTCGATATTTGTAAATGCACTCAGAGCTGGACGATGGCGCAGTTTATCGATCAGGCAATTGAAGATGTTCGGCAGAGGACACAAGGAAAGCGCGTTTTGCTCGCTCTTTCAGGAGGAGTCGATAGCTCCACTCTGGCATTTTTGCTGCACAAAGCGATTGGCGATAACCTTACGTGTATGTTCATCGACCAGGGATTTATGAGGAAGAACGAGCCGGAGTGGCTGGTTGATACTTTTGAGAACGATTTCAAAATCCACGTGCACTTTATCAAAGCGCGCGATCGATTCATTGAGAAGTTGAAAGGTGTAACTGATCCGGAAGAGAAACGAAAGGCGATCGGTGCGGAGTTCATTCGTGTTTTTGAAGCTGAGTCGAAACGTCTGGGACCGTTTGATTTCCTGGCGCAAGGCACGCTCTATCCGGACGTGATTGAGTCTGCTGGTACGAAAATAGATCCCAAAACAGGTGATCGAGTCGCTGTAAAAATCAAATCTCACCACAATGTAGGCGGACTTCCGAAAGATTTGCAGTTCAAGCTGGTTGAGCCGTTTGCGAAGTTGTTCAAGGACGAAGTGCGTAAAGTGGCTAAGGAACTCGAAGTGCCGGAAGGCATCAGAGAGCGCCATCCTTTCCCTGGTCCAGGGTTGGCCATCCGTGTGCTTGGAGAAGTCACAAAAGAAAGGTTGAAAACGTTGCGCGAAGCCGATTGGATTATCCGCGAGGAAATCAAAGCACACGGCTTGTATAAGCAGGTCTGGCAGATTTTCGGTGTGCTTCTGCCAACGCTCTCTGTCGGCGTCATGGGTGACCAGCGTACGTACCAGAATCAAATCGTCATTCGTGCCGTCACCAGTGAAGATGGGATGACAGCTGATTGGGCGCGACTTCCTTATGATTTACTGGAGACGATTTCGTCGCGCATTGTCAATGAGGTTCCTGGTATCAACCGCGTTGTCTATGATGTGACATCCAAACCGCCGGCCACAATCGAGTGGGAGTAATGTGCCTAGCGTTGCGTCGCTTTGCGTGCTTTTAGTTCTTTCTCGGCTTTTTCGAGTTTGGTGAAGGCGCCTTCCATAAGCTGTGTAGAGTTGTCATCCTCGCCAGCCAGTGCCTTGAATGCTTTCATTGTGTACTGCATACTGGCTGTGCTGTCGTGCTCTGCGACTTTTACTGATGCCATCTCGTTCAAGGCATCGTAATAGTTGGGATTCTTTGCCAGTACTCGATTTAGAATCTCTTCCGCTGCCTTTGCATCTTTTGATTTCTTGAGCAACTCTTCAGCGACGTGCACGGCGGGCTGTTCGAAGTCTGGATACTTAGTCATGCATTCGTTCCATTTTTGAAAGGCCAAATCATTTTCTTTGTCTTGCCTGAGCTTTAGTGCGTCCATGTTCATTTGAATAGCGGCATCTGGTTGGGCTTTTAGCGGCATTCTGCATGTTTTAGTGCGTTCAATGGAGTTTTTTGTTTTATTGGACGCGTCGACCACGGCTTTATCAAAAGCTTTGGCGGCGAGATTATAGTTCTCTTCGTCGATCAGTCTGTCTGCGAGCCGTTCGTATTCGACAGAAAGCAGTCCGCTTGGTACTGTATTCGGTGGCACCGAGAGTGCTTTGACAATTCCGAATGCACCGACGACCAGCACCACAAATGTGGCAATGCCGGTTTTGGACATTTGGCTTAGTTCCGGAAGCGCCGAGCGAGCGAAAGGAACCATGGAAAGGAGGGCCATGGATGCGCCCTGAGAGAGTTCGTTGCGGGAAGGTGGTCCATACTTCGTTTTCAATTTAAGAGCAAGCACGGCGCCGGCCGTGATCAGTAGCGCCCACTCTCTGTAAGGAGCGACCCGCAGCCCGCTCAGCCATAGTGAATAGCATTCCCACATGAAAAACAGAGTCCAGAAGATAGGGAATCTTGATGGCTTGTGGACTGCCTGCACACTCTCGACGATGCTGGCGTTGATTTTCTGAACTACTCCCTGATTCATATTATTTATGTCGCGCAGATTTTGCTGCATCTGCTGAGCTTTCTTCTTTGCTAAGTCTGCGTCGTCGTTGTGCTCGATGCTGCGCAGATAGTAAGCATAATCTTGCAGGACACGTAAATACTCGGGATTGACCAGAGGCTTCCATGTGTCATAGGCTGCAGTCGACTTCTGATAGAATCCTAAACCGAGATCGTGTTGTGCACCGGTCACGTACAGTCTGGCCAGATCATAGTAGATTCGTCCCAATTCTCGCTGTCCGAGCGGACCTTCGGCCAGGGCTATGGCTCCGTGGAAGAAGCCTTCGCTCTCATCCAGTTTTCCAATGCCACGATATGCGGTGCCAAGGTTGGAGCTGACGAATGCTTTCATTGTCTCGCGTACATGGGGCAGTTCCTGTCCAATTTCATGTGCGCGCACGAGCAATGTCAGGGCTTCTGCGTGCTGTCCCATCAGATTTTTTACATGACCGAGATTAGCCAGGGCCGACACGATCGCCTCGCCATCAGGGTTGAGTTCAGTGCAAATCAGTTGCAGTGTGCGCAAATAGATTCTGTGCGCACTTTCGTATTGCCCCATGAGCTGATGAAATTCGCCTCTGTAGTTTAGAGACATTTGCAATAGAACGGCATTACTGTCTGTCTGTCGAGCCTTATAGTTTGATTCGGAAAGTTCTTGCGCTTGTCTGATAATCGTGTCCGCTGCATCCGTTCTGCCCGTGTAGGCGTGAATCAGCCCCAGTAATCCATAAGCTGAAATGTATTGCTTAGCCTGTTTTGCGCTCATCTTTTTGCAGGCTTTTTCAAGGACTTTTTCGGCGCTGACAAAATCGGCTGTATCAATGTAAGAAATTGCGATTTCGCGCGGGTCGCCCCAGCCAAGGAGGCTGTTCAGTTTTTGTGCTGTCAGTGGCTGAACCTTCATCAGCCAGCGGATGCCTTCTTTCAGTCCATATACAAGTGACAGTGGCACTGCCAGCATGCAAGCACGATTGCACCACTTGGTCAGCTCTGGCGAATTCATTGAATTCGAGGCGATTGTGACGATGATCAGCAAAACGACGCCCGCCACTGCCGCAAGCGCCAGTAATTTCTGTTTGCGGTGGGCTGCAAGCAGCTTGGCGATTGTAAATCGCTCCAGCTCTTTCAGTAACTCCTCGCTCGTCGGCGGTTTTTGTTGACCGCGTTCCGTCAGGGCTGCAACGTCGAAGGAGCCTGTAGAGGTTGGGCGCGCCTGATCTTTTGTCTGTCGTTTGGCTTCCACCGCACCACGCCGACTGGCTTTGAATGACAGGCTGCTTGAGCCTGTATCGGCAGTCTGTGGCGGGGGAATCAGGTCTGTGCGTGATTCACCTGGATTTGTTCTGGAATGGTTCAGGTGACTGGGTGAATCGGATGAGCTTTGGTGCAGACTTTCTGAATTGTCGTGCAAATCGCTTATGCTGCCCTGCGCATCGCGCAAGTTGCCCTGAGCATCGTTTTGATTTGTTTGCCCTTGTGGTCTTGGTTCGGCATCGGCACTTTTTTGATTCTGAGCGGGGTATTCCAGGTGTTTCAGGCGTTCTCGCCAATCTTCTGTCACGGAAATTCGCCTCTGTTTGTGTGCCTCTCCCAGGTATCCTGCATCCTTGTACCCGGTGTCATGGGGCGCTATGCATGCAGGCGTCCTATAACATGCATAAAAGCGCAGCTGGGGAAGCCCAAACTACGCGTGAACATTTTGATTGCCTTAAAACTAACTGATGACCTCGAAGGTGGCTGCTTCGATTCTGTACTGACTGTAGTGCTGACCTACGATGTCCCCAATCCGTTGCCTGAGAGGGTGGTCCGATTTAAGTGACATTAAAAGCGGTTGCGCGGCACGTGAATTCTTTAGCCAGCCCAGTAACTCGGCCGCTTGTTCTGACTCCGTTAGATCCTGTGACTTGAGCATGGACGATAAGTTAGGAATACCAATCGCCAGCGCGATCTGTTTCAGCGCATCTTTAGCTCGATGCACGGAAAAATGTCCTGGTCCTTGTTCAATGTTTTCTATAAGGGACTTGACGATGACCTGCCGCCATTTTGGTGAAGAGCGCGCCAGCGCGACACTGTATTCCAGCATGGGAAGCTCAATTTGACGTTGTTTCAAGGCAAAGGGCATTTTGCTGTCGGCTGCGAATTCAGACAGCTTTGTCTGTCGCATCATGGACAGAGTCTCATGATAGTGCTGCTCAAAAGCTGTGGAATCGCTGTTTCCTGGCGGTTCTGCAATTATTGGTATCGGCGCCAGGCTACTGATTTGAAGCATATGATTCTGGGCTGAGAGGAGCGGCGAAGTGGATTGTTGAAATTGGAGAGTGGGTGTTCTCTCTGAATTGCACATCCGTGTTCATGTTGTAGCTTTTGAAGATAACAACCGCATAACAGAACCCGATAAGCTCGCGCAGAGCACTAGCTGAGTTACTTAACCGTTTTTGCGAGCTCTGCTAGATTTGGAAATAGTTTCAGATCCAGTGAGCAAATCTTTTCTTGTTCGTTTGGAATTTCTTTCGCGAATTTCTTTCATAAGGCAAGCACGTCTTCCCATAAGTTCACGACCAGATTCTCTCTGGCTGCCAGATTAGACGCAACGCTAGCTGTGCAAATCGGTAAGTAATTCAAGTGGATGAAGCCGCAATCATCTTCTCTGACTTCGTATTTACCCCACCTTTTGCGGGGTTTGTATGTTGCGCTCCCGACTTTTGGTGTACCCCGAAAAGCTTATGAATGCCTGGTTGGCAGCTTTCAGAGCGGTTCTGGACGCATCTCCTGTTGCCTTTTTTCTGTGTTAGGAACCGTGTCTTCGAATTTGTTAGCAATGGGTATCAAACAAATCGCCATTTGAACCCGGAGCCGCAAGCAGAAACCTCGATAGATTCCAGCGCTACAACAATATTCCATGCCTGATCGATCAGTGTGTCTCTGCCCGTCCTCGAATTTAGATTGCGATCGAACGCACCGCGGTTGGTGTTGTTCGTTTAACCATTTAAATTTCAAAAAAATGAAAAGTTCAAAAATCTTCGGAAGTGCAAACTTCGCCAGCGTAAACAACGCAAACACTGCTCATGACGACTTCGATTGGGACGACGTTGAGGGCAAAACAGCTTATGCCAACAATCCCATGCACGAGCTGCTCAACGGCACCAACATGCCGATCAAACATCCTGATCTGAAACAGCTTCTGCGCGGAACTGTCGTGGGAAAAGGCAGAAAAGAGTATTTCGTGTCCATTCCCGGCGTGGGCACTGACGCAATGCTGCCCTTCAGTGAGGCAGAATCTGAACTCTCGAACGGTGACACAGTCGACCTCTATGTGAGCGGCATCGTGCCGAAATCGGACGCTCCCATGATTGTTTCGCAGAAAAGAGCCACCGTGTGGCTGGAGCTTCAGTCCGCACAGGAGGAGGGTGCGACCGTCGAAGTGCACGTCCACGACGTGGTGAAAAGAGGTGACCGCATTCAGGGTTTGAAGGTCACTTATCACAACGGAATGCAGGGTTTCATTCCGCGGGCTCACTTCAGTCGTGAAACGTTCGCCGCTCCCGGTGCTGAAAAGACGATGCGGGTAAAGATCGTGAAGGCTAATCCGCAGGGGAAATTCGCAGGCGATCTTGTCTTCTCCGATCGTTTGTTCCGCAATGAGATGGCCGACAAAGCTATCGCCGAGCTGGAGGTGGGAGAGGTTGTTAGCGGAGTGGTGAAAAAGTTTGTCACCGCGCAGAATAGCCCACTTGAAATTGGTGCGCTTGTTGAAATCGCCGACACTGATTTCACCGCCTTCCTGCACGCCAGCGAAATCTCAGAAGGTCGCCGTCCCAGCACCGTATTAAGTGTAGGGGAAGAGATCGAAGTGGAAATCCTCTCTATCAACAAATCGAAGCGCGATGTAAAAGTCAGCTATCGCGCCGTGCAGTCTGCCAAGCAGGCGGCTGGTTTGGTTGTTGGTGATGTGATTACTGCCATGGTTCTGCGCTTCAAAGAACGTATCGGCTTCTTCGTTTCAATTGGCAACGGCTTTACTGCACTTCTGCCCTGCAGTCAGGTGACTGATGGACGTAACGTCAACGTCAAGCCTTTCTTCAAAGCCGGTGACATCATCAATGTCGTGCTCTCTGAATTGAATCTTGAAGAAAGCAAAGCAATCGTCAGTTACAAACTGGCGTCTATGCGCTCCATGGTCGAAGGCGAGAAACATCAGGGTGTAGTGAACAAGATTCTTCCCGAGATCGGGCTCTATGTGATCTGCGAAGGTGTTGGCGGTTTGCTGCACTTTTCGGAGCTGAACAAAGGCGAGAAGCTCAATTCTTTCAAGGAAGGTGAGGCGATCGAGGTTTCTCTTAAGAGAATCAGCGAAACCAGGGACCATCGCACGCTGGTTGCCTGGGCGCGCCGTGTTCGTAACTAATTCATTCATCATTTAAAACACTTGCATGCGTAACAGCAAAAGAAAGGTATTCGTGGTTTGCGAAGACCACGAATACAAAGATTCAAACAAGGTGATCGGTCTCTTCCCTACCAGGGAAGAGGCTGAGAACTGCATTCGCCAGAAAGGAAAGGTGGTTTGTTGGAAGGCGGAGTACTTCATGTCCTTTGCGCTCGTCTGGGCACAGCTGCAAACTATCCACGCAGCTTACGGTCGCTTGAGTGCCTGGTACTGGATTGAAGTTCACGAGATAGACTTGCCTTTGCCGAAACCCAGGTTCTTTTGGGATGTGCTTGTCATGGCTCTGGGCATCGTCTTCGTACTGATTGGCATTACCATGAATCATCACGGCTTAAGCGATGCGCTTGTCGTGATTGGCTGCGTTGCTAATCTGATTGGCTTTGTGAGCGCTTTCCTGAAGGCTTAGAACTGAATACGGCTCCGCTTATGGCGGAGCTATTTATTAACTGAAAATCTACTGTCATGTGTAAATTTATCCTCAGCCGGCGCCGGGCAAAGGTGCTGGCCTGCACTGTTGCTGCACTTTTCGTTCTGTGGATTGGCATCTCGCCGCGAGTCGCGCCTGTGCTCTACAACGGTAAGTTGTTTCATCCTGAGATTCAGCGAGGTGAAGCAAAAGATCTGCTCAACGTCGTTTCCTTCAAAAACTACGAAGTCTTCTTCAAGGCCGTTGATGGCAGGCGGTTGCACGGCTGGATGTTCATTAATCCAAGCAGCGACAAGGTATGTTTGCTGCACCCTGGAAATGCAGGCGACATACTCGGCAAATTGAGTTTCATACGAATGTTGCTTGATGCCGGTGTTTCTGTTTTCGCATACGAGCCGCGAGGTTTCGGTCTCAGTGAGGGGGCTGCGTCGGTTGAATCTGTCTGCGCAGACGGAGTGTCTGCATTTGATTTCTTGACCGAAACGCAGGGCTACAAACCCGACCATATTGTTCTATTTGGTGTCTCGCTCGGTGCTGCCGTTGCTACCTATGTTTCAACGAAACGCCCGGCAGCAGCGATGATATTGCAGTCTGGATTCTCGTCGCTCGAGCGAATTGCTAAGGAACAGGTTCCGTTTCTGAAAATTTTTCCGTCATGGTTGTTTCCCCGCCCGGCTATGAATACTGCAGAAGTTCTGGCTCGTCCGCATCCTCCCTTACTCCTGCTTCACGGTGCATTGGATCAGCTTATTCCGATTGCGCATTCTCGCCGAATCTATAATCATGCTGTCGGCCCGAAGCTTTTCGTTGTTTGTCCACATTCAACGCATACGACCATAGATCCTGGCGATCAGGGGCTTTGGAAATCTACAATCTCTGCTTTTATCCGGAAGTTGGGTTAGGAGTTAAGGCTATGAAGCAACAGATCAACTAGCCGTTCAAATCGCCATTGATTTGAGCGGCTAGTTTTACAATCTCAATTTTTCGAGTTTCTGAACTCTGAAATTTTGAATATTTTCTACTATAGAGTATAGCCTTAACTGTTTCAATCGTCAGTTGAGGGGCCTTCTTCGCAAGCAAATCAGCGGTCGCCGCTATAATGTCGTCGGAGGGCATTCCGAGTGGCAAAACTCTTACTAGTTGACGATGACGAAAACCTCGTCTCAGTAATTGAAAAGGTGCTTACTGATGAGAAGCACGTTGTCGATAAGGTTCACACGGGCAGTGAAGCAAAGGCATATCTGCAGGGTATTCCCTATGACGTAATTGTTTTGGATTGGAGTCTTCCTGACACGACCGGTGTAGAGATCTGTCTGGAGTACAGAGCGTCTGGTGGAAAAACGCCGATCATTTTTCTCACAGGACACGACCAGATCGCCGATAAAATGACCGGACTGGATGCCGGGGCTGATGATTATTTGACGAAACCCTTCGCCGTCGGAGAGCTTGTGGCTCGGATCAGGGCGCTTCTAAGACGTCCTGTACAAGTACGCAACAAGACTTTGTCTGCTCGAGATCTTGAACTCGATCCGATCACTCACGCTGTAAAACGCGGAAACATCGACATCAAGCTGTATCCAAAAGAGTTCTCTCTGCTTGAACATTTTTTATTGCATCCAAATCAAGTCTTTTCGGTAGATGATTTGCTCGATCGAGTGTGGAAGACGGACGCCGATGCCTCGACCGAAACTGTGCGTATGACAATTATGCGTCTGCGTCAGAAGATCGAGACTGATGAGAAGAATCCGCTTATTCAGACACTTCGAGGCGTCGGTTATCGGTTGCAGCCTTAGAGACTGTAAACCAGAACGTGCTGCCCTTGCCTTCGTCGCTCTCCACTCCGATTGATTCGTTGTGTTGGGCGATTATAGTTTTGCAGATAGCCAGTCCCAGACCAAATCCCTTCGATTTATCGCGAGCAGAATTTGCTTGTTTGAAGCGTTCGAAAATCTCGCCTTGCTTGCGCAGTGGGATTCCCGGTCCCTGGTCTTTGACCCGTATTTCGATACGGTTATCTGTATCATTCGCACTGATTTCAATCGATTCATTTTCCGGAGAGTAACGGATTGCGTTGGCGAGCAAGTTTGTTAGAACCTGTACGAGCGCTTCTCGATCTCCAAATCCCGCGAGCTTCGTAGGAACATTCTTGAATGTAATTGATTTTGCTGCGGCTGGTTCAGATACCATTTTCAGTGCAGATTCAATTAAGTCTTGAATGGCGAAGTTCTTCAAGGAAAGCTCAACCAAACCTGCTTCCAGCTTTTCTAGATCGAGAAGCTTGGTTACCATTTGCAGAAGATTTTCGGCGTTCGAATCCGCGATGCTTAGCTTCGCTTGAGCCTCGGTCGATATCGGTCCAAGGCTGCCTGATTTGATAAGTTCGAAGATGGCGCGCATGGAGCTCAGCGGTGCACGTATGTCATGGCTCACCATGGCCACGAATTCTCGCTTTAACCGTTCTAGTTTGTAGCGCTCTGTGACATCGATTATGGTGGCAAGAACTCGATTACCCGCTGACGTGTCGAAACTGGTGACAGACACTTCGACCGGAATGAATTCGTGATCGCTCGAGACGCCTTCCATCTGCGCTGGACGACTGGCTGTTTCTTTCTTGAGTCGAGGCAATAGCGCAGCAGGTTCTACATCGGAGCCGTTGACGTTGAAAAGACTCGTGATCGGTTGCTGGACAATTTGTGGCGACGAATATGAAAACAAGGCTTCTGCTGTCGGGTTTAAAGATTCGATTTTGCCTGTTTCATCGGCAACAACCAGGGCGACGGGAACTGTGTTAATTACGGATGAAAGTCGTTCTTCACTGGCTTTTAGCGTCTCAATCATACGCCGCTCGTTATCAGTTGCTTCCTGCAGTGCCCGAGCCATTTCGTGAAACATGCGGTCCACGTCGCCAATCTCATCAGCGGCGTCAATGCGCTTTTGCAGTGGCTGATCAGCTGCCAGGCGCCAGGCATTGTCTTTCAGGATGGAGAGATTGGTGACAGTTCCTCGAACGAAGAAAAAACCAAGTGCCACCGCTAGTAGTGCATTTGTAGCGACCGCTATGTCCAAAAATTGTTCCAGGTGCTCCCGAAATTCTTTCTGTTGCTCGTTGACGTTCAGGACACGTTTTTCCTCTTGCTCGGCCAGACGCGAGAGTTCATCGCTGAGTGTGGTTCCGGCCGCTCTGAATTTAACACTGGCGGCGAACTCGGCCATGAGCGAGCCGGGATTGCCTTCCCTGAGTGTCTGGTCACGCACCTTTCTTACTTCCGTGAAAAATCGCCTCGACATGGCTGTGATTTTTTTTGCTTCGTCTTCGTCGCCGCCCTCATTGGCGATAACTCTGGCAAGATTGGCGATGCGATCATGCGCGCGCAGGGTCACTCTATCGAGATCCCGAAGAGAATTCTCATCGCGGTCGTTGTAGTACAAGACCAGCGCGCCGAAAAGCTGCCCGGTCTCGACTGTGGCGGCCGTAATGTTAGCTACGATTTTCTTCGAAAGTTCCTGGCTCTCGGCCTGTTGCTCGGTTGCTCGCAATTGTGATTTCAGCGCGATATAGATGACGCTCTGAAAGATCAATGGAAGCACAACGATGAGAATGCCTTTGTGCGCGAGTTTTAGGCGTGGCGTTTTCATTCGTTGGGAGAATCTGTGCGGGGAGTAAGCAGCCCGGGGTTCGTATTGCAATTGTATCCTCTGAGACTTGAAAGCTACAGGGGCTGGAATGTATACACTGCTCCGCGTGCTCCTGGTTTCGCCCTGGCACTTCGTCTCCGCTGCCGGTTTCGCATTGGACTTCGTCCCCGCTGTCGGTTGGTGACGTGGCATTTCGACTCTTACTCTGTTTGGATGAAAAGCGGTCATAATCAGTTTATGTCTGAGGAAACGGAAGATATAAAAACAGTAGCGGACGTTTGGCGTGGCGTTTTTGTATGGATTTGCTCTCGCCTGCTTCTCGCCTTTATGTTCTTGCTTCCCTTTGTGCTGGGCTGCTTTGTCGGCGGTGTGGCTCTTCATGATCCAGACACATGCTGGTTACTGGCACTGGGACGCTACATTTTTCAGCACCACGCTTTGCCCATATCCGATCCGTTTTCATATACATTCGCTCTTCAACCAGGCAAATCATTTGTGATGTATCAGTGGTTAAGTGAACTGGTTTTCTATTGTGCGTATCTGCTTTCGGGTTTACCTGGGTTGCTGGCATTTGCCGCTTTGGTGCTGGGTCAGTCTTTTCTGGTCTTTCCACTGCGTCTTGCCAGTCGCTGTGCCCCGATTTCTCTGGCGTCGCTGCTCACTGTGATTGGTGTTTTCGCCTCTTGTTTTCACTATTTAGTGCGTCCGGAGATCATGTCCTACATTCTCATGTCAGTGTGTCTGGTCCTTTTGAGAAAAGTCTACACGGCAGAAAATTCAAGCTCAGTGCAATGGCGTTATGTCGGTGCTTTCTTCTTTTTGATGTTGATTTGGGCAAACGCTCATTCTGCCTTTGTTCTCGGTTTGGTTTTGCAACTGATAATTCTGATCGTCAATTGCCTTCAGTGTTATGCACAGAAAAGAGAATTCTGTCGGTCTTATCGGACTGCATTCTATGCCTTGCTGTCATCGCTGTTGGCGACATTCATAAACCCGTATGGATTCGGCTTGTGGGCGTATTTGCCAGGTCTATTTTTCGCCAGATTCAACTACAGAATCGCTGAGTTGAGACCGATTCAACTTTCAGATCTGACTGAGTTTACCTATTATCCATTTGTGTTTTTGGTTGTACTTTGCTTATGGATAATTATCAGAGCCGCTGTTCGAGCGCGTAACGGTGGTGTCGAGTTCAAGTGGAGCAATGTCGTTGTAATTGCCATTTGCGTATTTTATGGTTTTAAGGCTCGACGAATTATTCCATTTTCAGTTCTGATGATGATTGCGCAAGTTAGTGAGCTGTGGGGTCATGCTGCGTTAGCTATAGATTCCCCAGCGCGAAAGAAATCTTTTTGGAGCGCGTTTGAGGCAAACTATGCGGGCATTTTCAATCCTTCCAATTTTGTCTGGCCCATTACTGTGGCAGTCTTGAGTATTGTTGGCTGCTTTTTTACTTTTGGAAAGGTAGTTGCACCAACCATCCCACAAGGCAGCGTGGCTTTCCTTCCCCCGACAAAGGTGATTGACTTTCTTCGTGTCAACAAACCAAGCGGCAACGGTTTTAATGACGCGCAGTACGGTGACATGCTGATCTGGTATGCACCGGAGATTCCAGTGTTTATCGATACTCGTTACGACATGCATGGAGAGCAGATGGCTTCCGATTATGTGTCGATGATGAGTGTGACCGGCGATTGGAGGGCATTGTTTGAGCGCTACAAGATTGATTGGATCTTCGTACCAGCATCAGCAGACATTGTGAGGAGCTTGGAGGCAGATCCACAATGGTCCACTGTTATTAGGGATAGTGATGCGGTAGTAATGAGCCGGTCTGCAGCGCTAAAGCGCGCGAAATGAAAGATAAAGGAGCGCCCGCTGAGAAAACCTCAAACGTTGACGCTCGCTTTGGAAAGTGTATTTTTAAGCGCTAAGGCTAGGACGCGCTCGCAGCGGCCGATGACAGGTTGTTTAGCTGTGAAACGACTGCGGAGAAGGCTCTTGAAATGGAGCCCGTCAGGGCACCTTTGGTAATTCCGAACACGAGAGCGACGAGAATGGCTACGAAAGCCAAAATAGCACCATATTCGGTGATGCCTTGTCCACTCTCTTCATGAAGAAATCGATTTAGTAAATTTTTCATTGGGTTCTCCTGAAGTGAACGTGACCTGATCTATCCGACGCGCGAGACGCGTCGACCCCTTGTCTTTTGTTGTATCCAGTAATCGATTCCTTTCAACAACTTTTCAACTGTTTTTATCAACTTGAACTTGAGCACTGCTTGAGAAATTTGATGCGAACATTCGCAGTTTCTGACAGTTTTTGAATAATGTCGGATTTTTAATCGTGTCAGTCTGGAGATCAAATATGATGGATCAGACTCCGGGGGTGCGTATGAAGACCGTGATTATTACAGGCGCGACGGGCTTTGTCGGTGCCAATTTGGCCCGCCGCCTGCTGCAAGACGGTTGTGCAGTTCACCTGATCGTGCGACCTCAATACAGCTCCTGGCGGATTGACGAAGTCAGATCTGAGTGCAGAATCCACGAGATCGATTTGCAGGATGCCGAGCCGCTGCAAAGCGCGGTGGCCAAGATCAAACCGGATTGGATTTTTCACCTTGCTGCCAATGGGGCTTATTCCTGGCAGACCGATGTTCGCGAAATCATCAATACTAATTTGATAGGCACCGTTAATCTGGTTCAAAGCTGCCTGGCTGCTGGTTTCGAAAGCTTTGTTAATACTGGTTCTTCCTCTGAATATGGATTCAAAGATCACGCGCCTGTTGAAAACGAATATATAGAGCCGAACAGTTATTACGCTGTCGCGAAATCGTCTGCGACCATGTTTTGCCAGTTTATGGCGCGCTCGCAGAAGGTTCAGATTCCGACCTTACGGTTGTATTCGATTTATGGACCTTACGAGGAGCCAAACCGTCTGATGCCCACAATCATCATCAATGGGCTTGCCGGAAAACTGCCGCCGCTTGTTGATCCAAACATTGCTCGAGATTATGTTTCTGCTCACGATTGTGTAGAGGCGTATTTGCTCGCTGCGTCTAGCAAGATTGCCGATTTAGGAGCCGTTTACAACGTTGGTTCGCAGAAACAGACATCACTTGCTGAAGTTGTCGAGGTCGCTCGCAATGTCCTGAATATTACCGAAGCGCCGAACTGGGGCTCAATGCCCAATCGGAAGTGGGATACGAGCGTTTGGGTTTCTAACAGTGAAAAGATCAAAGCCGATTTGGGATGGCAGGCACGCGACAGTTTTGAGCAAGGTTTCTCCAATATGGTGTCATGGTTTAACGAGAATCCTGAGATGCGCAAATTCTATGAAGAGAAGATTCACGCCGTTGCATCATCCAAATGATGTCCCTTCAGCGTCAATGCTTTTCCTGGCTTTTTAATTCTCATGGCAATTTTGGGGTTGGGTCTAACTGAGAATGATTTGCCCATTGCCAAGGGAGAGTAGTTCATCGTCTTGGTAAAGCGATATCGGCGCGCCAAGCGCACCGGATTCTTCGAAAAATGTTTTCGGGCGCCAGTTTGCCTTTTGTGTACTTCTTGCGAAAACATCTAGATAATTTTGCGTCATCCATGTAGTATTTGAGAATTGCTCTCAATAATTACCAATGACTTAGTTGAGAATCTTGTGCATGGACGACTCGTCGCGCAAAGAAACCAATCGCAGTAAAACCGCCGAAGACACGCTCAAGCTTCTTGAGCAGATCCCTGCTGGCACGCATGTTAACGCCATGGAACTCTTCGAGTTGGCAAAGGAAAGCAGCCTTTCCATTTCGCTTTCGAGTATTTATCGTCATCTTTCCTTCCTTGAGCAGAAGGGGGCAATCATCGGTGTTTCCACTGAACGTGGTCGCGTATTCGAAATCAAAACTGCTCGAGAGCACCATCATCTAATTTGCATCGGTTGCGGACAGACAACTGAGTTTGTCGACTCATTGCTGGAGCGGTTCGGTGAAACGCTGGCAGAGCGAATCGGATTTGAGTTTCATAACAGTCGATTCGATATTCTGGGTATTTGTCTCAATTGCAGAAAGACAGATCCGAAATACTCCACAGACCGAGGAGTAGAGCATTTGGAGCGGGTGCTCGATCGCGTCAAAAATCAAATTACCGTCATGCAGAAGAAACTTGTTCAGTTGAGAAACCAAAAGGATCGCCTAGCACTGCAGGATCTTCAGACAGCGCAAAGTGAATTTTTTGAACTGGTCAATGAAATAAAGCCTCTGACATCTAATTTGAAGGACCGTTATGACGCCTAGGATGCGTTGCGCGGCGGTCTTCTACAAACGTCTTTCGGAGTTGCCTCAAGATTCCGCAAAGCGATTGCAGCACATAAACTATGCGGCTACTTCGGCACGTCATGTTATTCTTGCCATTAAATATGGTGTTGCTGATGTGCACATCAGGGGTTTGAATAAAACTATCATTGGCTTGCTTCTCTCCAGGCTGAGGGCGGAGCGCTCTTGTAACTACAAACTTATTGAGCGTATCAACGAGACTATGCTTGGATTGCATCTGGCCATTGACTGGGCCACCGGGGTTCAGCCACCGTTTTCGGTTCAACCAATTGATCGAGGTTCTTGCAACCGTGTTTCGCGCAGAAGTAAGGCGTGATCAGCCGTTGCTGTCGAGAGAAGTTTCTATTATTTCAATTAGTAGCGATTCTCAAAAGAAAATTTTGAAGAGAGCAAACCGGTGGGCGCCTGTTTGCTCTCTTCAATATATTGCGGTCATTTTCTGTCTCTGGGTTGACTGTGAAATCTATCTCTGCGGACTCTCGCTGTCTGGAACCGTACCTGTTTCGGTCGCAACTGCGTTGTCTTTCGCGGCCTTTAGTTCCTTGAACAAAGCAAAAGCATACTTGGCACAAATGCCGCATTGCGTGCCAACTTTGGTTTTCTGCATCAATTCTCTCCAGGTGCAAACGCCTTCGTCGGTGACGCAGCGCTTGATCTGTCCGTCTGTGACGGCGTTGCAAGAGCATATGTACATGGGTTCTTACCCTTTCGTAGGTTTGTTTGAGTGAAGGCTGGCGTTGTGGCAAAAACATCTCCTGTGATAGCGAGGCAAAACTTCGTTGTTTTCTTTGCTATCGTTTACTTTTCGCATGGCATCTCTTGCGGCCAGTTCGGACTGATAGCGCAGCCGCTTCAGTTCTTCATGATGACGGGTCTGAAGCTAAATGCGGCCCAGGTATCTTCCTGTATGGCCGTGATGATGCTGCCATGGGTTATTAAGCCAGTCTATGGATTGTTCTGCGACTTCGTGCCCTTCTTTGGATATCGCCGGAAGAGCTACGTCGTAATGGGAAATGCCGTCGCAATGTTGGGATTTCTTGTGATTTCATTTGCGTCGACACTGAATGTGGTGCTAGCCGCTCTTATGTTCACTGCTATTGGTATGGCAATTTCAACAGCATTGATGGTCGGGTTGGCGGTGGAACAAGGTCGAAAGGACGGTAAAAGCAGAGAGTATTTTGCTGTACAAGAGTTCTTCTACTATGGCGCCAGTATCATTGCTGCTTTTGTCGGCGGACTGATTTGTCAGTACTGCCAGCCGCCTGTCGCTTTGCATGCGTCGGCTGCAGCTGCTGTGATTCCTGTGACTGTCGTGGCTCTCTTGACCGCACTCGGGCTGCATGAAACCAGGGCATCAGTAAGCCGAAGGTCGATAAGGGCGACTGCCGTTTATCTTCGCCGCGCCTTTCAGTCTGTGCAATTGCGAATTGTGATGACGTTCTCGCTATTGTGGTGCTTCTGCCCGGCCATGGGGGTGCCTCTCTATTTTTTCGAGTCAAACAATCTCAAGTTTACTCAAAGCGAGATTGGGCAGCTTGGAGCCCTGAACTCAGTTGGCATGCTGATTGGCACAGTTTTGTACCGTCAGTTGATGAAACGATTTTCTCTCAGCCGCCAGTTGCTGGCGACTATTGCTCTGGCGTGCTTGAGCACGCTTGGTTACTTTTGGATTTCCAGTTTTGCTTCGGCTGCCATGCTCGAATTAGTTCGTGGGGCGGCAAACATTATTGTCATACTTTCTTTGTACTGCCTGGCGGCAGAGTTCTGTCCCCCCAGGGTCGAGGTAACGGTGATGGCGCTTCTGGTGGCGTTCCGTAATGTCGCCACCGACGCATCAACATTTGTGGGTGGACAGCTGTTTACCCACTTGTTTCATAATCAGCTGCGTCCGCTGGTTATCGTTTCGTTGATTGCTCCATTGCTTTCGACACTGTTAATGCCTCTGTTTTTTCGGTCCGTTGTGGGCTCTCGGCAGAAGATTGACGGTTAGGCGGTTGCGTCTGAGCATTCAGCAATCCGAAATGCAAAAGAGTGGTCGGAGAATGGCAATTTCTGCCATCCTCCAACCCTCTTGCCTCGTTTAGAGGTAGCTTGCCACCGTGTCAGCAGCGCCCCAGGAGCACAGGTAGCCCATGCCGTTGAAGCCAGTGCAGTGGATGAGCTGTCGACCGTCGGTTGTGACGGTGTTCTCGATCCACGGTGTGCTCCGCTCGGGACGTGTGGCGCGGCGCACCTCGATGATGTCTGCCGCCGAGAGCTTCAGCCCCGGCTCGACACGCATGGCTCGGTCGAGGATGGCCTGGGTCTGGCTCTCGTCGACCTCCAGTGTCTCGCCACCGTCGAAGAAGCCGCCGATCGTGATGTAGTCGGCGTGCGGCACGATGCAGCAGCGATTGTTCGGCCCTTCGTCGTCGGTTTTGCAGACGCTGATGTGCTGGTTGTTGTCCTTGCGGACTCGAACCACCTGCACCCGGACCGGGAAGATGGAGGTGTCGCCGGTGAGAGCGCGTGTGCCCAGGCCAGTGCAGTTGATGATGGTGTCGAATTCTGACGGCGTGTCGACGAACTGCTTCACCTCATGCTGCTCGATTTTCACACCTGCCGCGACTACTCTGGAGCGCAGCCAGGGTAGATATTTCTCCGGGTCGATGACGGGCGTGTTGTCGATAGCCAGACCGTCGGCGTACTGGTCGGTAAGCTCGGCAGCTGTGGCGTGACGGAACCCGTCCACATTCGCGTACCAGGGCTCTTCGCCCTTGTGCTGCTTGAGGACGATTGCAGTGCGCAGCTCGATTCCTGACTGATTGTCGGAGACCAGCGCGGCGAACTCTGCGCGGGTCACCTCGGTGATGGGGAGGATGCGCGGATCTGCCGTGTAAACCGGCACCCACAGTGCATAGGCGCTCGCCGAGGTGTTCGGCAGAGCCGTCGCGCCTTCGAGCGACCAGATGGTGACATCGTGCCCGGCCTGTCGAGCGCGCAGCGCCACCGAAAGTCCGATCACTCCACCTCCTACGACGAGGATGTTCTTTGTGTTTGTCTTGGTCATAACTGGATTACCTTTCGTTCGCTGTTGCGATTACGAATTGCGGTGCAGACAGGCTGAATGCTTGTGTCTGCGTCTGTCCATGCGAATACGCACAACGATGCAACCTGATGCAACGCGGCAGAATGTCTGCTCGATTGCGTCAGTTAAAGCATCAGTGTGCGCACTCAGAGAGCAGTGCCAGCTGGCGCTGGGTGGCGCTGATTGTCACTGCATAAAATCTCCCGCATTCTCTTGTTCCGCTACTTCTACCCATGTCACTCTCAGTCGTTGTCGACTCATGTGATACGGTTGCGGTGCGGCGATGGATGCGTTTTCTGGCTTGGTTCCTGGCGTTTGAAAAAATACGGGATGACACTATTCTATGCCATTACAAATCGCATTCTCCAGAGTCTATGATTTTTCGTGGAGGATCATCTTGTGCGCAATGCTTGCGGCCATGATGGTTTTGAGCAGAGAGGTTAGTGTTGCCTTCACAACGAATCACTATTTACTAGAACTAATTGGAAGCTGCTTCGCACCTTGCGCTTTATTTTGCACACACTGTCAATGTCTCTCCGACTGAGATGTTCCCTGGCTCAGCGGCGAAAAAGTAGTGACCCAATACAGCTTTTTGATTGACCATTCTGTAAGCCGCAAGTTCTTTCAAGCAATCTGTTCCGGCAATGATTCCTCTTTCCTGATCGACGTTGATCACAATGCAGCGTGCAATTGGGCGGATATATGTCAATACCGAGTTTTCAGTGCGAATTAGTTTCAGGTTCTGATGTTCAGCCGCAGATACCCCTTCAATGACGATGGACGGACGAAATCTACTCATCTCCACAGGGATGGCCAGTCTGGTATTGAGTTCTTGAACCTCTTCTGCGAAGACGACTGAAAGCGGGCAGCAGTCAACAAAAGAGGCATCGAATCTGGTGTTATCTGGCCGGTGTCTTGAAGCCTGTTCATGATCAGTCAATTTCTTGAGAAGCCGGCAGCTTAAGCCCAGTTGATGAGAAAGCCATTCCGCAATTTCTTTGCCCTGGTCGATGCCTTCATATGTGTTGCCCCAGAGGTTTAGCGTCAATATCTCGCCGTCGACTTGGCGCGGAATCAAGGCTTCTGTGCCGTCTAAGCCGCGAATGATAAGATGCTCTCGCTCACTCAGCTCAGGCTTCAGTCTTGCCATATGCGGCAAATCTCTCTGAGTAAGAATTTTGTTTGATTTTGCACACACAATCACGTACTCTCGATCATCCACCAGACCCGATGTCGAGCAGGCTGATCGGGACCGTGAAATCGGCGCACAGGACTTGATTGGATATGTGTAGAGAGCTGTGATTTTTGCAGGTGACATTTGTTAGTAAATGCTATTGCTAATTCATGCTGTTTTGTAGGATTCGGTCCAGGTCTGATGCAAGTGGGCGTGCCTCTACTCTCAATTGTTGTGAGACCAGCCTGGCCACTTGTATCGCGCACCCCCAGGACATGGTGATTCCAGAGCCCCCATGACCATAGTTGTGGATGATGCAAGCTCCAAACTTTTCTTCCATCTCCAGCCGCACGCCGCTAGCGAGCGGATCTCGATAGTAGCGATAGCCCTCCCTGGCAATCAACTGTTTTCGGTCGAATGTCAGATCAAGCCAGTTGGAGATCAGCGCTGCGTTTAATTCTATGAATGGTAGCGGAACGTCGATGCCGTTGATAGCTTCAGTTTCTACAGGAGAAACGATACCCTGCCAGTGCCCGTTCTCATCGACTGTGCCGGGCTCTCTTGTTTGTCCAAGCAGCCAGCCGTCGCTGCGCGAGAAAAAATGCATGTATTCGGGGTTGCCGTCACCGCGAGGAAAAACTTCTTCTTTCGGTGTGTAGTTGTAGGCCAGCGGCAGGGCTCGCTTGCCGATTACATACGGTGCACCGCGAACGAGGAGTTGTTTGCCGCGCAATATTTTGAAATCCGCTTTGTCATTTGCAAAGTCGCGTGCACCAAACCCCATGCAATTTACCAGGAGCCGCCCGGCTGCTTGCTTGAGACTGTTAACTGTCGATAGGTTTTGCAATAAGCTCTCCGAATCGTCCGTTATTTTCAGGGTTTGTAATTTGCCTTCGCGCTTGTGGAACAGCGACCAGAGAAACGAGAGATATTTAGGCATATCCGCAAAATATGTGTCGAATTTCCAACCCCATAAATATTCAGCGCCTGGTCGTGCCGGTGGATCGATGGTGTTTTTCAGTTGGTTTGGTTTGCCATCGAAATACTCTAGAGCCATGCGTCTGGAGCCCAGTGCAGGAGGTTCGGGTTTGTCTTCGAATACTTCGTAAAGTTCTTGAATTTCGATGCCCGAGTTTACGTCTGTATTTAGGAAACCAAATACAGTCTGCGAGTCATCGCTTATCTGCTCTAAATTTGCAACTTTCAAGTAATGCGGATACGCCGAGGCCATCGCATAAGACGTTGCCACTTGGGGGGCAAGTGATCCTTCTCCAGCTGCCGCGCGTGGCAGTTGCTCGGTGACTATTTTTACCGATAATCCCAGCGACTGCAAAACAATTGCTGTCGTCAAGCCTGTGATACCGCCACCCAAAATCACTATATCGGCTGTATCGAAGAGCGTTTCGGTTGTGTCTGGTGACTTACGCGAGGGCATTTCGAAGATCATCGATTAGTTCGTCTGGTGATTCGATGCCCACCGATAGGCGAATCGTCGAATCGTTGATGGCCGACTCGCCGACTTGCTGTTCTGGGAATGAGCGAGCATAGAAGAGCCAGGCTGGATTGGCGATTGACTGCGTAAAGCCGGTTCCAAATGCTATGCGGAAGATTTTTAACCGGTCGAGAGTCTGGCGCATCGCTTCTGCACCGCCTCTGGTATCAAATATGAGGACGGAGCCGAAATCAGACATCTGTCTTTTGGCTACTTCGTGGTCAGGATGGCTCTTCAAGCCCGGGTAGAGAACGCGGCTGACTTGAGGATGCGTGCTGAGAAATTCGGCAATCGCCTGGGCATTAGACGATTGGCGCTTTATGCGCAGGTCATAAGTTTGCATTCCTTTCCACAACTCCACTGCGGCGTGAGAGCTGAGCGCATCGGTGTTCCAGACGTTTGCGTTTTTGACTTGTGAGACCAGTTGTTTGCTGCCCAGTACTGCACCGCCCATGACATCACCGACGCCGGACGCGAATTTGGACAAGCTGTGTACTATCAAGTCGACGGGAATATCACCGTGCTGGTGAAAGCCGGAAAGCGAGTTATCCAGAATTGTATAAACATTGTGCCTGCGCGCGATTTCTGCGCATCGATTCAGATCCGGCACCCTGGTAACGGGATTGGTCGGGGCTTCGAGAACCAGGACTCTGGTGCGTCCTCTCTCTATCTTTGTTTCTAGCTTGTCCAGCTCATCTACTCCCATCAAAGTTACTTCGACTCCGAATTTTTGTAGCATTGCTTCTGCAAACAGTCGTGTTGACTTGTATCCTTCGCGCAGCAGGATCAGATGGTCACCTTGCTTGAGCAAGGCCAGCAAGCTTGCTGCAATCGCTGACTTGCCAGTGCTGGTCACCCAGCAGGCTTCCACGCCTTGAATCCTGGCAAGAAGTTTTTCGAGGGCTGCCAGTGTCGGATTACCGTCACTTAAATACACCCAGCCGTCTTGCTCTCCTCTGAGAAGATTTTCCCAACTGGCCATAGACGGCAGCGAGAAGCTGATTGTCTCAAAAGAAGGAACTACAAAAGGGTCGTTTTTCTCTTTAACCGACCAATGACGATCAACTACCATGGCACTTTTTCTCCTGATGCTCGGACGAACAAACCTTGATGATTTTCTGTTTCGACCATTTCGACTATCGATTCTGCCGCTTGCTCCGGCTCTGTATCAGCATCGACTGGTCCAAATCTTGTTTTGACTTTGCCCGGGTCGATGGACAAAATCCGAAACCCTTGATTCGACAGTTCTATGGACAGACAAGAGGTGAGCATATTCAAAGATGCCTTGGCAATTCGGTATGCATAGGTCGCCTGGTCGGGCGGTACCGTTCCTGTCGAAACGTTCTCGATTGATGCGAAACGAGATGAGATATTTACGACGGTTGGGTGTTGCGATTTTCGTAGCAGCGGCAGGCAAGCTTTTACGCAGCGTATCGGTCCGTGCAGATGCACGGACATAACGCGATCGAGTTCTGCAATCTGCAGCGCTTCGATGCCGTATGCGGTGGCACCATAGCCGGCGTTGTTAATAAGAAGATCGACTTGCTCGAATTGATTTTGCAAGAACTCCTTCAAGACGTCTTCAGTAGAGGGTTCTGTTATATCGCAGCGCAACGGGAAAATGTTGTTGGGGTCGAGCGCGAATAAATCTCGCACCGATGACAGAGTGCGCACGACGGCTACAACTCGGTAGCCGCGTTTGAGCAAGGCTTCTAGAAATGCTTTGCCAAGTCCTCTGTTGGCGCCTGTGACTACAGCCACTGGTGCTGCTTTTTTTACTTTAGTAAGTTGCTGTGTCATCTTTCTTCGTTCTTGTCGTAAGACTTCAGGAGTTCATGTGTTCGGGAGTTGAGGAGTTTATCTGTTCAGGAATTCAGGTGTTCAGGCGGTTGTGATTATTTCCAGAGTAGTCGAGTCTAAGAGCAAATTTTTTGGCAGAGAATCCCCGTGTGTGCCTATCTCCATGTGGTGGGCCAGATATCCAGCAGAATTGGCAAACAGCACCAGGTCTCCTGGCTCTGGCATGTGTCCCAGAGACAGTTTGCGGCGGAATATAAGGTCACTTTCAGAGCACAGATTGCCGACTAGAAACGCGCCTTCTGTCAGGAGTGGGCGATCTTTTCTGCTGAGAAAGATTGGATCAGAGCAAAACTCGGCGCGGAAGGGGCGGAGATTCAATCGATTCATTGCCACGCCAACGAGCATATGTCCAAGCGTGTCGCGCTTGCGGAATGTGACTTGAGCGAGAGTTGCGCCTGCATTGTCGAGGAGAGCTCTGCCTGGTTCAAAGTAGAGTTTGATGCCGCGACCGGCGAGCTGTTTATGCAGAGGACCGTTTTTGTTTGAATGTTCGAGCACTTGCGAAATGAACCGCTCCTTTGAAAGCGCGTTCCAGGCTGGATATAGATCGGCGCTGCCTTCTACGCCGTTGCCGACCTTGAAATAACCAAGCCCATCGCCACGGAAAGTGAACGCCGCTCGATCGCCACGAATTGCCTTTGTCAGAGCCTCTGTGAATTCTTCGAATTGCTCGGAATGATCCAGGTAGCGCATCAAAATGCCGCCCCCGAGATCTATAGAAGTTATTTCGTGTCCTTGGGTTTTGGCGTAGTCGATTAAATCCAGAAGCTGGAAAGCCGCACAAGCTCTCTCTTCTGTGTCGTATCGATCGAGGTGTGCGTGTAGATTTTCGATCTTCAGCAAACCGTTTGCCGTGATTTTTGATAGCATGCCAGGGACATCAGCCAGCGGAATGCCGAATCTGCTATAAACCTGTCGAGTACCGACTTCGAACCCGGCTATCCGCAGACCGACGCGCACTGTTTTGTTGTGCAAAGCGGATATCTTTTGAATTAAATTGAGTTCGTCGGCGTTGTCGATAATCAACAAACATCCGCTCTTGATTGCATCACGGATCAGACCTTCGTCTTTTCCAATTGCTGTGACGACAATCTTACTTGCTGAGACTCCCAGTTGAAGAGTCTCACGCAATTCAGCATTGCTTGCGACGTCTACGCCGATATCGGTTTGTCTGGCGGCAGTGACAAACCAGGGCAGCTTATTTGCTTTTCGTGCGAAGTAGAGGCTGCCTTGCACTCCGCGCGACCGCAGTGGTGAAAGTAAGTCGCGCACATTGCGCTCAAATTCTGATGTGACAGTAACGTGAACGGGCGAGCCAAAGTTATTGATCCATGACTTAGTTCTTTCGGGGGCCTTGCACAGCGCCTGTATCCAGGGCGCCAGTTTAGGAGTCAATGGTGGCGCGCAGTCGTCTCCATTTGAAATAACCGTGTTTTGGGGCTGCGTGTAGGTATTCATCTTTCTATCTCTGTTTCCATGATGTCCTCGCCTGGCACATCATGGATTTGCGGGAAATATTCCTCGCCTAACGTGTCGTAGTAGTCATTCACGTGCGGCAGTGGTGAATCACAGCAAATGAATGCGCAGTGGAAATCGCCATCGGTTTTGATTAGCTGTTCAAGACGTCCGGAATCCTTCTCCGCCTGCAAGTACGCCAACAGTCCGGCGTAATTCATGCCTGAACTGGGACCACCGAGAATACCTCGACGCAGCAGTTTGATACTGCCTTTGAAGCTTTCTTCCGCTGTCAATTCCATTTGAGCGTTAGCGACCGTCTTCCAGTCGAATGTGACGTCTTTGAGGAGTGACTGCTCCCTTGGGCCTGGTACCGCCTGTCCGGCTACAGGGCAGCACGCTACTACCTTCAGGTGAGGATTTCTTTGTCTCAGTCCTCGACTCAGACCCACCATTGTGCCGCACGTCCCCAGTCCGCATGCAAGCAGATCGAGTTCGCCATTTGTTTGTGCCCAGAGATGCGGCGCGAGCCAGTTGGCAAAGCCTTCGGGGTTGTCTGGATTAGTGTATTGCCCGGGATTGAACCAGCCATCTTGAGCGCCGATTTTGCTGGCTCGTTCGCTTCTTGGTGCAAGTTTCCCAAACATTTCGTGTCCGGCGGCGGGGTGTAAAAAGGCTTCAATTCCAAAGAGGCGGAGCATACGCAGCAGCCCTGCTGATATGTTGTGGTCGACAATTGCAGTTGTATTTTCCACGCCGAATAATTTCGACATTACACTCAACGAGAGCACCGTATTTGATGACGAGCTTTCGATGATGTTGCTGACTCCTGAAAGATCGCCCCGTTCAAACGCTTTGCTGAGCATAGAAAACGCCGGAACCGACTTGATGTTCATCAGCGGAACAAGGGGCATCATCTTGGCGAAGATTCTCACCCCATCGCCTCGGAACGGATTTAAATCGGCGGGTAATTCAACCAGAGGTGTTGGAGCATAGTTACTGGGTGAGAGATATGACTTGAGCGAGTCATCACCAGAAAAGACTGTTCTGCTTATGAAGAGATCATCGCTTGTGCTTATGGTGAAATCTTTAGGGCTTACGGAATCAGGTGTTGTGACAACGGCGCGATTTGCTGTGTTTGCGGATCCAGCTGTTGTGATGCGCTTGATGCTCGGCAGCGGCATATTTAAGGCTGACCCAGATTCTTGTGTTTCCACTTTCTCCCAAACCTGACCTAGTTCGGTGTTGATCTCGTCGATTATTTCGCACAGTAGTTTGATGTGCAGGCGTGGTTCCGTGCCTACGGCTAATCGGAGAAATGGTTCTTCAAAAGGCGTAGATGGCGCTGTTACGTAAAAGCGAGTGACGTCGAATCCGAAGCTCGTACCTAATGTGATCGAACAGCGCTTTCGTGCGGCTCGTTGCATAACAGCATGTTCAAATTCCTGAAATCTTTCAACGGTGCGGAATTCGCGCTTCATTTTCAGAGTCAGGCAGGCGCCACGATACCAGGGCAACTGCGGGTCGAGGCTCAAATGTGAAAGACCTTCCAGAACACCATTCTCATTCTCAAGCGTTGATTGCAGTTCTCTTGTGATCAAATCAATGTTCAGAGAGTGTCGCCGCATTCTTTGCTCAAGGCGAAAGCGATCGGGCGCAGGAAGGCATCCCACGCTCTGGTCCGTAATATTGGTGCCAAGCCGGGCGCGGGTCTTTCTGAATTCATTGTGATGCGTTTCACTGAGGTGCCCAACCACGATACCGGCTGTGGTGTTATCCATGCCGAATTGATGATGCTTAGCAAGGCTTTCAATAAGGATCACAGAGACATTCTCGGGGATGTTGCCGAGAAAATCTTTGGGCATCAGAAAAGCCGGCTGACAAGTTGTATCGATGACTATGGCTGTTGACCTGGTAGTCTCATGTGAGGCCCAGTTGAGAACGGTTTCGATGTCGTGACGAAGTATGTCACCGCAATTGGTGACTGCATCGCACAAGACAACTGTAGGTTGAATTTGGCGCAGAGCGTGCAATAAATCTTGCTTTGTGTAGTCACTGATAGTTGAGAGCGAGGGGAAAAATTGTCTTGCCAGATGAATGTTTTCAAAATACATCGGTTGCAAGGCGACGGCGTTGGTGCCGAGATCCATCTCATGAGCCAGCCAATGTAATACTGTTGTGTAGCCAGCCATGCCGCTGTTTGTCAGATAGGCTTTACACTTCGATGACCCTGAAGTGGCAAGATATGCTTTTATGAACGCTTCTTCGTAAACAACCGCGTCCAGGTGTCCATCGCGCTTGTAGTCCCAGGCATGCTCTTTGATCGGATCAGAGAAGCGATTCAATTCTAGTTTGAAAGTGGATGCATAGACTGGGCTCTGCCAGTCAGCCGCGCACAAGGCTAATCCTCTATGTCGATAGGCCTGGCGAATCGCTGATTTCAGATCCAGGGCATCTTTGCGAATTTGTCGCACCAGGATTCTCAAATCGGCGGAGCTTGACCAGCGGGCAGCTCTTTCCACAAGATCTAGCAAAGCATGATGCTTGGACTTGAAAGTCTTCAGGTCTTTGTTGAAAACGTCCGCAAAGCTCTGGCTAAAGAGGGATGTATAAGTTGCTTCGTAGTTGTGGAAGTCGTTTTGATCGAAACACAGTCCGTCTAATAGGAAACGGATTTCGCAAAGATCCTCTACAAGGTCGGTGATGTCGCTTCTGTCGGAATCTGTTTGGGCTGTTTCAGTTTGTGGTGCGCGAATCTTCTGGTGTCCTGTGCCCCGTAGCTCATGCATATAAGTCTGCCCTTGTGTCTCCAATGTCGGAGTGATATTAAACACCTAATTGAGAATAACTCGCAATTAGATTGCACAAATATTTCAGAGCAGCTTCCGGGTAAGCATTTTCAATGAATGCGTTTTCATTCAGTGCAAATGGTTCGCAATAATAATAATTTACAATTGCGGATTAGTGTCAATTAGTGGAGCCTGCCTGATGTCATGTGCACCAATTCTTATTGCGAACATTCGCAATAAGAATTGGTGTCGTGTACAGTACGCATTGTTCTGGGGCGGGGGTGACCATGGATTACATCAAGCGAAAACGAGGCGGAAAGGGACCTTTGCAGTGGGAGCAGAGCTACCGTCTGCTCGATGTGGTTCGCGTCAATCCATCGATTACAGCTGAAGAGTTACAGATGGAAGGCGCCAGCATAGGCATTGAGATCAGTACAAGGACAGCTTTCCGGTTTTTGGAGCGATATCGCTCTACCAAGGGCGATATCGTTAAGTCGTTTCGCCCTCATTTGCAGGTTGTGGCAAATGTGATGAGAGACGCAGATCCCGACTTCCTATTTACGGCCAGCATCATTCAGGAAAAGGCACTCGAGCAAGGTGTCAGTTTGCACCTGAGTACTGTCTATAGAATTTTGCGTCGGCTGGTATCTACGGGTACCGCTGTGCAAACGGAAATAAAAGGGGTGACGTTCTATACCTGGAAACGCGAAACGAGTCACCACGGTCATGTCAAATGTGTCATGTGCGGACGAACAGTTGAATTTCAGAAGGACTATCTCGATGGACTGGCACGAAACATTTGTGCATCTTTCGATTTTGAGTTTGAAGCGTTTGATCTGACACTGCTTGCGAAATGCAAACACTGTTTGCAATTTGTGGAGATGGAGCAGTAGACCCTGGAGTGGACGTACGTGCTATGGCTGAGCCGGGGTCATTTGTTCTTCGGACTGTTCGATGAATTGTTGTTTGGTGAAGAAGTTGGTCCCACCGGATTGATGTTGGCCGGAGTCGACATGGGTAATTGAGCACCATCTGGTGGAACTGTTTGATAGTTTCGAATGTATAAGTTTGTTCCGGCTGGCACTAGATGATGACTACCGGGTTTCGCCTGCTGCGTCATCAATTCGCGCAAATTGTCAGCTGTCTTTTGTAACTCATGGCTACTTTTAGCCGTCGGCACATAGCGATTTCCTTCGTAAAGCTTCCGTAGAGCTTCCAGTTGTTTTGCTATGTCGGCCGGACTGGTGGGTATCGGGGTCGGAGATGGCTGAACGGGTGACGGTTCAATTAAGCGTCCGCCGCGGCCTACTTCTACTTTCTGCCCGGGCGGCAGAGGTGGTAGCGGTTTGTTTGGATCTGGCGCTGCTCCTCCGGAACCGCCTGTAGGTAACGGCAGTCCATTCGGTCCTGTAGGCATCCAGCCGCCCGGTTTAGACTTAAGGTCCAACAATCTATCGACGGCGAGTTTTGCCATCGCGTCTGCGTTTTGATTCCCCGGAATTGCCGGACCGAGTGCTGTAGGTGTAGAACCATCGGCATTCAGACCAGCCAGAGCTTGCTTTGCATACTTACCTACATCTTTGTCGGGATCTAGAGCATAGGCAATACGAAATTCACGAATGGCTGCATCACGCTGTTTCATGTGCACGTAGCAATTTCCCAGGTAGTAGTGCAGAACGGAATTGTTGAAGTCGGTAGATAAAGCTGCGCCAAGGTGTCCGGATGCATCGGAATAATTGCCAGCGTTGAATTCTGCGATTCCCTGTTTCAAGAAATTCTGTTCAGCGAGAGCCACTGGTGTTAGAGGCAATGCGAGCGACAGCGCAAAAAGTGCACTCAATGCAATGGTTCTTGTTTTTACGAATTTTGTCATCAAGGAACACCTGTGAAAACGCACTTGGTGGTTCTGGAGAGTTTAAGGTCTCCCAGACATTGTCCCATCCCAGTGCCTGGCTGCCAGCTTATACTGCCGTAAAATTCGGTCCAGTGCCGTCCGGTTGGAGATTTCCCGCCAATAATATTGTCCCAGCAGATATTTGGATCGTCGATGGACGCTTCTTCTGTGATGATAACTGCGCTTTGCCCCTCCGGCGGATTAGCCGCCTGAAGCCAACCAGGGAGCGCTGAGCCTGGTATAGAGGCTATTCTCATGGTTGGGCTTGTTGCGTCAGGGCTCGTGTAATGTGGATAGATGATATAACGAGAGGCGCCAGGCATCAGCATCTGATTTGACATCAGGGCCGTTAACTTTTGAGTCGTAAACGTGTGATCGATTTCTTTCACCCTCTGGACAAGTTTGTTTAGCGCGGCTGTGTGATCACCCGGACACTTCGTGAATAGTTGCCAGAGGCTGCCCAACTTGTATTCATTACCAAGATTTGCGAATCCATCAAGCATGCCTCCCACAGAGAGAGGCTGTTTTTTTACACCTTGCTGTGTTTCAGGCTCGAATCCGTAAAAGCTTTCTTTTACCTGTTTCCCTTCCACAATCCATAAAGCTCGATTGGAAAAAGTAATCGTCACGAATGCATGTGGTATGGCCAGTTGATACTGGGTTCGAGGGTTGGCTTGAGCGCAAGCAGATGCACTGAGGGTGGTGCCCTGACCATCAGCGCTTCCCATCTCCCGGAAAGCGTTTGGTATTGGATTTGTGACTATGCCGCTGGTATTTCGCTGGAAAGTCGAGTCTGATATAAGATGCGGCATCTCACCGCGCTTGAAACTTGGAAAGACGAATTCCCGCCCATTTGTGCGGATCGGGGTGTATCCCTGCATGTACTGCTGGTTGCCGAGATCCACGATCTTTGCGTGTACTCCTGTTGGCAATTGGCTTTGCGAAACAGTCAAATTGCTTTCAGCACCTCGATCAACCATGGCTGTAGCCCAGCCGATTTTGTTGTCAGCCTGGGTTTGTACGGTGGCTGATTCTCCCAGCAGTTTGGCTGGCTTGTTGGATGACAGCTGATTGAAAAATTGGTCAAGGAGGCTTTTGTTGGTCAGTTGCGCTCGCAGGTTATCGTTGACTTGTTGCGCGGCTGAATAGACTTTGTCTGCTGCATCTGATGCCGAACCAGTCAGGAGTCCTTCGTATCGCATGCCCTCTACATTTGCATTAATCAAATAAGCCTTTCCCCAGACGCGGCTGATGTTGCTCATACCAATGAAACCGGCAGAGTCAGCACAGTCTGCGAATATGTTGGCCGGCACCTTGAGTTGTGGAACGCGTTTACCCACGTTCAGGACAGCCGCGTCAACTGCATTACGCACCTCTCGTGAGCCGCCCATGATAAGAGCCAGGTGAAAGCTAAGATAAACAAGTATGACCAGTCCGACTGCGCACAGTGCAACGAGGATGATAGATGCACCGCGTCTGGTTCTGAGTTGTTTGTTCTTCTGCCGCACTTGTTTCACCGGGGGGCCGGCGTGGATACGATTGGTTGAATGGCTCCAGCCTTGCATGAAACAGTACTGAAATTTGGAAAGGGCACGGGCATTTTTACAGTCATGATCAGCGATACGCTGACAGTGCCCTTGCCCAGGTCAAAATTGACATCATCGATTTGTAAGTCTTGAACTACGTTGTTGAGGGTGACTCTCTCAACGATTTGTTGCACCGCGTTTGTCGCGCTTGCCGCATTAGCCTTGGTTGAGGCTGCTCTAGCGGCTGTTTCTGCAATTTCTTCGTTGTTTTGACTGGCGTTTGTGAGCACCACTATATCCACTGCTGCTAAGCCTATCGGGATGATCACGAGCAAACCGACCATGACTTCGATTAAACTCTGTCCCTTTTTTCTGCCTGTTGCTGCAGGCGGTCTCGACCCTCTGGAGCCTGTGCGACCACCGGACCGTTGGCGCGGCGATATCGCTCTACCTGTTGGAGGACAAATGTGTAAACCGATATCGAAATGCGGGTTAAACCATCCAGACCATTTGTTAGAAGCTAGACGAATGTTATTGCTATTCATCGTCGCCTCAATAGTTCAAAAATGCAGGATTCTCGAGAATTCTGCTGGTTGTGATTGTTAACGGCATGGGCGCGCTCAGGCCAGGGATGTTTGGGAAGAAAGGTATCACCAGCAAAGGGCGCACTTGCACCGTAGTTGAGACAGTGGCGACGGCGTTGCCCGCGACAACGTCATAGCTTACTTCAGTGACTGGTTCGGCCATGAGCGGTGCCAGTCCCCCAAAGACAGAGGCCCTCCAGTTGTTCGGGATTTCAAGTTGTACGCTGCCATTCGGGTCAGTCGCTTGTGATTTTGGTACTCGCACGGCTTCGCGCAACTGCAAATTGTTCAGGGTTACGCAGGCGCAGTAGCCGAGTCCGTCGAAAATTAGATCGAGGACGGGAAAAACTGCCACCACAAGCAGAAGAAAGAGGGCTGGCGCCATCTCACTGATCGCCGAACCCCGCGGCTTTCTAATTGCCCGACCCGACCTTTTCATGGATGTAGACGTTTGTAGTCTTAAGTCTAATTTTCGTCGTACTGAGTAACTAAGAGTCATCTGTTGATTCCATTACTATGTTACACGTTAGCGCCGACAGCTTAATACGAATAGATGACAGTGCGATGCTATTGCCCTCTATCCAAATTAGTCGTCTGACGTGCAGAACGCATGAACGGTTCTTTTTACTTCGACTTAAAGTCTACGACGCCAGCGATTCTCTTTTGCAGCGTGCCGTCGTCCTCGCCTCTGGCATACTTATTGAGAAAGGCAATGCAGTAATAGTCAATTTGTGCTTGCTTATCGGGTTCACGATTAAAGTTCGACCAGGTGAAGTGTGTGAATTGATCGAATTCTACGAAGTAGGCTGGGGCAGAAGTTTTTTCGTAGGCTCCGCCTGGTCTTCTGACAAATGGTGTTATGCCGAAATCTTTGGTACCACCCTGGTACATGACCGGTACATGCATACCAGCCAGGTTGCCGCTGTCTATATATGGGGTGACATAGGGTGAAAGTGCAATCACAGCTTTGACTCCAGGTATTTTCCATGATGGCCAAGCTCCTGCCAGTCCCAGGACGGTATAACCTCCCAGCGAATGCCCACAAAGAGCCAGCTCACTCCAGTCGATTTGTTTATTCCATTGTGGATCTGAGTGTAGTGCGGAAATCAACTTGACGATATCGTCATGCCTGTCTAAATGGGTCTTATCGCTCCATTCTCTAGGGTTTTTAAAACCTACTTGAGGTCGGAAATTAGTTGCTGTTGACCCGTGTGCATCTTTGTGGTTCGGAGCGATGACTAGATAGCCGGCTCTTGCGAGAGCGTCCATGAGAAAGGCACTTTGTGTAGCACTACCGCCGAAACCGTGGGAAAAAATAACAAGCGGTGCTTTTCCTTGTTCCATCGTGAATGGTTTCCAGATCGCCACCTCCAACCCGGCAATATTTTGTGTTGTGTAACCGGCTGTCTTGTTATTGATTTTGTTCAGCCGCTCATGAAGGCGTTGTCGGATTCTTCCCCTCACGCCTTCTTCTTCTTCTTCTTCTTCTTGTCCGCTTGCGTTGTTGGAAAGAAAGCCATTACCCAGTGCGATTGGTGGCATTCCGTAACATTGAGCGAGGAAGAACGCCATTGCGCATGGTCCTGCCACTCTTCCAATTTGGAATAACGAGGCTCCTGATTTCCAGCGATTGTTCACCTCAGCACCTCGATGGCAGGATAATTCTGGAAGTTCTTAATTCGTATACACCCGGCTGAAGCGTAAGTTGTGCGAAGTGGGGAGATTTAATTTATCGGTTCAGGTTCTCGGGATGAAGCAGCAGAGCGCAGGCGACAAAGTCCGCGAAATCAGGCGTACTGCAAGCCATATCGTGCTATAAAAAGCCTGAAGATTTACCAGGTGGGACCAATTTGAAACTGACCATTTTGCAAAAGGGAATGATCATTGTCTTCGTTCCGCTAATGGTTCAAATCGTCTGTATCGCTTCGCTCTATTCACTGCAGTCTGAGTTGGAGCGTGAACTCGACCGTGAGCATCGGTCTCGTTTGATCGTTGAAACTGCCAGTAAAACTGCTAGAGACCTGTACCTTGGGCTTGACTCGATACATAAGAAAGGACCATTTAACATAAGTCAGGCAACACGAACGCTCAATGTTGTCTTTGTCAAAATAAAAGAGAACATGGCGAACCTGACTGAATTGACAAAGGACAATGCCGAGGAGTCGGCAATTGTTCGCTCAATCTCCTCGCAGGTAAACGATATTATCAACCGAATACTTGCCTCTAAACGTATGGTTCATGAAGGAAATATGGAGGAGGCTATTCAGACATTTCACGATGCGGTGGAGTCAGGAAAGTTGATCTCCATAAAAGCTTCTACCGATTTATTGAGTCTAGTTGACCGTGAGAAGTCTATATCGGATAAAAGCCCTTTGATTTTGAAATCATTTCGCGAGCAACAGCAAACCGCGTTGGCAACAGCATTTTTTGTCAATATTATTCTGGCCGCTGCCCTGGCGATAATATTCAATCGCAATATTGCATCTCGAATCAGTATTATTTCCGACAATATTTTGCGTCTGGCTGCTGGTCGTGATTTGCATGAAAGGCTAACTGGTAGTGATGAACTGTCAGTTATGGATAAAGCATTTCGTGACATGGCTGCATCGCTGTCGGAGGCGCAAGAACAAGAGCAAGCTATGGTGCAGAATGCGCGCGAGGTAATCTGTTCTCTCAATTCAGATTTGAAGTTCTTATCTGTTAACCCCGCTATAGAGCTGCTTCTCGGATATTCTAGCGACGAACTCGTCGGCGCTCGGTTCGTTACTATTCTCCATCCTGTCTCTATTGATGCCAGTTTGGAATATCTCACCGAAATGAAAGAAAGTGCATCTACAAAAGTTTTGGACAATCAAGTCATTGGTAAAGACGGCTTGGTGCGCGATTTTGTCTGGTCTGTGCAGTGGTCAGACTCTCGTCAGGCTTATTTCTGCGTGGCTCATGATGTCACTGAAACTAAGAACTTAGAAAAGATGAAGCAAGCCTTTGTGTCGATGGTTAGCCACGATCTTCGTTCGCCTTTGTGCTCAATCCTGGCATACACAGAGCTCCTGGAAAAGGGAATATACGGCGAGTTGTCCGAACCAGGAATGTCTTCACTTCGTGACGTGAATCAAAGTATTTCACGGTTGATAGATTTGGTCGGAGATTTAGTCGACATTGAACGCCTGGAGTCCGGCAATCTGGAACTGAACTGGCAGGAGGAGGTTCCGGTAGAGCGTCTCTTCAATGCGGCTGTTAATTCAGTTGCGGCCCTGGCTGCAAGCAACCAGATTTCAATTCAGTCTGAGCACAATGAAACAATGGCTCGTCTGGATGAAGCAAGAATGGTGCAGGTTCTCGTTAATCTCTTGTCCAATGCAATCAAGTTTTCATCAGCGCAGGCGATTGTTCAGTTGACAGCGAATAAGATTTCCGATGGTATCGAGTTTGCAGTTGTAGATACCGGACGAGGTATTCCGGTAGAGCAGTTGGCATCAATATTTGAGCGGTTCAAGCAAGTCCACTCCTCTGATTCTGCTAATCGTAGAGGCAGCGGATTGGGATTATCTATCTGCAAGGCAATTGTCGAGCAGCATGGCGGCAAAATAGGTGTTGAAAGCGAAGTTGGCAAAGGTAGCAAATTTTGGATTCGCTTGCCGGCTTGAATTTTGCTGAGTTAACTTTATCTGCCGGAAGCTGTATTTCCCGACATTAGTTAGGTTTTGCTCTTTGCGCTTTGAGTAGCTTGATACTCGGTCTCTGCCAGGTCTTTAACATGATTCAGGACACGCATGTGAATACTGTGAATAATCCAGTCAGACCATAATTGCCAGTAAGCTCCAGGTCCCATGCGATTTTCGTACCATGTTGTGCCAAACAATTCTGTGTAACCATCTGGAGTTGGAGCTAATCGGAATTGACCTGCTTTGGCGACGAGGTAATGATCGAGATGGGGTGGATGTAGTTGCGGGTATAAAGACAGCTCGTGCATAGGCGGAGCTTGTTCCAGAACGCCGAAACGCAGCAGCTTTGGCTCATCCCAAATTTCAATCGGTTCGACGAATTTTCCGGTCGTAAAAATACATTCGCGAATAGCGCCCGGCCCTTTGCCGCTGATTTTCGCTTCAATCGGATAGGCTATGCCGGTTTTAAAGATCGGCTCTGTTGGTTCTTTCAGTCGGGGGAAATTGATAAGGTATCTCCACACTAGCTGTGGTGGCGCGGCGATCTTGATTCTACTGATGTTTTCGTATGTTGGAAAATCCACCGGTGAGCTGTATTCGCCCAGCATTAGAATCGGCACAAAAAGCGCGAAGCAACCGAGCATGCGCGGAACGCCTTCGTTGCGCGGTAAACATGCTTGAATGGTGTATCCAGTCAGTCCCCCCACCAATCCCACTCCCACAGCCAGAGGAGTAGCCATGGCCAGGCAGATAACCCCCTCGAAAGGAATTAGAAGTAATACGGAAGCCATTAGTATCAGGCAAGTGATTGAGCTGAGCAGGCACTCGATGAGAGTTCGTCGTTTGTTCCAGCCGTAAATTACCGGCGTGGAAATTGCTGCCACAAAAGGTATTACGGTGAATACACTCCAACCGTAAACGCCAAGCGTGGTGACGCTAAACATTGCAGCGAAGACTGAAATGGGCACGGGCAGTAAAGTTGCAATCAGGAAGGCCCTTGGACTATTTACAGGCATTTTGCTAATGATCTTTAGTGCCGTAGCTTCACCTGGGTAAACAGGTTTGTAAACTGCCACTTGCGCAGTGGCAGCTACTGCGGGCTGATGTTTTGTTTCGTCATCCTGTTTTTCATTGTTGCCAGATACCTCTAGCAAGGGCGGCGGTTCTGTGGAAGGAGCGCTATTAACAACCGATAGAATCACGAAAAAGATCATATTAACGAATGGAATGAAAAACAATATCACCATCCATGGTGGCAGCCCAATCGTATTAAGTCGCCTCAGTGTAAAGCGGGCTCCGAGGTAAGTGAATGGAAGGGCCCACAGGAGCATACATCCGTAGAACCATGCATCTGCTGAATCGAGACCGGTTACGCCGCTAAGTACACCCGGCGTGAAGTAGTTGGAAAATGCCCATTGTCGGTGAAAGAAATAGTTACTCACGAATGAATCAATGCCGTATTTAGTGAGCATTAAGGAAGTTCCCCACTTCACATATTCTTGACCTGACATTTTCGGCAGATTGGCCAGGAAATAGTGTTTAGGTTTTCGAATTGCTATTGGCGATTTGCTATTTGGATCCATTGACTTGACCTGAAATCAACTTTGAAAACTCTAGCAGCATTTGTCGGAAAGTTATTGAATTCTCGGAGCTTCATTTTACTCTGCTCCTCCGTAAGATGCTTTTGCACTATATGTGGTGGCGCTGCTATTTCGATTTTGCTGATCTTTTCGTATGTTGGGCAATGCACTGGCGAGCTGTATTCGCTCAGCATGAGCGGCGGCACAAATAGTGCGAAGCAGCCACGCATCCGAGGCTCTCCCATGAGCATCAAAAACATGACCGTTGAATTTTCTGGTGACTCGAACTGATTGCCTGCTTGGATTATGCTACGATCATGCAATTCCTTACTCGGGCTCAGGCATCAATGACTTGGACAGTGCATCAACGTCAAATAGAAGGCAGGACCGCGCAAATTTTACTCGATGATTATTTCGTCCCGCACGCGCCTGTCAAGGACCTCGTTTTGCTTAGCGGATTCAGTCTGTATTGCCGACAAGAGCCCGTCAATACGTTATGGCACCCTGACGAAGCCGACACTTTGGATACTATTGAAGAACGATTGATCAACTTGTGTGAAAAATACGCGCACGGTTGGAGTGTCTATGTCATGCGGATGGCGACATTCGGTGTTCGAGAATATTACTTCTATCATTCCGCGTCCGCTGAGCTACCCAAGGCTTACGCTGAGCTGAAAAATTTGACACCAGATTATCGCATCGAGTTTGCGACAGTCAATGATCCCGATTGGACGCAATACCGCAAATGCATGACAGCGCAGGATTGAATGATCTTCCTCAGATAAAGTGGCAACATATGACGAACACCACCGCTACCGCAGAAAAATTTCTCTTTGTCTTTTTGATTTGTCTGCTCATCGGCCTCTATTGCTGGTGTCTGGTTTTTATCGCTATTGATGTGAACGGCACAACATATTACTTGTTGCAGGACGACCCCATGATCGCCATGCGATACGCTTACAATTTCGCTCACGGCACTGGTTTGGTCTTTAATTCAGGAGAGCAGGTACAAGGTTATACGAATCTCGGTTTTACCTTGCTTATGGCTTTGGTCCACTGTTTTGGTCTGCCGCAGACGATTAATAGTTTGATCGTTCAACTTTTAAATCTGGTTGTTGTACTGGCTTTGATGGTCTTGTTGTACTTACATTTTAGAAAGTGCGACCGACCTCGCGTTGCACTTTGGGTGGCTGCGCTCGTGGCTTTCAATGCTTCGATTTTCACCTATGCTGTGTGCGGTTGGGAAACGCCGCTCCAGGCGCTGCTCGTTACGGCTGCCGTTCTCGGCTGCGTGCCGGTCTCGTTGTCACAAACAAAGTGCGGGTCGCTACCGCCTTTTGCTCCGTTTTTGTGTGCTCTTGCGGCCTTTGTAAGACTTGATGCGATTATTCCGTTTGTGGTTGTTTCCGCTTATAAAACAGGCGAAGTGTTCTTCAGTACAGATTGGCCCTTTAAAAGAGACCGTAATACCGAGGATCCGGAATATTCTGAGCGTCGCGCCGAGTTCAAAAAGTTGTTCTTCTGGCTATCTGCTAGTGCCTTGTGCTTTTTGTTGATATTTGCCTTCCAGAAAATTTACTACGGTGATTGGCTGCCTAATACATACTTCCTAAAAGCCAGCGCTGATGCACGAAGTAGTCTGGGCAATTCGTTTCGACTCAACTACTTCAAAGAATTTTTCGTTGATCGTTTGTACATAGTGCCGCTCTTATGTTCTTTTACGTATCTGACCTTGGGAATGCGCAATGCTGTTATTCGCAAACCTTGTCTGCTGATTATGTCACTACTTGCGATATGGGTTGGTTTCGTCTACTGGGTTGGTGGAGACTGCTTCAAGCTAGGTCGATTTTTCATCATGATTATCCCGATTATGGAAATCTGCACAGTCTTGCTTATCGCAGAAATTTGGACATGGGCTCAGCCAAGGCCGTTTATGTTTCGCTCGTGCTCGACACTGGTCGTGCTTTTGATCTGCATACAACAGGCTGTCTGCGCTTTCGATGGTCTCTCTTTACTTTTTAGTGTCAGAAACGACAACAAGCGAGCAATTGATGCGTGGAATGCGCTGAAGCAAGCACAGCTTCCGGCTGGAGCATTGATAGGAGTATTTAGAGCGGGCACCGTCCCTTACTTGATGCCTGACATGAGATTTCACGATCTGCTTGGTAAATGCGATCGCACCATAGCTCATACAAAAGCCAAGGTAGGAGCGCCTGGCCATTGCAAGTGGGATTACGATTACTCCCTCGGTGTAATAAAGCCGACAGTGATTATTGCGGAAGATTATGACAACACTACACCCGAGAGTCTGACTAAGTTGATTGAGGAGAAGACGCCGTTTTCATTCATTCCTAACCTGTGGTTTAACGAGCACTTCCAGAAGCACTATCTGCCCAATCTTCTTCCTACTGAGAAAAGGGATTACGGTAGGTACTGGATTCTCTTCTACCGCTGATGCAAAATGTGTGGCTTCGCAAGAGGCGCTAAGCATCTTTGCTCGTGCCGATATAAAGGAGCCGCAAAAGCCGGATTGGGTTGTTCGACAGATTGTGCTTGTCGGTGTTAGTGAACTAGCTCGGCTGGAACAGCAGCGCACGACACCTGGCTTTCAATCCAGGAGTAGGTTTTCTCTAACCCTTTAACCAGTGGTTCTGAAGGAGCCCAACCGAGTTTCTCGCGAATCAACTTGTTGTCGGAATTGCGCCCGCGCACTCCCATTGGCCCATCAATGTGCACAATTTGCAGCGTTTTACCGGCAATCTTCATGACGAGCTGAGCCAACTCGTTGATTGAGACCATCTCTTGCGAACCAATGTTGACTGGTCCGAGGAAGTCAGATTTCATCAGCCTGCGCACACCCTCGAGGCATTCGTCGATGTACAGAAACGAGCGTGTTTGATTGCCGTCACCCCAAATCTCGATTGAGCCGCCATCTTTCGCTTCGGCCACCTTTCTGCAGACAGCCGCCGGCGCTTTCTCTTTGCCACCGCACCAGGTGCCTTGAGGCCCGAACACATTGTGAAAGCGTGCCACGCGCACAGAAAGATCGAAGTTGCGCGCATAAGCCAGAAAGAGTCGCTCGCTGAAAAGCTTTTCCCAGCCGTATTCGCTGTCGGGTTGAGCCGGATAGGCTGAGGATTCGGCACAATCTGGATTCTGTGGGTCTTCCTGGTTGTAAGCCGGGTACATGCATGCAGAAGACGAGTAAAAAATCTTGCCAACTCTCATCAGGTGCGCCTGGTGCACTATGTTGAGATTGATCGTGGCGGAGTTGTGCATGACATTGGCGTCATTTTCGCCCGTGAACAGATATCCGGCCCCGCCCATATCGGCTGCAAGCTGGTAAACCTCGTCGAAGGCGATATCGAGCACAGACCTGCACACAGATTGCTCGCGCAGATCACCGATAACGAATTCGTGAGCTCCTGAGGCGCCAAAGTCAGGGTTCTTCAGGTCCACGCCGCGCACTCTATATCCTTCACCGACCAGTCGATTGACGAGGTGGTTTCCAATAAAGCCGCCGGCTCCCAACACTAACGCCGTTTTCATAGCTGTTCTCCCGTTCATCATAAACGCTCACACAAACATAGCCGAAATTTTCATGGTAAAACCTGCTTGGCAAACTTAGTAAGCAGGACGGTGCGGAAATGGGGCATCTTGGCGCGAACGCACCCATTTTGTTCGTACCCATTGCGCATCTGGAAATCCTGTAGTTGCCAATGTAAATGCCCCGCGGCGAGATTAATTTTTCCCGGAGTGACTTGGCGCTCGCCTAGCGGAAGTGCCTCTGATAAGCGTCTCTAGCCCGTGATGCGACTCCAGGCAGATAGTATCGGATCGACTCGGCATCACATGACAGATCCTGAACCAGCTTGAGATTGTTTTCATAGCCTAAATACTCAAGGGTCATGTCGCGAATCAGATCGTGTTCGTTGCGCTTTTGCTCAACTGATGCCTGCGCAAATACCACCGAATGTCCTTTTGCTTGCACGTAATAGCTCGCCCAGATGTCATCCATGCGGCCAACATGTGGAATGACAAAATAATCTTTGATCACCGAACGCTTCAAAAAAGTGTTCTGAGAGTTAAATGGTGCTGGTTTATTTGCCGCTATAGGAAATTTGTCGTTATCGAATTTGCAATCGGGTGCATGCTCTATGCGGCAAATGGCGTCGATATCTGGGTCACCGTTCCAGAAATCGGCCTGCACATCAGCGACAATTTTCTTGCGCGTCTTGCGTGTGTAATCACGCTTGGGTAGAAGCTGCAACGGAAAGCCTCTGTGCCACAAAGCCGGATAATTTGTCGCGCCGACTGCATCGAAGGCGGGCAAGTCTGTTTCGTAGTAATCGACCTCTACTTCCTCGCCGATAAGCAGGTTTTTTCCCCACGTATCGAAAGGAATGTTGTCATCATCTATGGTGGCGATGACATCAGCTCCCATGTCGTAAGCAAGCAAAAAACCGATGTTACGGCGCTGAATGCAGTTCCAACCGATGGCGTCCGACAGTGTCTTGTCGTACTTCTCTTGATCTTGTGGACTTACATACGTGCCGCGTTTGAGCTTAAAATCGGACGGGGTTTTTTTGTCTCCGATCACTATAAGTTGCCAATCTGGCATTGCATCAAACTTTTCAACCGCCTCGGTGGGTGGATTGATAGTTGTTGTCACGATTACTTTCTTCACGCTCTCCTCACCTTAGCTCTAAGACTTCCCATTGCGCAAAAGCGCTGATTGCGACTCAAAGCGAACTTTCAGACCGGGACGAAAGTATTCGAAATTACGGAAGAAGCTGTTGTGTGATTCACCTTCGCTGCGTGGCACCCAGTTGGTAGGAATCTCCATAACAGGCACGCCGAGCTGAATCGGCTTGATGATGGTTTCAAAAAAGAACGGATGCCTCAATTCATCCCATTTTATTGACTGCACCACTTTTGTAGGAAAGAGGCGGTAGCCGAATGTCATGTCAGTGAGATGCGTTCCATAAAGCGCGCAGAAGAACTTCTGAAATGCCCAGTTCGAGACGAGCTTCAATGGATTGTAACCTTTGAAGCTTCCTTTGATCAGCCAGCGCGATGTGCAAATGATTTTGTTTGGATCTTTCTTTGCCTCGGCAATCATCTTTGCCGCGTCCCGGGGATCGGTTTCAAGATCGCTTGCAATCAATAGCACGTGGCTGGCGGTAGCGAGGTCGAACGACTCGCGATAAGCGCCGCCAACAAAAGGTAGAACCTGATCGTGAACGACGATCAATCCAGGATATTGATTCTTGAGCTCCTCGACGGCTGCCAGAGCATCCGCGTGGGTTTTTTTGCAAATCAAAATCAGAAATTCGTGAATATCTGCTGAGCAGTCACGCATCAAGATTTCGACGGTTTTCTTTAAAGAGGCACTCTCGTCGATCACAGGTAGTAAGACAGAGAGGCCCTCAAATGATTCGGTTGTGAGCAAATCGCTCGCGCTCAGTGCCATACCTTTTTGAGCCCTCTTCCGCTGTCTCGTCCGTATACAAGCTGTCTTATTTTACATGATTGACATTTTTGCACTGCATTTGATTGTTAGAGAGCCTCTCGAATTGGGTAGAAATGAAAAGGGTTTCAAAGATTTTTGGTCTTTTATTGGCGTCACTTTTACTATTCTGCTTTTAAGTTCGAGCTTTTTCTTGACCCTTTTGCCTTCATTATTTGCAAGGCTTATCTGAAAAACGGGGAGTTACTATGAGAGGTCAAACGCTCCAAGCGATTATTTTGGCTGGCGGCCGTGGCGAGCGCCTTCGTCCGTTAACCGACGATCGACCTAAACCGATGGTTCTCGTTGGTGATGTGCCACTACTGTGCTACTCCATCCGCTGGCTGAAAAACGCTGGTATTGAACGCATTGTCATCTCGTGCGGTTATCGGCACTCCAGTATCAGCGACTACTTTGGAGATGGCTCGAAATTTGGCGTCTCGATAGATTACTCTGTCGAACAGCAACCACTTGGACGCGGTGGTGGAATTAAGTTGGCAAGCAAGAAGTTATGGGCAACAAAAAGCCCTGTCATCGTTTTGAACGGTGACACCGTCACCGACCTCAATTTGGATGATCTCTACCAGGAGCACGCTCAGGGCGGCAAGCCGATCACGATTACAGCTACTCCACTGCATTGCTCTTATGGCACCATCGACTTGTCAGACGACGGGTTAGCCGTTGCCTTTCGAGAAAAACCCATTCTTCCTTATTGGGTCAACGCCGGAATCTACGCCGTCGAGCCTGCCACCTTCGCAGAATTTCCCGACCAGGGTGATCACGAAGAGCTGCTTTTCCCGCAGCTCGCCAAAGAATTGCAGCTCAACGCCCACAAATTCAAGGGCTTCTGGAAAGCAATCGATACTAGAAAAGACCTCGAGGACTTGAAGAGGGAAAAACATCGGCTTGGTCCAACCATTGAGCAACAGGAACTGAGTGAACTCTTCAACAGAAGGCGCTCAAGTTCGTCTTGACCCTGAATTGGTTTAGAAAAAGCCTGATGCTACCTTGGTTGACCAGGTTGTAGCTCGGTGTTGTCGAGATATTGTTTCGGCACTTTCCTTGCCACTGCAAATGCTACAGGCGGGCAGATTCCCATCAATCGGTCCGTAACAATCGCTGGTATCGTGAGCACGATTTCTTGACTGTTCCCTGCCATCATCGCGTCTCGAATAGCTTCGGCTGCCTGTTGCGGGCTGTAGCTGAGCAAATTGCGCATCATCCAGCCGCGAAAATCTTTGCGCTCTCCGATTGTTGTTGGGTCCATGGCTGACGACAGATTGTTCTTCTTAAAGAAGTGACTGCGTACCCAGCCGGGGCAGACCGTGACGACATCCACTCCCCTGTGGATCAATTCTGCTGCCATACCTTCACTCATTCCCAGGCAAGCGAATTTGCTTGTCGAGTAACAGACTCGTCCGGGCAAGCCGACTTTTCCTGCTACGGATGCAACATTCACAATCGTGCCCTGGTTCTTCTTGAGGAAGTAAGGTAAGGCAGCGTACACGGCATAGAGCGGCGCGAAGAAATTGACGTCCATAACCCTGTGCCAGTCGTCCAGTGTGACGTTTTGCAAAAGCCCAGGAATCGAAATTCCAGCGTTGTTGACCAGGAGATCGATGTCGCCATATTCTTGAACACAAGTCTCGACAAGTTTCGCCGGCATTCCTGGCGAGGCTATGTCGCCCACTATCGCGATTGCTTTACCGCCGCGTTCCTCAACAATTCTTTTCGTGTCATTGAGCGCATCTTTGGTTCTGGCATTGATAACGAGCTTCGCTTGATACTCTGTTGCAAGGAGGATGGCTAAAGAGCGTCCGATCCCTGTCGATGCTCCAGTAATGACGGCTGAAAAGCCAGGCGGTAGCGATTTCTTTGACTTCATGCGGGAAGGTTGGTTGGTTTGGGAAAACAAGAGCTGTTAGCTTGATGACGCCGGTTTTTTAGCGCATCGCCGAAGTTGGTAACCGAAACGCCAGTTTAACGTGCTTCGGCTCACAATCCAACCGATGTGCCGCTACAATGAAGGAAGCAAATGTGGCACGAGAGGTTGTCTCTTCGCCGTTAATCTAGCCGCTCTGCGGGGCACAATAATAGCGGATCGTACTTACTAAAATGACTTTTGAATCCAGTCCGGGGTAATTTTTGTGGATGAACTTAGCTTTTCTACTGCCGGAGTAAATGATGGCGCGAAGACTCCAGCGCCCTCGACAGTCGTCGCACAGCAACCTGGCGGTGGGAGTTCGTGTCAAAGTCCAAGTACACCCCCGATAGCACCAACGACGCCTCCTGTGGCGTCTCAAGAGCCTTACGAATGGATCATGGGTCCGACTATCGACATGCTTTTCGTCTGCGGCGGATTTTTCTGGATTATTGTCGCCGCTTTGTATCTGACAAACTTCGATGTGAACTTGTATGGTTCGCCCACCGCTTTCTCTCTCGCCACAGTAAGCATCATCGGTTTGCAGCTTTTGGGCGACGCGCACCAACCTGCCACACTTTTCCGCGTCTACGGCAGCAAAACTACCCGCGATAAGCTGGGCGTGCCGGTTACTCTGATTGGTGTCTTCGCTCTAGCCGTCGGTTTGTGCGCATTTTTTGTGAGCAGCTCTACAATGCTGTTGCTTAAAATCATTCTGGCATGGGGCATCCAACACCAGTTGGCGCAATCGTATGGAATTGCGTTGGTCTATTGCTATAAGCGCAAATACTATTTAACCAAGAACGAGAAGCAGGTCATGTTCTTGATGGTTCAGTCGGCAATCGTCTTCATGATTGTACGCATGTTCTCCGTGAAAGAATTTGCTCAGTTTCGTTTGAGTAACAGCATCGACGTGCCTTTCTGGAATGTCTTACCGTCCTGGACGACCACTGTCGCAGGGTGTGTCCTGGGCGCACTTGTTCTCCTTTTCGCAGGCGTTGTCGCACGCAAGTACGTGCGCGACAAACAGATGTTTCCGCTTCCCGGTCTGTGCACTTTGATGTCGCTTATCGCGCTAGGTCTTTGTGCAGGAGACAAGTTCCTTATTATCTGGTATCTGTTTTCGACCTGGTGGTTCCACTCAAGCCAGTATCTTGTAATCACTTCTGCGTTCTACTTGAAGGAGAAGGGATTGCCGGAAAACATGGCGTTTTCGGAAATCGGTAAGCTGCTCTGGTCGCCCACCTTTATCAAGTATTACTTGCTTGTATTCGGCACAGGATTCACCGTTTTTTACTTGATTCCATGTTGGTTAGTTAGCAACGGTGTGGAAAAAGCGGTGGCCATCGGCGCCGTCTACATCGCATTCAATCTGCACCATTACATCACAGATGCCTTGATCTGGAAGTTACGCGATCCTTCAATCCAAAAACTATTGATCGCCTGAAGTCCTGCCCGATCGATAAAAGTAGCTGCGATCTAACCGATTGTTCGTACCTAAGTGCGAGTAAGCAGTGCATCGTTCTGCTGAAGATATTCGATTGTTTTTATCACACTTTGTTCGATCGTCAGCTCAGCCCGCCAGCCCAGCGAGCGGATCTTTGTGGTGTCTAAGAATATGAATGGATTGTCGCCGCGCCATCCACGATCTTCGGTGCCAAACTCCAGCTGTGGTGATAGCCCGAGGTGACCGGTGATCCAGCCGATTGAATCTCTCACTTCGCAGTATTCATCCGTGCCGAGATTGAAAATATTGACGCTGTCGTTCGACTTTTCCATCGCGCAAAATATAGCATTGATGCAGTCTTGAACGTAGAGATACGACTTCTTCTGATGTCCATTCCCCAGCACTTTGAGATGCCCTGGATCTTGTCTAAGACGTTTATAGAAGTCGAATACATGCCCGTGGGTGTAACGTTCGCCAAGAATCGAAACGAAGCGGAAGATCCAGCCTTGAAAATCATAATTTTCGCAATAACCGCCGATCATGCCCTCACCAGCTAATTTCGACGCACCATAGAGCGAAGTTTGAATTGGAAATGGTGCGTCTTCGGGCGTTGGAATTACTTTCGATTCGCCATAAATAGAACCCGTCGAGGCAAATGCGATTTTGGAAATACCGTTTGCCCGCATCGCTTCGAGCACATTGAAAGTGACAATTGTGTTCTGCTGCAACTCACGACTGGGATTGTTTGGATCGACGCGTACATCAGCAAACGCGCACAGGTGAAAAACTGCATCACCACCACCGTCCATCGATTTTTTCAGGGACTCTAGATCTGTCGCGTCAACTCGAATCAGTTTGAAGTTGTCGTGTTTGCGTGCGTTCGTGATGAAAAACTCAGAGCCGGTTGCAAAGTTGTCTATTCCGACCACATCGTGACCGTCTGCCAGCAATCTGTCTACGAGATTGCTACCGATGAAGCCGGCTGCTCCCGTTACAAATACTTTCTTCTTCATCCCTTTCGCCTCAGAAACTGCATCAGACTAGCATAGTTGATGGCGTCGAAAACGTCTGACGTGGCAGCGAGTGCTAAGAATTTTTCTTGCCCATGTAGAGAAAGGCGAGTCTGACGTATTCGACAAGCGTTGCAATCAGAGGCATTGAGGAAGGGCTGGTTTTGAGCCCGTAGTCATAGTGCAGCGGCACTTCTTCGATTTTAGGATGGAAAACTGAGAGCATAAGCAGAACCTCGCCGTTGACGGCGAATGATTTCTTGGCTTTCCATGTAACACCACCGGCGAAACCACGTTTAATGATGGAACCTCGATAGGCGCGATAGAAAATTGTGTAGTCATGCACCTTTGGAATGTGCAGAGCTACTCGCAGCGCCATGTTAACGACGGTCGAGCCGACGGTTCTGAACCAGGGGAAGCGAACATAGGCGCCTCCATGGGCATGGCGAGATGCGATGACAATGTCACTGCCGGCGCCGATTCGTTCGACCAGTTTCGGAATCAATTTTGGGTCGGAGGTACAATCAGACTCCATGACGATTACGACGTCGTCGTCATTTACTGTTTGTGCAACGAATTCGAACGCACTTTTGAATGTGCCTGGAATGCCCCGATTCGGCTTGTGGGTAATTACCTTGATTGGATATTGCTGACTGAGCGAAGCAAGAATTTCACCGCTTCTGTCGACACTTCCATCATCAACCGCCACGATTGTGCGACCAACGGAGGGTGGTAGCGGCTGATCGGCTAACAATTTCAAGAGAGTCGGCAGCGCTACTTCTTCGTTGTAGATCGGTAGAACGAAATACACATGAACTGGTGCTTTTGTTTCTTCTGCCATGGATAACCTAAAGCGGAGGCAATGTGTGTTGATTCTCTCGCGCCCATGCAATCAATTTGGAAATCCCATCTGCAGACGAAGTCTTGGGCCGCCAGCCGAAGTCGCGCTCAGCCTTGGAGACATCGCTGATGTAGACCTTCTGGTCGCCTGCTCGCCATGCCTCGAGTTTCCATTCTAATTTTGGAAATTCTCTTTTGATTATTTCCAAAACTTCAATTACAGACTGCGCTGAGCTTGGTCCACCGCCCATGTTGTAGATCTGCCCACGCGTTGCAACTACATTTGCTTCAGCTAAATCGTATGCTTCAAGCAGATCTTCGATGAAGAGCAAGTCTCTCACTTGCTTTCCTGTGCCGTAAACATTTACAGACTGTCCTTGCAATGCTTTGCGAATGAACCAGGCAATCCAGCCCTGGTCTTCGATGCCTACTTGTTGTGGACCGTATATGCAAGATTGTCTGAATACAACTGTATTCAAATCATAAATTCGCGCGTAGTCTCGAGTGTATTGATCTGCTGCGCCTTTCGAGCATCCGTAAGGTGAATGAAAGTCCAATCCTTGCGTCTCAGGGATGCCATTAGGCAAGTCTGCGAGATGATATCTCGTATCGCCTTCTTCGATTGTTAGCTCTTCCAAGCCACCATAAACTTTGTTGGTTGAAGTGTAAACGAAGAAGGCTTTCGGATTTTTCCCTTTGCGTAAGCCTTCGAGCATGTTCAAGGTGCCTGTTGTATTCACTTCGAAATCGTAGACAGGGTCTGCGATTGAGAGCGTGACAGCAACTTGAGCGGCGCAGTGGAGCACGGTGTCGAACGATTCTTTTGCAAAAATATCTGCAACGCTTTTGGCGTCGCGAATGTCGGCTTTCACAAAAGAGAGGTTGGGAAAATTCAGGCTCTTGAGCCAGGCTAAGTTGCGCTCGCTACCAGTGCGCGAAAGCTGGTCGACGAGGGTGACTCTGTCTCCGCGCGACGCATAGCGCTGTGCGGCGTTGCAGCCGATGAATCCTGCTCCTCCGGTAATTAGAATATTTTTTGCCATGGAGAATCCGCTCTAGTCAAGGAAGCGCAATTATATCTCATAAGTGTCAACTGTGTGAGGACCGAGACCTGTGCTGAAGGTTGGGCGTGCCCGTTGATATAATGAGCTCACCCATCCGCCGATCCCGCCAGGCAGACGGCATTACTGCAACAGGTGAGCGTGAAATCATAGTTCAACGGCGAATAAATGTGACTTTGTTGTTGGCCGCCATGATGGTTCTATGCATGGTGATGTTGTGGCCCACACTCAACATGGGCTTGTGGCTTGACGAGCTCTGTTCGCTCAACGACGTCATGTATCCTGACGTGCAGACAGTAGTTGCGAAGATGTGGGGGCGCATGGATGACTTGCACCCGCCCCTCTATTTCGTACCACTTTTTGCTTGCGTGAAGTTGCTGGGTGTAAGCGATCTGTCAGTGCGCACTGCGCCTCTAATTTTCGGATTGCTTTTGATTCCCGTTACCTATTGGCTTGGCAAAACTGTTCATTCGCGATTCGTTGGATTGATTGCGGCCTACTTTGCAACAGTGTCGCCATTCGCCAATTACTATGATTGTCAATCTCGCGGATACGGCATGGCCGCGTTGCTGACAGCACTTTCTCTGATCGCGTTTTGCAAACTGGCTGACACAAAACCTGGTAACAAAGTGGTGCCATTTATCGCTGTTGCCCTGACTACTGCAGGGCTGTGCTACACCGAATACATCAGTTGTTTCATACTGCCAGCTCTCGGCGCTGCGGCTATCTGGATTTTTCTTTCGATGCGGCGCGATCCCGAAAAAGTAGCCTTGTCTCTGCCAACGTTTTTACGCTGCGGAGCGGCTTTAACACTTGGTTTTCTACTTTTCGTACCGTGGCTGCCTTCTATGAAGATGCAATCTGGAACCATGTCTGATTTGGCTAATCAAGCGCCGCGCTCTTACTGGCCGCTGATTTTTGCTTACAACCTGATGATGATGTTTCCTATACCTATGATAGTCAGCATCCCTCTTTTTGCCATCGGCCTTCTCATCTTTGCCGTTTACCTGATTCGCAATCGAAAAAGATTTCCAGGCTGGAAACTCGCACTCTGCTCCGTTCCACCTGCATACATCGTCGTCATTTGCTCCATTGCTATTCCATCAAGCCTGATTGGGTATATCACCCCCTGGTACTACGGTTACTTTCGCTACATCTATCCTTACAGCCCAGCTGGATGGTGTTTGATTGCAATTCTGTTCTATCACTGGTTCGGTTTTGCCCGGGCTGAAAGAGCCAGGCTTAATGAGGCAACTGTTGTCTTGGCTGATCCTGGCAATGGTGCTATTCCTGCAGCGGATGCGAACTTAGATTCTGAAAAGGATGTCAGCCCCGCTGCTGCATTTGCTGGCAGCAAGAAAGGCACTATTTGGTTCTCGATTACTCTGGTTTTTATGCTCGGGCTGAACGGATTGTATGATGCATGGTTTGTATCTCGCCCACAGTCAGGTTTGCGAACAGTTGCTCAAGATGCAATCGCAGGCAAGTACGATAATTCTTTGATCCTCGTGGCACCAGATGTGATTGCTCCTACTCTCGGATACTACTTGCCTGCAGAGCAGCGGGCTGCCCATCACATTCAAGTGGCAGGTTATCCGAGATGGGATGATCCATTCCCTCCGATTCCTATTTCCGACTTAGTGCGCTTGTGGGGACCGGAAATACCGCAGGAAGCCGAGAAAAGAATAGACTTGCTGCCGCAAAAAGGGTTCAAGTATTTGGTCATTGCCAAGGATTCAGACAAACAGATCGAGTTGCTCACTACACCAACTGTGCAGCGCAGCGCACGCGTCAAAGCGCTCATGAACATCGTCAATCGCAAATACAAGAAGATTCGCGAAGTGCACTACAACGGACTGACTGAGGACGTGACAGTCTTTACGTTCGAACTTCCACATTGAACTCTGGCAAGCAGAAGGTGTCCGCGATCGTCTCAGCCTGGAGTTATGATTTTGCAGGGGCTTTGCGGTAGCTCATTAGATGTGGCAAGATGCTTTGTCTTGCGTGTGCTTCGCGGAAGCGCCAGAGGAATGCATCGAGGAAATAGTGACAGGCTGTGACGCCCAACCAGATTCCTGTGAGCATTTTGACCATGAGCGGATTACTCTTGAACACCGCCGTTCCGACCGGCATGATCAGCACGGCCGCGACAAGCAAACCGATGCAGGTGGTAAAGAAAAGCACCATCGGCGATATCTTAGGGAGATCGTTTTTGAACTGTGAGTCGGGGCTGTATTTTTTCTTGACGATGGCGTAGTTTAAGCCGATGTACTGAAACCAGTGCACCGTAACAGGAATCACCCATGCTTCTGAAAAGGTTTTGCCAAGAAATGCGAAAGGTATCATCATCGTGATTGCCAGAACCCAAAAGGCTAGCGCAGGCACGTTGATTGTTGCGCCTTCGCGCACTTGTCTGTGCAACTCCAGGATGTATCGAACAACTGGTGTGAATGCCCAAACGGCTACTATTGCGAAGAATATGTTCCATCCAATTCCAGGTGCATTCAAAAGGAAGATGCGATGGAAAAAGAGCAGTGAGAAAAGTGTCGCTGGATACTGCTGGCTTTTCATCTCCAGTTGGCGATCTACAATTGCCTCGCCTCTGCCCTGGTTGTGGTAAAGCAGCAATATGCCGACATTTTGCTGAACAACATGTTGAATCGCCCAGATAGTAATGAGAATTTCGACCACTCCGAACACATACATAAAAGTCAATGTAGTGCCGACTGCGAGGAGCACCGGCGCTACGAAGAAAATGATTTGTTTTTTTCGATCGCTTGCCCAGTGCTCTCGATTTTTCTTGTCAAAGTAGGCAAACCAGGTCGGTCCGAAGTGAAAGGGACCGGCGCCGAATGCGTCCAGCGCAAGAAACAACCAGATCGCTGATGAACTCACCCAGGACAGCTGAGACATGGTGAAACATGCCACCCCTATCAGGATTGGCACGAAAAAGAACATGATGTCGAATGTGCGTCCGAACATCCACGGATAGGTGAGCACCGCTGCTTGGTCGGCGTGCTCCGTGCTGGCTGGCTGGAGGTTTTCTTTCGGAACGTTCATTACTTAAATCTTGCCCGGAAACCGCACTCAATTATCATACAAGTCTCGATTCGTGGCTAATCGTTCTGCTCTTCTGCCTTTTCAATCAACGTCGGGACTCTTACCTCAACCCGAGCTATTCGGAAAATCGGCTGCGCTGTTCTTCGCCTCAATACTAAACAGTGCGGAATTTTTGATTAGATAGTCGTCGTCGAATGGACTTGCAAAAAAATACTTGAAGTCAGCAATGATCCATGTGATCGGATCGCGAATGACTGCAATTTTCTTGCCTTCGGCAAACCCTCTGGCGTTATAGTTGACCGGGATTTCGATAGGGCGGTAGCCCTTCTTGACCAACTTGATTAAGAGTTCGTGGTCGAAATCAAATCGGTTGCATTCGAATTTTAGTTTGTAAATACATTCGCGTCTGAAGACCTTGTACATTGTGAATGGGTCAGTCAGATTTTGGCCGCAGAATACATTGATGATTGTTGTAAACAAGATGTGGCCAAAGTTGCAGACGAATGCCATGACTGCTTCGCCGGCAAACTTTCGAATTTTCCAATTGCCTGAATGGCGAGTGCCGAGGACAAAAGTTTGCCGATATTCAACTAAAGGCTTGATCAATGCATCGTAGTCATAGACGTCGTATTCAAGGTCTGCGTCTTGAATAATGCATATTTCGCCGGTGGCATGCTTCAACCCGGTTCGCACAGCGTGCCCTTTGCCTTGGGGTTTTTCTTCAAGCACCAGGCGCACGTTGTCGTTGACGACAGAGTGAACGAGTTCGCGAGAACCGTCGGTGGAGTTGCTTTCGACTATGATTATCTCGACTTGATCTACGCCTGCGATACCTTCCTGGACGCGCTGGTTCACTTTCGTGAAAGAGTCCATGAAGGTGCGCTTCTCATTGAAGACTGGCATGATCACAGATAGTTTGTTTCTGCCGAGAACTTCAGTCTTCCGCGACATCACCACTACGGCCGATGATTCAAGCTGAACTTCTTTCTGCTGTATTGATTTCGGCAGCATCGCGAGCATTGACCAGAGTAAGCGCCGTGGCTGTTGCTCTGGCAGTCGACTGATCTGGCTCCTGGCATGCTCTATTGTGTAATGTCTTTTGTCTGGTGCTAGTAGGATTCGCTCGAATCCGGCTTTTTCGAGGAGCAATTGCAACGTGGCGCGGTTGAAATAGTGATTCAGTCCGGCGCTCCAGCCGATCCAGCGGCGACCGAATCGACGCGCCGGCAGGCTATCCATGCTCAGTCCAACGAGCATAAGGTGTCCGTCGGCCCGCAAACGTTTGCGCATCTGGCGGAGTAATTCGTAGGGATCGGGCGTGCGTTCCAGCGTTTGATAAAGCACCAGGCAGTCGAATTCTTCCTCCGCCTCAGCACTGTTCTCGGAAATTGAGGTGTGATCGAAATAAGTGACCGAATGCCCCGCTTCGGCAAGGAGTGTGGCGAAAAGGTCACGCTGGCTCAGACCGGCATAAAGGATCTTGGCCCCCTGCAAACCTTGCTCGGCGATGCATCGTACGTAGCGCTGGCTTGCTAACAGCTCTGGTCTGCTTTCGTTTTCAGCTAAAACGGTGTTGGGTTCAAATGGTGCCGCTGGTTCTCTTCGCAGCAACTCGCAGCCAGCGCACCTGACTATGCGTGCTTCGCCTCTGGCAAATGCAAAGATAGATTCAGATTGACTGCAAAGAACGCAAACAGAGGAGGTCATGAAACTATTATGAGCTATTGACCGTGAGGATTCGGTTTATCAGACGTATTTCACCGTCGCAAGCACGTGTCGAGTTTATCCTTGGCATCATCGTGAATCTACAGGCTAGTATGATTTGATTGGATCTGGGCGTCACTTACAGGCATAAAGTTGTACTTAATAGTCATCTCCGTTCTTTTATGGTTTTTCGTCCTGGGCTCCGTTGCTTTCCTGAGCTATTCCAGCAAAGGAATGTTTCTTCGAACGGGCATTGTCGAAAGGTTCAGCGCCAGGCTCTGGCGAAGTTTCGGTGATTTTTCCAGGCAGCGTGGCAAATGCTTGCTGCTACTTATCGTTCTTGCCATTGTGGCAAGGCTTCTCGCCTTACCGATTTTGCACGTGCCTGAACCGCGATCGCATGATGAGTTCAGCTACATTCTGGCTGGAGAGACCTTTGCAATGGGGAGGCTCACTAATCCAACTCCGCCTCTGTGGCAATTCTTCGAAACTGAGCATGAGCTGAGCGTGCCGACCTATATGTCGAAGTATCCGCCGCTTCAGGGACTTGTAATTGCAGTTGGAATTTTGCTTGGAAATAAGTGGATCGGCATTTTGCTGAATTTTGGTCTGATGTGTGGGGCGATTTATTGGATGGCGTGTGGCTTAGTGCCGACGCGATGGGCGCTTTTGGCCGGTCTTATGCCGCTGGTGCATCCGGGGATCGCATCGTATTGGGTGAACTCTTATTTCGGCGGCTCTGTGGCAGCAGTAGGCGGTGCACTAGTTTTAGGCGCCTCATCTCGATTGGCTCGAAAAATTTCTCTCAGCAGCGAGAATTGGTTCGTTGTCGGCGCAGCAATCATGGCTAACTCTCGTCCTTTTGAGGGGGCATTGACTGCGTTTGTTGCATTTAGCACGGCTATAAGTGCACTGGCCAGGAAAAAGAGATTGCATTTGTTGTTCAACCGTTGGTTGGTGGTGCCGACATTGATAGGGCTTTTCACGCTGGCCAGCATGTTGTACTTCAACTACCGAGTCACTGGTGACCCAATCACTATGCCGTACGTGGAATGGCAACGACAGTACTCACCGATTCCACTTTGGGCATGGTCGAAACTCAATCCAGCACCGCATTACAACAATCAGCAGCTGAAAGATAACTACGACACCACTGACACGATTGTCTACAGAAAATCCGCTACCATAGACGCAATGATCAACGGTCGCTTTGTCGGTTTGATGCATTTTTTCGTCGGTGTCACACTGATGCCTTTTGCGATCTGGTCGTTGTTCAGTCTGCCGGACAAACGCGTGCGACCGCTGTGGCTAGTGCTTCTGGCTGGGTTAATAGGAATCACAGTCACTGCTGTGGGCTTTCAGCGGCATTACGCCGGTCCTGTTACAGGTGCGATTTATCTGCTTCTCGTACAAGGTTTCAGACATCTGCGACTGGTCAAATTTAGAGACGTCGCAATTGGCATACCAATGGCAAGAGTTGCGCTTTTAGGTTGCGTCGTGGGTTTTGGCTGCGGGCTTTACACCCTGCCTGCGATTAACGCACAAATGCAACACGCACAAGACGAGTTTCCGCGGGTGCGAATTATGCAGAAACTGGCTGCGCTTCCAGGCAAACATTTGATTGTGGTGCACTACGCTGAGGGGCACAATCCGAGACGAGAATATGTAGTGAACGGACCCGATCTTGATAGTTCTAAAATCGTCTGGGCGAGAGATTTTGGCACCGAGAAGAACAAAGAACTACTCAATTACTTCCACGACAGAACGGTATGGCTCTTCGATCCAGACTGTAAGCCAGAACCGCATTTGTACAGCTGGGATGAAGCGAAAACGGCAACGCTTTCTACTAAAGTTGACGACTCCGATTGGAAAAACTTCGAATATTAGTTACGTACGAATTCTGCGATGCTGTCTACGATGTATTGAAGCATCGGTTCGTCTAAGCCCGGATAGACCCCGACCCAGAAGCTGTTCGTCATTACGATGTCTGTGTTGGTCAAGTCACCGACAATGCGGTGCGGCACATTCTTGTAAGCTGGCTGTCTTGTCAGGTTTCCCGCGAACAATTGTCGTGTGCCAATACGCTTGCTTTCTAAATAGCGCACAAGATCTGTTCGGGTAAAAGGTGCTTTTTCTGTCAGTGTGATCAGGAAGCCAAACCAGCTCGGGTCGCTGTTCTCTGTCGCTTCAGGTAGTATGAAATAATCCCGATAAGGTTGCAGTTTATCACTCAGAAACTTCCAATTTTTCTTTCTTGCTGCAATGAATGACGGCAGCTTCTTCAACTGCGAAACACCGACCGCTGCTTGCATATCAGTCAACTTCAAGTTGTATCCGATGTGGCTGTAGATGTACTTGTGGTCGTAACCAAACGGCAAATCACCAAGCTGCCACTGGAAGCGTTTGCCACATGTATCTGAGACGCCTGGCGCGCACCAACAATCGCGTCCCCAGTCGCGGAATGATTCGACCAGAGTTTTTATTGGTCCACTATTCGTCAGCACGCATCCGCCTTCACCCATGGTGATGTGATGCGCTGGATAGAAGCTTACTGTCGCCAGATCGCCGAAAGTGCCGGTCATTTTTCCATCGTATTTTGAGCCCAGTGCATCGCAGTTGTCTTCGATAAGCCAGAGTCCATGCTCTTTTGCTAGCTCTTTGACTGCCGCGATGTTGAATGGATTCCCTAAAGTGTGGGCGATCATAATTGCTTTTGTTTTTGGGCTGATTGCGGCATGTAATCGTTCTGGAGTCGGATCGTAAGTGGCTAGTTCTATGTCAACAAACACTGGTACCAAATTGTTTTGTACAATCGGATTGACCGTAGTTGGAAATCCCGCTGCTACTGTCACCACTTCATCACCTGGCTTTAGTTGCCGGTCGCCAAGCTTGTCAGAGGTGAGCGCAGACAAGGCGAGCAGATTGGCTGACGAGCCTGAATTGCACAGAAGAGCGTGTCTTGTTCCGACGAACTCGGCAAAAGTCTTTTCGAATTCTTCGGCAAATCTACCTGTGGTCAACCAGAAGTCGAGAGATGAGTCGACCAGCATGCTGATATCTGATCCATCGTAGACTCTTCCTGAGACAGGTACAGCGGACTGACCGGGCACGAACTCCTGCTTCGGGTATGCTTCGTCATGAAACTGTTCGACCAGCGCCAGAATTTGCTGTCTGAGTGCTTGAGCTTTAGACACTGATGGTTTCTCGGTAGGTTCTGATTGTTTCTTCAAGGGCTTCTTCCAGACGCCAGTGAGGCTCCCAGTCAATCAACTTCTTTGTCGCGGCGATGTCTGCAACGACGGGTTCTCGACTCTGGCGCACATCAGCTACACCGAACTGCGCTTCCACATGCGTATGGGTCAATTTACTGATCTGACTGGCTAAATTTTCCAGTGAGGTCAATCGACCTGTGCCCAGGTCGATTGGTTCCGTGTTTGTGGACTGAATCAGGGCTGCTTTCAAAATCCCGCGCACGACATCTTGCACATAAACGAAGTCGCACTGGCGCGAGCCGTCGGATAAGCGTGGTGGCACTTTGCGCATCAAGCTGAGAATGATGTGGGGAATCAATTTGCTCGATTCTTGCCCCGGACCAAAAGTCATAAAAGGTTTTACGACTGTTATAGGCAGTCCATAGCGCTCTTGAAAGAGCTTGAAGTAGATGGAGGCGCACTGTTTGGCGGCGGCATAAGGTGAAGCCGGCGATAGGTCGTTGCTGGGTTCCTCTGGTGTGGCGACTGCTACAAACTGCTGGCAGTCGCTTTCGGTCGCGCTCATAAGCAGATTGACAGTGGCGACAACGATATTGTTTAGAGTCGGGATGACCAGTTCGATGCGCTCTTGCGCGGTCACCGTGGCTGCAAGATGCAAAATGATATCGGCTCTGCTCTGCGCAACGAGTTCTTTCGTGCTCTGGAAGTTGCTTAAGTCGCACTCCAGCAAATGCAAATTATGGTCGTCTTTGGATGTACCGGCCCAGTCTCTCGAACTGGCTTGCACCGAAGCACCCAGTTCGAGCAAGGAAGTGACCACATGCTTGCCGATAAAGCCACGGGCTCCGGTAACCAGCACGCGCTTGTCTTTGAAAGCGTCTTTGAACTCAGAAGCCAAGGAATGCTTTGTACCAATCGATGGTTTCATTCAACCCCCTGTTTAGATCGTAATCAGCGGTCCAGCCCAATACTTTTTTTGCTTTGCCTGCAGCAAGGCTCTGGCTGTGGATTTCACCTTCTGCCTGGTTGAGAATTCGCACACCGATTTCTTCCAGTTTGAGCAATTTCTGAATCGCCTGTACCAGCTGTAGCACCGTAAGTGGTGCTTCAGTGCTGAAGTTGAACGCTTCGCCGCGCACCCCTGCTTTCGTTGTTTGCTCGGCCAGTAGCATGTAGGCGCGGGCGATGTCCCTGACGAAGATGTAATCACGCACATAGGCACCATCGCTGCGTATTTCCGGCTGTTGCTTGTGGAAGAGCGACCGAATCGTGCCAGGCACAATGCGATTCCAGTTCAAATCGCCACCGCCATAGATATTGCCGCATCTGGCAATCGTCACCGGTGTGTTGTAGGTATGGAAATACGATTGAGCGATGAGATCGGCGCAGCTTTTCGAAACCTCGTAAGGCGCTCTTCCAATCAGCGACATCTCCTCTGTATAGGGGAGATTCTTCTGCGTACCGTAGGCCTTGTCGCTGGAGGCAATAACGACCTCCTTAACGACTTTTGCATGCACGCGGCATGCTTCCATGATGTTGTAGGTACCGCGAATATTTACTTCAAAGGTGTGCAGCGGCGACCGGTGAGCTGTACCAACTATAGTTTGGGCGCCCAGGTGGATGACGGTATCAATCTCGTGTTCGTTGATGGCTCTTTCAACAGTGGCGTAGTCTTCCAGTGCGCCGTTGACGATGCAGCACTTATCGACATCTTTGCTGCGATAAAGCTCAGATTGAGGATCGGCGTCATGTATGAGAAGGACGGGCATGGCATTTTTGCCGAGCAGTTCCTTGACCAGCCATGAACCGATCATGCCTGTTCCACCTGTCACGAAAACCCGTCGCCCTTGCCAAAACTTGCTCACGGCCAAACCTTCCACGGGGCAGCTGCTGCTTCCCACAATCCTTCAAGCAGGCGCACGTCGCGCAGAGTATCCATACATTGCCAGAATCCATCGTGCTTGAAGGCTACTAACTGATTGTCTTCTGCCAGTTTTTGCAGTGGTGCTCGCTCAAAAATTTCTGAATCACCGCCTAGATAGTCCAAAACTTCCGGCTCAAGAACGAAGAAACCGCCATTAATCCAGCCTTCGCCCATCTGCGGTTTTTCGATAAAGTCGTTGACGTGCATGTTTTCGCCGTCAAAGTTGAGCGCCCCGAATCTTGCCGGTGGTCGCACTGCTGTCACTGTGGCCAGCTTGCCGCGCTCTTTGTGATATGCCACCAACTCCTTGATGTTGACGTTGGCCACGCCGTCACCATAGGTGAGCATGAACGTTTCGTTGTTGATCCACTTTCTCAAGCGCGCGATTCGTCCTGATGTTTGCGTCGCTGCACCAGTATCGATCAGGTGCACAAGCCAATCTTTAGAAGCTGTGGCATGCACTTGCTTTTTGCCGTCGGCCAGGTTGATGCTGAAGTCGTTTTCCAAATAATATTGATCCAAGAAATAAGTCTTGATCACTTCACCTTTGTAACCCAGGGCTACGATGAATTCTTTGAATCCATAGTGCCCATAAATGTTCATGATGTGCCAGATAATCGGTCGTCCGCCGACTTCGACCATCGGTTTGGGCTTGACTACGGTCTCTTCCATCAATCTGGTGCCCAACCCACCGGCGAGAATGATTACCTTCATGTGTTGGAAACGCCTTCCCTGCGTTGTTTGCAGGCGAGGATGGGAGTGTCATACAGGCAGGAATTGTACCATCGCGCTTCTGGCTCGAACTTCAGAATCTTTTCTAGTATTTTTACTGGTGTTTTCTCTTTGCATCCAGCGTAATATCAGTCCGTTAAATCTTCTTACCAGCTAATTCATGTCAATGAGATTCAAGTGCGCATCTTTGGTCGCGCTCTATTGCAATATCGTCGTGTGCGCGTCTTATGCTATTGCACAAGACGTTGCCGAAGGATCAGACTGCTTTTGTTCAGGCGGTGCATTTGACGAGGAGCGCTTGACCGCAGCGGCGCCTACAAAAGCTGTCGATTCTGCAGAGTCAGCGCGACTGCTCGTCTGGACCGAAGCGCCCCGAATTGCGCCGTCTCCCCTGGTCGGCAGGACTGACGTTAAAGAAGCCGAACACAGTGAGGTTTTCATTGGTGATGTCTTTTCCGGTTATGGACCTCATGACCTCAAGGAGATTGAAAGTTACTTCGATAATCTCGCCCTTACAAAAGATCCCTTCCAGTCGCACATAACGCTTCTGGATGCGATAGCCCGCCTCAGGCTCGAAACCAAAGCCAAACAGACTCTTGTTATCGGAAGGTCTTTTCCCTCTGAAATTGCCTGGGATGCGTATTTCGCCGGCAGGCGGAAGTTTCCACCATATGCCCTTGAATCGATAGTTCAATCGTCATCATCAACCAATGTAGATTCAATCGGCCAGTCTGCGAGCGCCCGCCCTTTGAGTGAGCCCCGTTGGTCGCTTTCTCATGGACCCCTGCGCGTCTATATTTCGGGCGTCGTATCTGAGGCTCGAAATGGACTCGTTGCCAGTGCAATACTTGCGGCTTTGCGGGACTGGCGGAATGCTGCCAACGGGGCCGTTCGTTTCATCGTTACCGATAGATACGTAGATGCTGATGTGCTGTTTGTTTGCGAGAACACGGTCGAAAATCAGTGGGCTGAGAATATTGTTTCTTACCACAACGGGATGTTCGATCGAGTCAAGGTAAGATTTATCGAAGAGGCACTATATAAGCTTGATCCAAAGCGTTTGAGAGCGATCTGTTTACACGAAGTTGGTCACGTGTTCGGCATTCGCAACCATTCGACAGATAAACGAGACGCTATGTCCGTATCAGCAACTGACGACCTGCATCCCACTCTTGCACTGACAAATAATGACAGGAAGTCGATTGTCAGGCTGTATCCCTAAACGCCTGCCGGTCCGTGTGGCATGTGATTAGCATTTGGGGACCAATCAGGTGCTCAAGGTTTGAGCATCAGCCGCCCAGCACAAGTCGGCAGAGAGTGCGCAGGTAAGTGTAGATGAATTTGGCCGTTTCTCGCTTTGACTTGCCTGTGACGCGCTCTTGAAAGATGTAAGGCACTTCCAAAATTTTCAAAGCGGCATTATTCCGTCGTGCTTTGACGAGAATTTCTTCAATGATGTCGAAGTTTTCGCAGTGCAGAACGAGCGGCTTCAACACACTCGCTTTGTATAGTTTGAAACTGTTTGACAAATCGGCATATTTTAAATTGAAAATAGTGCCGTATGTCGCATTCAACATTCTCGACATGACAATGGCTTTCGTCTTGGCCCGACTGGCTCCGCCCTTGGCATAACGCGAGGCAATAACAATGTCGTATGCATCTTGATGCGGCAAGAGCTTGTGAATAAATTCAGGCTCGTGCGATCCATCCGCATCCATAATTAAAACATGGTGACCTTTTGCCGCCTTGATGCCGGTACGGTTAGCAGATCCGTAGCTGTTGTTCGGGGCGCGATTTAAATAAGTGGCGGCATTTTTCTTGCAAACTTCTTGCGTGGCCATATCCGGATTGACGGTGTCGATAATGAGAATTTCGTATTCGAGCCCAGTTTCTGTTAAGACCGAGTTGAGGCGCGGCAAAACAAATTCGAGATTTTTGGACTCGTTCATCGAAGGAATGACAACGCTCAGTTCAACCACGCTGATCTCCAGTTCCTAAATTGCAGACGCGTAAGATCATAGTGCAATAAAGCGCTCAGATTCTGATTGTGATTTGATCTTCAGGAAGCCTGCGCACCGCGCTGTATCGTTAACCGGCGCCTTTGTTCGCTTGCACCATCAGTTTTTTGTCTTGATATGTAATCGGCATCTCGAATTCTTTTTTTACTGAAGCTATCTGCACACCTTTGATGTCTATTTGTGATTGATCAGTATTTCCTATTACCTTGCCGGCCATCTTCAGGTAGAGCAAGCGGTCGACCGGAATATCCATGGTGCGCGCGCAAGTCGCATCGACTGCGGCCAGGTCGCTACCTAACACGACCAATCCCATTGGTTTGGCTGTGCCCATGATGGGGCCGTCACCTTCCATGGCGATAATGCCGTCAACGAAGCCGATCTGAGGTTTGATCATGTGCATCAGATCGAGAATGCTGTGAGGAATTCCATTTATGTGGAGAATATTTTTTGGCCAGCCATATTTGCGCCCCGGCACAGTTCCAAACAGATTTTTCATGGAAGCAGTCATGCCCACCCAATGGTGAGTTTTCATCTTCGGCACGCTTATCACTGCGTCAGCTTCCATGATTGTTTTGGGCAAGTAGAACTCTTTCATTTTCGTGAATCCATCAACGTTTTCGACTTTTTCCAGATCGTCAAGATTGAGATCCACGTAACGTAATTTATGCTTTTTGCACAGGGCACCGATGCCTGAGGCTTCCAGCAAAAACTCTGTATCGCGCATGTGCCCCGGACCTTCACCGATAATGATCTCTTTTGCACCAAGGTAATTGGCCAGCTCTACAGCTGCCAAGATGGCAGCCGGATTCGTCGTAATCGGTGAAATCGGATGAAACTCGACCATGTTTGGCTTGATTACGACAGTTTTGTTTTTCAGGTCGGGCAGATTGAGAGTCGGCAGAAAAGGTTTAATCGCTTTGAAGATATCCTCTTCGTAAGAAGGACATTCGAGCAGACCGACAACGGACCGTCCCTGCTTTTTCCACGCTAGTTGTGCAGGAGTGGCTTCCTGCAGATCGACGTTGATCTTATGTCCACCGCATCCGCCTAGCGCCACCGCAGTGACGGCGCCGGCAGCTCCAGCAAGAAAATCGCGACGCTTGATTTTGTAAGTCAAGTCCGGCGGCGTTGAAGACGAATGCGCTTGCGCCTGGACTGAACCGGCGGCATGCTTTGCGGCACTGTATTTGCAGGGGTGTTTTTTTTCTTCCATCTTCTCTACGCCGGTTTTTTGTCGCTTTCAGGTTTGATTTTGTCAGTTTTCATCTTGAAAGGGTTGACTCCATCAACGGTGTGCAATGCCATCGATGCAAGAGCTGTAACCATCATATTTGGTCCGAAACTGCCATCTTCTTTCTGCAGTGAAACAAGCTTCGAAACTATCTTGGTTGTATCACGGTTGTAGGCGTGGAAAGCAAGCGCCATCCAGGCAAGACCCATAGCTGAATTTTTTTGCCCGGCCTCTGCCGCTTCGCTGCTGGCGTCGAGGAATGCAAAGGCGCGCACTATTTCTTGGTGGTCTGGAAAGTCTTGCAGGGCCAGAAGTGCTTCCGCAGTTGTCACTATATATGGAGGCAGGTTCACACCCAGGCTGAAATGACTGCCGTGATTCCAACCGCCGGCTGAGCAAGTATTTTCTAGAAGAAACTTATTAGCTCTCAAGATCACTTGATTGAATCCACCTTTATAAGTGGTTAACTCCGGAATTTTGTAGGCATAAAGGTTGTAGCTGGTTGGCTCCACCCAGTGATAGCACCCACGCGACCAGGGCCAGCCGCGCGCCGCTTCTTCTGTTGCTTTGACGCCCTGCACAGCGCCGAGCAGCATGCGAGCGGCCAGATTGTAGAGCTCTGTGGGCAGCTCTGAAAGAAAGTTTGCCCCTTTTTCGTAAGCGGCATTGGCTTGTTTGCTTGGCTTTCCGGTTGCCACTGTTCGTAGTGCAAACAAAGCCGGTCCGCTGCACCAATCAGACTTGCCTTCGTTGGGTCCTGTGGGCCAGCCGCCGTCTGGATTCTGCGACTTGATCAAATAGTTGAGAGTACGGGGCAGAACCGGGTCGTTCTCGTTTAATGAGAGAGCGCACCAGGCAGTTGCTTCTGTCGAGGCAGAGCGGCCGGGCAAGTAGGGCCACCAACCATCTTTCTCATTCCTATATATGTAATTGCGAACTCGTTTCTGGGCTGCTTCTACGGGCGCCTGTTTCGATTTGGAGTCTGGGGTGCTCAAAGGGATAGTTCACCAACGAGAAAATACGGGCCTAACTTGAGAATACTCTAACCAACAATTATGCCATGTCGCCAAGCGGGTGGACAATTTCGAAGATTTTCGATGCTCTGACCCCAACATTTAATTTGACAACCACTAGGCAACTTTCGGGTATAAGCTATGATAGAAAAGTAAGCTGAAAGAAAGCGGTTGATAATTCAACCGAAAGCGACGGCGGATAGAAAGCGAGGAGGTTTTTCGTAAAATAGTCTTTCAATCTATTCAGTTGTTGTTGTGTTGTTGTTGCTCAAAGTAATACATTACTAAAGTATAGATCTTGCATATTATCGATGCTTAGGGAGTAGAATCTCATCAGCATAGGTACTACGAGTGGAGATCGACTAAGGAGGTTCTCACATGGTTAATCGCTTCATTACTGACGAGTCAGGACAAGGTATTACAGAATACGGCGCCATCTTGGCATTCGTCGCGATTCTCGTAGCCCTAGTATTCGGTATCACCAAGGGTGCTTTGACCGGCGCTATTTCGCAAGCATTCAGCGCAGTTGTTTCACAATTGAACAACCTGTCGAGTGCTGCTGCTAGCGCGTCCTAATCGCCCAGTAACAGAAAATTGAAAACGGGAGGGCTAGCGGAAAGGCCCTCCCGTTTTTGCATGCTTGCTTCATTTCCGCGTTGTGGAGTGCCAGTCAAAACCACTTCATCGCCAAGCAAATTTCAACGTAAGCGAGCTGGTGTAAGCACTTCATGACATCGAAAGATGGGAAGTTTATCTGCTCTTTGTAACCCCACTTTGACGAAATCGTTTAGAAATCACGCTTTTGCGGGTAAAACATTTTTGGTAGGGCACAGGACAAGCGTTGTTCTTGCGTCACCAATGTGCGTTAATAGTAATTGGTTAATCTTTCTCAAGAGATAGATAGAAGGGGGAACCGTAATGAATCCATTACGAGCTTTGTTTTTAAGCCTTTCCCGAATGCCTCCAGCAGTAATGCTGCTCATCATCATCGGCTTAGCCGTTGTGGTGACAATGATGGTGACGGGAAAAGTTTCTGAACAAGAAAAGACATTCCAAAGCAAGCAGGCCGAACTCGAGTCGAAAATGAATGCTAAGGGCAAAGTTGTCTACACCATCAAGGACATCCCTGAAGGTCAGACAATTCCAACTGAAGCTTTAGAAGAGCGCGAGATCGAGCAGAGCAAAATCCCGCAAGATGCAATCACATCTGCGAGCCTTGCGGCTGGACGCGTAGCCAAATACGGTATTTCAACTGGTCAAATCGTGTCACAGCACGACTTAGCACCACAAGGAATTTCCCTTGGTTTCGAAGCCAGACTGAAGGAAGGATATCGCGCTGTAACGTTTGCAGTGGATAACAACTCTGGTGTAGCAGGTTTCGTCACACCAGAATCTCACGTAGACATCATCGCCATGGTTGGCTCCGGACCTGATACTAAGGCTCAACCAATCCTGTCAGACGTCGAAGTGATCGCAGTTGGTCAGATGTACCAGAAGACCCCAGGCGCAGCCACCGCTGTTCCTGCCAGCTCTGTCACAGTTGCCGTATCTCCTGAAGATGCTGGCAAGCTGATCAAGGGCATCGTCGCGGGTAAGCTTTATCTAACGCTCAGAAACGATAAAGATCACACACCCGTGGCAACAGTTGATGTAACGTCACTGTTTGCGAAGCCACCATCGCCTAAGAGCGAAATTTCAGCGCTCCCACCACCATCCGCTCTTCCTCCACCTCCACTTCCAGGAGCACCAGGAGATGCAGGCGGCATGCCAGGCGCAATGCCTTCAGCACCACCACCACCACCACCACTACACGAAATCGAAATATGGTCCGGAAGCAAGAAGGATGTACTCTCAGTGCCTAAGAGCTAATTCTTGGGAAATGAGTGATCATCTCTTGGCTAGTGGGTATACCCCTAGTTAAGGCTTACGGAAGGAGGAGAACGCTTAGACTATGAAACTGACCACACTTCTTGTTTGCGATGCGGGTTTGGACAAACGCCAAACCATCGAAGATTTGATCCATAGCCAACCATCGTTGGCTCTGGTGAGTACCGTCTCTGGTTCCATGGCGCGCGAGCAAATTGGCAGCCTACACCCGAAGTTGGTCTGGATCGAGCTGAGCCCAGCTCCTGTTCGCGGACTATCACTTCTAGCAGAGTTGCGGGAAACTTTCCCGCAACTCTACTTTTTCGTTAGTTACGAAGTTCCAGACCCTGAGTTGATCCGCACAGCGTATCGACTCGGGGCCTCTGACTTCCTCGATGCAGAGCGTTGGCGCACAGACCTTCCGGCTGCCGTGCAGAGTATCCAACTCAAGCACCAGTCAGAGTCGGTCTCCACTGCAGCCGGCAAAGTGGTCGCGATATTCAGCCCGACTGGCGGTATCGGAGCCACTACTATCTGTACTAACCTGGCTGGTTATCTTGGCAAATACGGTGAGTCATGCATCGTCGACCTCGACTTGCAGTTCGGCATGATTTCTCACTATCTGAACCTCGAACCTTCGTTCAGCTTAAGTACAATCGACTTTTCACACACAAACTTTGATGCCACTTATCTGCGCAACCTGATGACCCGTTACGACGATAAGTTGAGCATTCTGGCTGCACCACCTGAACTTGAGGACATTGGCGACATTTACGCCGCCCAGGTACAGGAAATTTTGTATACAGCCAAGCAGGAATTCAGGTTTACCGTCGTTGATCTTCCCAAGAACTTGCTAGACGAGCGAGCAATCGCAACTCTCGACCTTGCCGATCACGTGCTTGTGATTACCGAGTACAACTGGGCTGCGATTCTGAATGCCCGCAAGTGTCTCGATACCTTTAAGGCTCACTACAACCAAGAGAAGCTACTCCTTGTTATCAACCGCTCGGAATGGCTGCCTCAGGACGTATTGAGCGAATGTCGGGCCAATCTCAACTACCCTGTGTTCCATGAAATCCCCAACGATACGAAGACCGCTAAGTGGGTTAACAACCAGGGGCAGATAGCTCCCGGACACACCGCACTCGGTAAAGCCCTCGATTCGTTGGCGCGCAGAGTAGCAGGCGGCGAGCAGCTTCTCTTAACTACAAAAGATGGCGAAAAGGGCAGCGGTTTCAAACTGCCGGCAATTTTCGGCAAGAAGAGATAAGTCAGGCAGCTCGCAGAGTCGAGCAGCTTGCTGCCTTGACCCACTGGTATGCATCAGACTGTCCAAGGATAAAGGTGGTTCTAAATGGGCGACGAAAGAAAAGACCAAAATTTGCCGGCACGGCCTACATCCTCACTAATGGGGCAGCTGGTTAAACAAAGGCAGGCATCAGATGTGGTGCCTGCTGCTCAGCAAAGTACTGGTGTAGCGGGAGCGCAACAGTCGACCGGAGTAGGCGGCGCCAGAGGCGCTGGTCCGGCTCCAGGGCAAAGCGGCATGGCGCGTCCGGGCGGTGGCGGCCCAGCCACCGGCGTAGCCGGTGGTGCCAAACCAGGCACCATGCCAGCCAGCGAGGCCGGACCATCAAGAGCTGATATTGAACGTATCGATGCCAAAGACGAATTCGGCGGTCATGGTGGTCATGGCGGCGGCGTCGAGGTAGGACCCGCACCAGGCGACCTGGGAGCTAAGTTTTCTGCCAACCAACAACTGATTCGTGAAAGAGAAAAACTGATTATCGACCAGCTCAGAAGAGAGCTGGACACATCGCGTTTGACAAACATCTCAGAAGATACCCAGGCTCAGGTAAGAGCCCGTATCAGAGAAATCGTAAACTCAGACCCGGCGCCTCTCACCATGATGGAGAAAGGTATCCTTCTCCAGAACGTGCTTGACGAAGTATTCGGTTTCGGTCCGCTCGGTCCACTTCTAAGAGACCCAAGCGTAGGCGACATCTGCGTCAACGGTTGCAACTCGATTTTCGTAGAACGTCATGGACGTCTTGAAAAAACAAACATTCAGTTTGAAAACGAAAGACACTTGAGACAGACGATCGACAAAATCATTCAGCCTCTGGGCAGAAGACTCGACGATAACTCACCGATGGTAGACGCCCGTCTCCCCAACGGTTCCCGTGTAAACGCAACGATTCCACCGGTCACCATCGACGGTCCGACGATCACAATCCGATGCTTCGGTACATCGATTATGTCTCTCGGACAGTTGGTGGAAAAAGGCGCCATGTCGGTGCAGATGGCTGAAGTAATGAAGGCGTGCGTGAAGGGCAGAATCAACATCATCATCTCCGGTGGTACAGGTTCTGGTAAAACGACTCTTCTCAACGCTCTTTCCGCTCACATCAACCCGCGCGAACGTATCATCACGATTGAGGACGCGGCGGAATTGAGATTGCAACATGAGCACTGGGTGCGCATGGAAACAAGACCGGAAAACACAGAAGGTAAGGGACGTATCACACAGCGCATGCTCGTTATCAACTGCTTGCGTATGAGACCTGACCGCATCATTCTTGGAGAATGCCGCGGTGAGGAAGCGTTCGACATGCTCCAGGCCATGAACACCGGTCACGGTGGTTCAATGACTACAATCCACGCCAACACTCCAAGAGACTGCACAAAGCGTCTTGAGAACATGATTCTCATGTCGGGTGTGGAAATGCCGGCAAAAGCCGCCAGAGAATTGATCTCGTCAGCTATTCAGATGATTATTCAGATCAGGCGACTTGAAGACGGTACAAGACGTGTCACAGAAATTTCTGAGATAACCGGGATGGAAGGTGACACGATCGCTATTTCCACAATGTTCCATCTTGAGCGTGAAGGGCGTGACCCGCGTGGATTCTTTAAATGCCGTCACGTTGGATCAGGCTTGCCACCTAAGTTCCTCGAACAGCTGGAACAGGAAGCAGTTCCGTTCAAACTGGAATGGCTACGCTAAGCGCTCAGTAGGATAAATAAAGAAATGCCAGTAAGCGTCATTGTTTTTGCAGCAATTGTTGGTATCGGTCTTGCCGTTATGGCAATGACTCGCAGTCAGTGGTCAGATGAACTCAGCCGACTGGGTAAACATCACCGCCGCATGGCTGAAAAACACAACGAAGAGGCGGAAGTCAACATCTTCCTCACGCAAAGACAGGGCTATTTGGCTCGCACACTTGCTCTTGCCGGTTTGGAGGCAAAGTACGACCAGATGCGGATGACATGGATTTGTGTGTCGATCGCGGCTGGGTTGGTCTTTGGTTTGATCGCGTACTTGATGGTTCCAGACCTGGCAATTGTAGGTTTCATTCTCGGTCTTCCCGCTGGTGCTGCCGGCTTCATCGCCTACCTGGGCCATGTCGCCAAAAAGCGTCAGGACAAAATGACAGAACAATTGCCGCAAGTGCTTGAGACCATGGTGTCATCGCTTCGAGCAGGTTCTCCTGTAATGGAAGTCTTTAAGGTATTGGCAGAAACAGCTCCAGATCCAATTCGCGCCGAATTCAAGCGCGGTCTCGTATCGCTTCAGTTAGGTAAGCCGTTCAGAGACGTTATGAACGAAATGTCTTACAGAATTCGTACGCCTGACTTCAGGCTGTTGACCCAGGCCATCTTTATCAGTCAGGACGTAGGGGGCAACCTCGCCGACGTTGTCGCTGTAATCGCTGACGCCATCCGTGAACGGTTCAAATTGCGCGACTTCCTCAACGCCCTCACTTCACAAGGTAAAGCGACAGCCATGTTCATCGGCTGCCTGCCTTACGGCATTACACTGATGACATATCTGGCTACACCCGGATACATCATACCGTTCTTGAACAACTTCTACGCACGGATCATCGTGACTATCTTAGTGCTCTGGGAACTGCTCGGTTTCTGGATTCTCATGAAAATGACAACTTTCGAGGTCTAATCGTTCAATGCCAACGTATTTTCTAGGAATACTGACCTTCGTGGTTGTGATTGGTGCAGGTTTGCTGCTCATGCAGCCGGTCTTCACACAATACGTCGATACATACGCGGTGCGCGTCAGACCACGTAAAGAGAAAGAAGACACCGGTGCCGATCAGCCAAAAGACTCAGCTTTGCTGCAGCTCTTGCGCACCGTGGGCGAACTGGTTCTCAGTGTCCTGCCTGGACTGGCAGACAAGCGTACTTTGCAGTTATTGACTCAAGCCAACTATCGTACACAGGCTCACCTCGCCATTTATATTGGTATCAAGTCGGTCGTGGCAGGTGCAACGATCATGATGGGTTTGCTTAACGCTGCCGGGAACCCGATCATGCTTCTGCTCACTCCTTTCTCAGCCTTCCTTGGTTGGATCATGCCGAACTTCTTTCTCGGTGGTCGAGTCAAAAAGCGCCAGACCCAAATTCTCAAAGAATTGCCTACCATCATCGACCTTCTCATCGTCTGCGCCCAAGCCGGTCTGGGGTTGCTCATGGCGGTCGATAAAGTCAGTAAAGAAGTTATCGACACCTGCCCGATTCTTTGCGTCGAGATGCAGCAGCTGATTCAAGACGTAAAAATCTTCGCTAAGTCTGTGCCTATCGCGATGCGTGAGATGGGAGAACGATGCGGCGTAGATGAATTGATCAGTATGGCATCAGCCTTGATCGCAGCTGAACAGAAAGGTGCTGACATCAGCTATCCCCTCAGACAGCAAGCTGAAGCCCTTCGTGAAAGATTGAAGAGAAAGAAGGAAGAGGAAGCCGCCAAAGTACCGGTAAAAATGGTTCCGGTAATCATGCTTTTCGTTATGCCTTTGATTCTTGCACCGATGCTAGGTCCAGCCGTTGTAACCATTATCAACGCCCTCGGTCCGATTATGGGTAGCTCCTAAAAATCGCAGGATTATTCTGTGGGACTTTGCTTCAAGAATCAGACCCGGGGCACTACCCTGGCAACTGATGCGCGAGTCGCTGATAGTTTCGCCAGTCGATTGCGCGGCTTGCTCTACAGCAAACCGATCGTGGCCGGGCAGGGGCTCCTGCTCAAACCCTGCAATTCGATCCACATGATAGGAATGACTTATCCGATCGATGCAATATTTCTGGACGATGACTATAAAGTGGTCGGGCTGGTCGACGACATACAGCCCATGCAAGTATCGAAAGTCTACAAAGAAGCCAGAGCCTGCCTCGAGCTGCCTTCCGGCACCATATCCAGTACTGGCACTCAGTTGGGAGACCAACTCGTAAACGCAATCGAGTTGAAGTGATCGAATGCCTTGTCGAGAAGATATCCTAAGTCTGTCCGTCACTGTAGCCACACCCGGCGGACACCCAGGATACTCAGTATCGGCGATGCAAATTAAGCCGAATTTGACGGGAGCTGCGCCATGATTCAAGTTATTGATACCAAGCACGCGCCAAAGGCGATTGGACCGTATTCACAAGCTCTGGTTCACAACGGACTTGTTTTCGTGTCTGGGCAAATTCCATTCAACCCTGCAACCGGTGAACTGGTTACGGGCTCGATAACGGAGCAGACTAATCAGGTTCTTTCCAATATTGCTGCAATTCTGAAAGAAGCGGGTACAGAACTGAATAACGTCGTCAAAACTACCGTCTATCTCAAAGACATGAACGACTTTGATGAGATGAACAAAGAGTATGCTCAGCACTTCTCGAATAACAAGCCCGCTCGCGCAACCGTGCAGGTTGCGAGACTGCCAAAAGACGTTAGTATTGAAATAGACGCGATCTCAGCTATCTAAATGACACCCGAAACCCTTTTGCTCGTTTTGAAAATTTTGTGCCTGGCTGTGGTGGTCATCGGCATGGTGATCGACTTCCGCACTATGAAGATACCGAACTGGCTAACTTTTCCAGCGGCAGCAGTGGGCATCATATTGAATGCTGTCTACGGCTATATGCTGTATGGCACGGGCACCGGCGCGGGCGGCCAGGCTCTTGATGCGTTTCTGGGCTGGTGTTTGGGTGCCGGCATCACAGTTGTTTTTTCGTTGTTGCCTATTGGCTCAGCTAAAGACAAAGAAAAACTGGGCATGGGCGATGCCAAACTGATGGCTGCAGTCGGTGCATTTCTGGGCTGGAAGCTGGCTCTCATCTCTTTCTTTTACTTCTGCCTGTCTTTTGGTGTCATCTCGATAGTCGTTCTACTGAAAGTGGTTCCCTGGAATGCGCTCTATTTCTTGCTTATGTCCACGTTCATGGGTGGAGGCGCAAAGGCTGCACCAACGATTGATGCCACTAAGTTGAATGAACAGCGTAAGAAGCCGATTCCTGCTGGTGTTGCTATTGCCATTGGCGCATTGCTGGCGATTATTTTAGAGAAGCAAACGCTTCAATATTTTGTTGGACCCTAGTTGAATAACTAGGATTCGCTCATGCACCATATGTGGTGTCATCAGGCTCTGATTGCACTGTTCTTTTTCTTGCGGAGTGGGTCCGGCAATGCTGCTTGGAAACGTGGGCAAACCCATGTAACCAGCGCATTTTTTACTCAGCAGTTAGTCCAATTGGATGATACCTGGCCACATATCAAGCGCATAACCTGACTGACGTTCGGAGAAAGACTCTGTGTGTCAGTTGAATTACAGCCAATCCCCTATTAGCAATCGTCGTCGGTCGGCAGCCGTACTGCTTCATTGTCTGGGCGGGGCAAAACTGTCGCTGAAATCAGGGTCTCAAAGAATCAGTTGTCTGGTTTTTCTTTCCGGCAGTTACCTTCGCGTTCTCATTCCGGGGAACGGGTGAGGCGGTTGGGGAGCGCGAGACTTCCGATCTTGCTATCCCGAGCATCATTACGCTCAAGCAAAACGAAGCGAGTAAGCCACTTTAACGAACATCGCGCTCGCCACCAACAGGAGACAGTAAAAATTGAAAATTCAATCCGTCCAGAAAATTCTCTTAGCGTTGCTTGCGACTTCTGTGTTGACACAAAGTTCGCCTGCGCCTGTTTGGGCTGAGGACGCGGTTCTGCGTGAAGCTGCGCAGGTTTCTCAAACGCTGGACTCATCAACTCAATCGGTTGAACAGATTGACGAACAGATCCTCAAGAAGGAAGTCAGTCTACTTCGATTGAATACTAACTTCCGAACGCATTACATGAAGCCGGAGCGCAATAGAAAGCGACGTTTGAAGCTTTTTGACTTGATTGGTGGCGGCATCGCCAATGCTGGAGACATTACACTTATCGACCAATTTCGGCGTTACCAGAACAAGCCCGGCGAAGGACTTGCTCATAAAGGACGCCTGCAGTCAGGAGCAATCACAGTTCTGGTGGCTTATCTGACCATGGGAAGCTTATACGCCGGCGAAGGCGTATGGGATCTGTACACTGACTACAAGGGCAAAAAAGAGGGCTACGGCGCCAAGTCCATTTTGAAGCAAGCAACTGCTCTTAAGACCGATATCGATACACTTTTAGAAAACAGAAAACATGCAGTTGATAGCCTGAGCGTGGCCGGCACGCAACGAGAAGTGTTCAACTCGGAAGATAAAGTTCTCAGAGATAGTCGAGATCTCGCTCTATTGGAATTTTGTCGTCTCTACATCGACTCTCGCAAAAGACATACGGCAAGAGACATAACCACACTGGGCACGTTGATTGTTTGCGCTACGGGTGCATTCCCAGGCGCCTATGGCGTAATTAACGGTTTGACAAATGTCAACTTGAAACAGGTTGGCGGCGGTGGTATCGGGTTCCTGATCTCCGGGTCTACACTGACTGCTGCCCCTGTGCTCATCCATGGTGGTGCTGCGGTGACCGGTAAGTTAAGCGCTGATAAACTACTCAAGACTATTGGGGCTCAACAGTGCAAAACAACTTCAGCTCTGGCTACTGATGCGGCTCATTTAAATGAACTTCTGACAGCGTCCGAAGCAGGTAGTGGCGCTGGCGGTATCAGTGAAAGAGCAAAGCAATACAATGCACTTGCTGATTTGTTGAAAGACCGCGAAGCTTATTTGAACGCTGAAGCCAAAAGACAGAAGAGAGAAGTGCTGGAAAGCTTCATCTCCTATATGGCAGTTGGTGGTCCACAGATCGCCTGGGGTGCCACTCTCACGAGGGCTGGCTATAGACTCAGTGATAATCCTGTACGGGCATTTCACGGTGTTGCTTCAGGCGCTATCGTCAACGAGACTTCCTGGGGAATGTGGTTGATGAATACGCTGCGGATCCACAATAATGTGATTCCTTTGTCTCTAACACTCAAATTCACGGGTGATGGTTTTAGCCGGTTGGATAAGCTCCGCGGATATGCCTCACCCGTTTGATTTGGGTTGCCGTTTGGCTTGGGTTGTAATCGCGCCTGCTCGGTAAGCGGCTCGAGCTGGCGATTTTGAGACTATCCGCCGCCGTTAAAGCGGCGTGGGTTGTTCATTCCAGGTGAGCGAATCACAGTACCTGTTCTTCCCACTCCACCCGGACCGACTTGCATATCACCGCGACCGTTAATCGGAGCGGGCTGCGAGGTTGGGTTTTGGGTGGGATTGTTGCTGGCTGGGTCACCGCCTTGAGCTGGCTGATTTTGAATGTACTGCGGAGTCTGGGTGGGATTGCCTCGACCCGCTCCAGACATACTCCACTCATTGCCTGTAAATTCGTCGGCACCCCAGGCGTCAGGTAAGTAGCTGCCGTGACCGGTGGTCAGTCCCTTGCGACGAGTATCGTAGATGCCGGCGTTGATGCGGTGAATCGGATCGAAGTAATCGTAAGGCGGAATATCGACAACTCCTTCATCTCCATAAATCAGATCGGCGTTGCCGGCAGCCTGTCTGACAAAACTATCCATGCTGGTTGGGGGCAGTCCCAGTCTATTTTTGCCTTGCGCATCAGCAGGCAGGTTCATCGAAGCAGAAACGATAAGGGCCAGCAAAACATACTTTTTCATAGTGCTCTTTCAGCTCCGAGGCTTAATAACCGAAAACAGGCGCTAACCAGTGATTGCCTGCCTGAATTGGTGGAAGTTGCAAATCGCGACCAACGATGCTGGCGCTATTGTTTCGTGTCGTGTGTCCGAATGTGGGTGATTCTACTGTCTGATAGCCTCTGGTTTTTCCATTGCTGTGGGTCTGCTCTCCCGTGTCACCACTGGATCCCAGAGTGCCACCGCCAAAGCCACCACTCGTCGAGCCGTTAGCGTAGGTGCCGCCGGCGCCGACTTGTACTCCTGTGTCGTTCCAGGAGCCGTTGATGCCGCCCGGTCCGTTGAAGGTGCCGCCGCCATTCGTGTTGAATGTACCGCCGACGCCGCCTGGTCCGCTGAAGGTGCCACCATTGGAACCGAACGTACCGCCGAAGCCGCTGTCAGTGCCAACCGAGACGCCATTGCTGTTGAAGCTGCCGCCGTAGCCGTCGCCGCCGAAATTGCCGTTGATACCGCCTGGACCGAAGCTGGCGTTAACATCAACGCTGCCGCCGCCGGTATTGAGTGTCACGCCCTGAGAGTTGACTCCGACCAGGCCACTTCCCAGAAAGCTATTGCTGTCGAACGATTCGAATATTTGAGCATTGGCTGGAGCTGCCAGGGCTGTGGTTATCGAACAAGCAATGAGGAGTTTTTTCAACATTTTTATTTACCGTTGCTGATTTGAATTCGATGACGAGGGCTGGTCTAGAAGCCGAAGAAACTGTTTTGAAGCCAATTTAGAGTATCCATAGTCGAGGAAGTAGAAGAAGGCATTGGAGGCATTGTCACGACTGGTCTGCCAATGGGAGCACCCATGCCTCGTCCTGGCGAACCCATACCAACAGGTGCTACGCCTGAGGTATCGACTGTGTTGAAATCAACTGAGCCGAGCGATACGTTCGGGAGCATGCCGCCGTATGAGCCAGTTTGTCTGTAGGCGCCTTTGTACGGTTGGATTGGTGCATTTTTAAAGCCATAGTTGAAGCTTCCGGAAGGGAAGGGCGTGTTGTCTATGCTCGTGCTGCCCGTCGCCATGGGGGCTGTGCTGACCTGGTTCAGCCCGCCTATGCCCGCGTTCACCATCGGTCTGACCTGCGGGGTCTGGAAGCTGGAATGATCATTAGCTGCTGGATAGGCCGTGTTTGGGCTGACATAGTTCTGGGTGTCGCCGCGATGAATCTGGAATGCTTCTTTGCCGGTATTCAGATAGTCGGTTTGACCCATGTTGCCTGTATCGCCGGCAGAGGTGTATGTATCGCCCGAGGCAGGCGCACCGCCTATCTGCGCTTGTGCCTGAGAGCATGACGCGAGAGCCGCGAGTACAGCTAGAGAGACGACGACGTTTTTGCTTTTCATATATAAAGACCTATGCCTGTACTGGTTTTACCCAGAGCTTGGTTCGGAAAAGTAGCAATTTAGTAAGTTTATGAAGCCGGGGAGCTCCATTTGCGGCATCTACTCAGTGGGAATCCGGAAAAGTGGCACTAAATAGACTATTAGATGGGTTGAATGTTACTCTTGCCTGACCTCCTTGTCAATAGTCCGATATGCCGCTAAGAGGTTAATTCTGGCGGCTTTTGGGCGATGACGGCGTCTGCTTAAGCTATGAAATCTTTACGTTAGGGACGTTCGGAAATGCGCACTGTCAGGCGCTCCTGCCATAATTGACCCGTGTAGGGCTGGCCGCGCTTACTTCTCGCTGTTTTGTGGCGCTGAGAGTTGTGCTTTCTGACCCTGGTATGTCCGTTTTGGAGCAGAAAAAATGTCGAGCTCAATTTATCTGGCTCTCGAGACAAGTTGTGACGAGACTGCGGCCGCAGTGGTGGCTGAGGGGCGACATGTTCTCTCCAGTCATATAGTTTCGCAGACTGCTATTCATCAGGCTTTTGGTGGGGTTGTGCCAGAAGTTGCCGCCCGGCAACACGTTGAGACTATTAACGAAGTCGTCGACGTCGCGCTGAAATCCGCTCAGGTCAAGCCTTCCGAGCTTTCTGGGATCGCCTGTACGAACGGACCGGGATTAATCGGCACGCTCCTGGTCGGTCTCTCTGCGGCTAAAGCACTAAGTTGGACGTGGGATGTGCCGTTGATAACAATCGATCACCTCCTGGCCCATGTTTGTGCAAATTATCTCGACACAGATCTGGAGCCACCTTTCATTGCATTGCTGGTCAGCGGCGGTCACACTCAGATTATTCATTTCCAGTCATATAGCCAGGGAAGAATACTCGGACAGACTCTTGACGATGCTGCCGGCGAAGCTTTCGACAAGGTGGCTCGTTTGCTTGGTCTGGAATATCCAGGTGGACCGGCCATCGACAAGGCTGCAAAACGCGGTGACTGCAAGGCTTTTCGGTTCCCTGAGGGAGTTGTTGCGGGCTACGACTTCAGTTTCAGTGGTCTCAAAACTGCTGTTTTGCGAACCGTTGAAAAGTTGCCGAAACCCTTGCCCGTAGACGATTTGGCGGCATCTTTTCAAGATGCGGTGACGCGCGTGCTGGTGAAAAAGACTTTGCAGGCGCAACAAGAATTCAAAGTGCCCAGTATCGTTTTAGCCGGTGGTGTGGCAGCTAACAGCGATCTGCGTACTAAGCTTTCAGCACAATCTCCGGTGAAAGTGTATTTCCCCCGTCTGGAGTTTTGTACTGATAATGCTGCTATGGTCGGGGCCGCAGCTCATTTTTGCGGTGTGCAATCAGAGCTCGATGCTCGGGTTTATTCCCGAAATTAATGAGCGAATTTTGACCGTGTTTGCTTGAAATGCTTGCACTGACTCGATTTTCAGAGTTTCTGCACGCTTTTGTACTAATACGGGTGAATGCCTCATATAGTACTTCCCACAGCGAACGGGCTCATCTTCGCTCGCTGGTGCGGGCGCGTGATAGCATGGACTTGATCGCTCATTTGATGACGGTCGCATCTGGATCCGATCTTCCTCCTAAAAAAACTGAAAGTGAAGTCTAGATAAATTGGGAACGCATGAAGGGTTAGTAGGTATCTCACGATGGCATTTGAAGATAAGGATTTGACCTGTCGGGACTGCAATAAGACTTTTGTATTTTCCGGCGGGGAACAGGATTTTTTCAGCGCGAAGGGGTTGGTTAATGAACCCAAACGCTGTCCTAATTGCCGCATTCTCATGAGAGTGCAACGCAATGGTGAAGATCCAAGTCGTACAGCCGAAGTGAACTGCGCCGAATGTGGCTCACCAACGCGTGTGCCCTTCCAGCCCAAGGGTTACAGACCTGTTTACTGCAGCTATTGCTTCCGTACCAAGAAATTAGAACAGCCAGAAGTAAAAGACGAAGAACAAAACTCCGGCATTGACTCGGCTGCTGCCGTTTAATTGTCCAGTTGGCGGTGTGTTCACGGGTTCCGTGCCAATCGTTCGTTGTTTTAACGACGGTTCTGCTGTGCATTGCGGCATGCTCGCCGCGTAAAACCGACCAATCGGTACAGCCAATTGCTTCAAAACAGCCCTCGGAAGTTATTGACCGTTCGCCTGATGTCGTTCGGCATGTGAGCGTCACGGCCGGACCTTTCGATATTCACCGTAAATATCGTTCTATGGAAGGTCCCTACGTCACCCAGACCGTAAGAATCTCTGACTTGCTCGCAAAAGGAAATGTCTCTGTCGGCGAGGAGCAGATCAAATTCGTCGAAGACGGGCATCAAACGACGATGGCAGCTAGCGTTCACGAACGCACCATACCGCCATCCAATTCGAATCTACCCAGAGAGCTCATATGGCTTACAGGCGTGAAGCTCGTAGTTCTTGACGAGAACGATAAGGAGTTGCCTACATCAGAATTCATCTGTCATTGCAATGTCGATTTGGACACACGAGACCAGGTCTTTCCACAAATACACACCGGCAGCAACAGGCTATTCACGATAACTCAAGGGCAGACAGATATTCATTTCCCGGCCGGGTGTGCAGTGCCACTTTCAACGGACGAATACATTCACCTCAAGTTTCAAGCCGCAAACCGCACCACGACTGCGCATCGACGCGTCAGGCATCTGTGCACTATTGATCTTGTCAGGGATGCTGATTTGAAAACACCGATGAAGGCGCTTTCCTGGTATACGCCATTTATGGCCGTGGAGTTGAACAATAGTACCAAGTTGCCCTCTTCATCACTTCATGGAGCAAGTTGCCTGGCTCTTTCTGTCGGTGACAACGCACCAAATGCGATACCGGGTACGGTAATCGATTATGCCGGCGGCCGAAAAGTAACCGGTCACTGGAAAGTGCCGCCGGGCGAACATTTTTATATGTGTCCTCTGACAAAATACCGTGACTTTGGCTTGAACACTGAAGACCGCGTAGTGAGAACTGTGTGGACTCACTGTCACCCGTTATGCAAAAAAGTGACAATGCTCATCTGTGACGGCAATAAAAAGACGCCGCTCTGGACAGTTGATGTGACCACTAAAACTGATTCAGGTCTTGAAACCAAAAAAATAAGTGACCTGTATTTCAAGCCGGGTGTGATTATGCCGAAAGGCAGACAATTTGAAATTGATGCGGTCTACGACAACACTACTGGTGTGGCGCAAGATTCGATGGTGTCACAGGGGATTTTTTATGAGGAGCCAAACTTCGTTAAGCCCAACTGGAAAAACCATACGGTCTCCACTGCCGGTAAGTCAGTCGAATGCACAGATATCTATTGCGGTATCAGACCACCTCAAGCAGGGAAGACAGAGGCTTTGAAGTGATCAATCGAGCTGTTGAGTTTAGCGCGGCTAAGAGAACCTGAGGCTGCAAAGAGGATGTCGGTTATATTCTTTCCGCTCTTTGTTAATTGGATTCAGATTAGATAAGTTCATAAACGCGAGTCTCTCAGCGAAACCGTTCTGGAGATTGCAAATGTGGTTGTCCAGTTGCTTGCCGATATTTATGAAACAAAGGCTGGTTTGGGTTCTGGGCGCTTGAAAACAGGGCTGGCCGATTTGATCCGATTCGGTCCGGAGATGAACTTCAACAGGCGTGACCGGGTTGCTAATCTCGGGCATGAACTTTTGTAATGGCACCGGAATTGATCTCTGCGCACATTCTGTGGGCGTTCAAGCCGTTTAATCCGGTTTCCCGAATACGTTTTCTCCAACCAGTCATGATCTGTGGAGGTTCCTGGCTTATCAAGAGAGTTTTGCCAACTCGGTCTAGATTGTCATTCCCGTATAATATTGCTCAGACTGAGTCTTCAGTGGATCTACAAACCTCCAGAGGTCGAATGCCCGACGAAACGGAACCATGTCCAAGCTGCGGTCGTCCCACGCCGACCGGGCAACGCTGTGTCTATTGCTCCACTGTTACCGATCTGGACCTGAAGAGTCTCCAGCTCGATTACATGAAGTCTCAGGAATCAGACGTGCCCGATGTGCCGGTGCCGTCGTCTGTCGCTATCGTTGTTCAAAAAACAGGGCAGAAATTTCCTCTTAAAAATAGTAAGGTGAAGATAGGGCGCGACCCTTCCAATCAGGTAGTCATACCTGATGACACCTTTACTTCCAGGCATCATGCCTGGATCACCTTCGAAGAAGGCGATTTCTGGTTGGAAGACCTCGGCTCTACCAATGGAACCTTGTTGAACGGCCATCCGGTCGTCAAGAGACAGGTTCTTTCTGCTGGTGATAAAGTTCGTGTTGGTCACACAGAGCTGACGTTCGAAGTGGAAAAAAATTAGCTCGACAGGGTTGTTAGTGATGTTGGATGTGAGGCTTTAGAAACCACAAATGGCTGATGTCGGATCAGGTGGTGCCAACCGTATCGAACTCGAGAGCCAGATTCTCTGTTCGGCACTGCGTTTAAGTTGGGCTGATGACGACAACATCGGCGTTGTCAAATCTGCGCGCGAACTTTACCAGTTGTTTCCGGATTTGATGCCACCGCCAAAGACCGATATTCCTGAACGACCAGAAAACTATTACGAATTGCTCGGTTTGCGCTGCGATGTGCCGCAGAGTCTGGTTGTGGCCGGTTACCTGCGTGCTGCCAAAAAATTTCTGCGCACCCAGAATGTCAAAGACAACCGTCAGGATTACTACAAAATTCTCACAGCCGGCTTCGTACTGCGTAAGCCCCGATTAAGACTGAGTCACGATTTGATCACCGGTCGCGAATGGTTGATCAACACCAAAACAATTCCAGAAGATGGAACGCTCGAACCGATTGCCGCTACTCCTTCACGCGAGCCGGAGCCTGTGCAGATGGTTCGCACGCAACCTATCGTTGCGACACAATTGCCGACGCTGATCGAGCTTCTCAAATATGCACAAATCATTGGGCCGGCCGAAGTACAAGCTTTGACCAACCAGATGAGCATCGCTCCAGAAATCCCGGTCAAAGAGCTGATCTTGAGCGCCGGTTACGTCACCGATCAGGAAATGAATTCTCTCTGGTTAGCTGAAACTTTACTTAGCCAGAGCAAAATTACGATGGCACAATTTGCCGTTGCCATGTACGACGAGCGCACACAGGGCATCCGCATGGCCGAATCGCTTCAAGTTAGGGGCTGGCTCTGACCCGGTTCTGACTCATTGATGGGATTCCAAGAAACGTTTTTCGATGTTACTATTGAGTCGCGGTTGGGGATTGCGGCCAGGCAGTCGGGCGTTCCGACGGTTAAACGCGGCAAATAAATCCAGCTAAGAGAGCCGGATGGACATGAACGGTTGGCCACGTCACCAACTTCGAGCACAGGGGCGCCTCCGGTGCGATCCTCGTACGGGCTACCGCAAAGCCGGTACACCCGAGTTGGTTGCTCATGCACCATTGCGTCGAACCGATGCCAGCGATTCGGCAACCCGTTCCACATTGCTTTTGAACTTTCTTGCAAAAACGGCTTCAAATGCAGAACGTGATCTTTTGCAGAATGCCGCCGTTCCAGATTTTGCTCTGGTGCGTAATTCCGTCACGCCCGAGTTTGACATCAATGATCTGGTTGCTCGCAAGCGGCGTGGCATGGTGCCTGATCTTGCCATTAGTAGTGTTGTGGTTGCCCCGGTGATTGCACCCGAAGGGCTGCTCGGGCGTCTTGCCGATACGATCGCTGATGCGGCTATGGGCATTGGCGGCGATGCTGGTCAAAGCTTCAAAACAGACGGGCATAATTATGAAAACGACTTTGCCACCGTCATTGGTGTCGCGCAGACGCAGATGATTTCAGGCAATTCAGGCAATTCCTGCTTCAATGCAGGTGCCGGCGCCGCTGCTCTTGCTGCCGAGTTGACTGCTGAAGATTACGACACCGAAGACGGTGACGATATCGTTTATGAAAGAGAGCGCTCGTTATTTACGCCTCTTTCGGTGGAGTCCACTTCTTCATCTGCCTTCGAATTGAATGAATGGTTCAACTGTCTTTTCGATCCTGTTGACGAAGAACCACAATTTGCAACTTCTGCAAGAACTGAAGCGGCGCGCGAGTATGCTTTGTTGCCTGCCGCTTTACCTCCGATTGAGCCTCTTTTCGATACGGAAATTCTAGAATCGATCCCCCTTCCTGAAGTGCCTAAGACGTTTTCGCGTCGTCACAAGCACCACAGGTCTCGGCATGAGCGGGGCAAGCTTTTCAAACGACTGGTTATCGATCAGCCGCGCATTGCCAGTTTGCCGGACGGTGAGCGCATCGAACGTTTTGATAATGGTGCCCAGCTGAAGAAAGATGCTCTTGGTCGTGTCCGATATATACAATCGGGACTGGGCGTCTCAATCGCCGTTGCTTACGACAGCGAAGGCCAACCGCAAAGCTTTGTTCGCTCTGACCGCAACGGTCAGATGCATTCTGTCGGTGAACGTGACAGGCACGGCGTTGTCGTGCGCGACCTGGAAGGCAGAGTGCGAGCCGCTGGTGAAAGCATGAGCGTAGACCCGCGTGGCTGTCTGAGCGTCAGAAGAGTAGACGGTCAGTTCTGGAGCCTGGATCTGGTCAAGCAATTACACATCGAAAGACGCAGCATCGTCGGTCGTGATGGTAACTGGAACTTCTTGACTGCAGTGTTTACCTCTGACGGTTTCCGCATGATGACCAGGTTTCAGAGGCTGAATGATGATGGGCCGGCCGGCGACCGTTTTCACTGGCTGGCTGCAGAACCTACCGGAACATTCCGTTTCTATGGCAGAGACGGCTCGGTGATTGAATTTGAAGGTGAAGACCATTTAACTCGAATGAAACCGCAGCACGTCTGGGCTCCCGGCAGTCGCGCCATTGATCCCAATTTTAGAGGACATCATCAAGCAGGAACTGCCTGGGACTCTGTGCAAGAATACGTTACTAGTTATCTTTCGGCTTGAGCCTGTTGGGAGCAATATAGATGTCTGATGTAATCAGTTTCGGCACAGATGGCTGGAGAGCGATCATTGCCGAGGACTTCACCTTTGCCAATGTGGAGAAGGTTGCATATGCGATGGGCATGTATGTGCGTAACACATATCATCGCAATGGCGCTGCGAAAGTGCCGCTGTTAGTCGGATACGACACTCGTTTCATGGCCGACAGGTTTGCCCTGCGCTGCGCTCAAACTTTGATCACGATGGGCATTCCTGCCAAAGTCGTAGAGCGTGATGTGCCCACTCCATGCATCGCCCACGCCACCCAGCATGAACCGACCGCCGGCGCATTGCAGTTTACAGCCAGCCATAATCCGCCTGAATATTGCGGCATCAAATATATTCCTCATTTTGCCGGCCCTGCCACCGACGATATCACCGCTCAAATCGTTTCCCATCTTAACGATAAGCCCGATGATTTCCATGTTGACGACGTGGAAGTGCCGCGTTTTGATCCGACTGCACCATATCTGGCGTCATTGAAAGAGTTGATCGATTTCAAGAAAATTAGCGGTGCGCGGCTGAGAATCGGCTACGATGCGCTCTACAGCACAAGCCGAGGTTACCTCGACAAGATGCTCAAAGAAGCCGGCGTCAACGTCACTGTCTTGCATGACTGGAGAGATCCGCTCTTCGGTGGTGGCATGCCTGAGCCCAAGTATCAATATCTGCAAGATCTGGTCAAGACCGTTCGCGCTGAAAAACTCGATGCCGGGCTGGCTACAGACGGAGACGCAGACCGATTTGCCGCCATCGACGAGGGTGGAAATTATCTGTCGCCGAATCATTTGCTTTGCTTGCTGACGCGGCATCTCGTCAAAAATCACGGCAAGAAAGGACCAGTGGTGCGCACGGTGGCTACCACGCACTTGCTTGACAGACTCTGTCAGATGTACGGACTCGATTACGTCGAGACTGCCGTAGGCTTCAAATACGTGGGCGAGCAGATGCGTCTTTTGAATGGTCTGATAGGCGGCGAAGAGTCGGGCGGTGTCACAGTTATGGGGCACATCCCCGAGAAAGACGGCATCATGGCTAATCTGCTCCTGGTGGAAATGATGGCCTATGAAGGCAAATCGATTTCCGCCATCTGGCAAGATATGGTGAAAGAAGCTGGACTCGAGCTGATTTACCGTCGCGCCGATTTGAAGCTGACAATGCGCACCCAGAAGGGTCTGATGGATAGACTGCGTGAATCTCCGATGACCAGCCTGGCCGGTTTGCCTGTCACTGAAGTGGGACGCAAAGACGGATTGAAATTGTACCTCGACCATCACAACTGGGTCTTGATCCGACCCAGTGGAACCGAGCCTCTAGTGCGCCTTTATTTCGAAGGAACTAACGTTGAACAGGTGGAAAAGGTTATGGCCGATTTTAACCAACAGGTCGACAAAATACTGGCCGAGTTCGATTCCAAGCCGGTTATGGAAGCAGCAGCACGTCACTAGAAGCGGGAAATCATCATGACTAAAGCAAGAGCAGCCCGAGAATTTTTTATTCTAGCCGTCACATGCCTGGCTCTTTATCATGCTGGACGCTCGATTTATGGATCGATAGATCGCCAGATCTTCCTGCATAAACAGGCGATTGCCCTCAAGTCTGGCCAGGCACAGTCGCAGGAGATCAACAAAGAACTGCGCGAAGGGCTCTCCAGTTACCGTTCCTCAACCGGTATCGAACGTCTGGCACGCGAACGACTGAACCTGGCAGGACCAGACGAGATTATCGTTCGACTCGGCAAATAACAGTGGCTGCCGGCTTGCATAACTGACTTTGCTCATGTAGAGTGCTTTCGAGCGCCGGCATGTGGTGCGTTTCGAAGCAAACTAGAATCGAGATGCGGTCGTGCTTCCTGTCGTAAGAGTGGAGTTCGGAATCGGGCTCGTGATTTTGGCTCTGGCTGCTGCTTTGCTGCTATTCCTGCGCCGACACAAAGTTCGCCGCCACCGTAAACGCATCAATATTATGCGACACATTGATACTATGAGCGGTGCCGACTTTGAGCGCTTTCTGGCTCAGTACTTCAGAAAACAAGGCTATTGCGTCGAGTTGACAAAGGCAAGCGGTGACTTCGGTGCCGATTTGATTTTGAGAAAAGGCAGACAGAGAATAGTCGTGCAAGCGAAACGATGGACGGGCACCGTCGGGGTTTCGTCCGTTCAAGAGGTGGTTGCTGCCAGGCATTATTACAAGGCGACAGAGGCCTGGCTTATCACCAATTCCACTCTCACAAGAAATGCCGAAAAGCTTGCGCACGGAACCGATGTGAGAGTCTGGGCCAGAGCTTGTTTGCTTGAGAAATTGCAATGAGGCGTTAGTTCAGAAGATTGAGTCAAAACCAGTTATCGTGGTAAGGCGTGTCTACACTCAGGCTTGCCGGTCTGCGCCGGTGGCGTGCAGATGGGTTACCGCTTGCTGTTTTTGTGATGGTAGAGAAATCCAGAAGGTCGAACCTTTGCCCTGCTCGGTATCAACGGAAACTGCGCCGCCATGAGACTCGGCAATCAGCTTGCAGATGGCCAGCCCCAGGCCAAACCCCTGGCTTTTCTTTTCGCCTTCTGATTGGAAAAACTTCTCGAATACGTGTGCCGCTGTCTGGGCATCCATGCCCGGCCCGTTATCTCTAACACCGATATCGACTGAATTTGGCTTGGTTCTAGAGATTATTCTGACGGTCGTATCTCTGGCAGAAAACTTGACGGCATTGCTTATCAGGTTGGATAAGACTTGATTGAGTCTGGCTGCATCAGCTTCGATCTCGATTGCTTGGCATTCGTTGAGAAGTGATATCCCTTCTTTTGTTGCCAACCCTCCTACCGTCGCAATTGCCTCGTCTGTAAGCTGTCGAATGTTGCATGGTGCCAGCTCGAGCTCCAGTCTGCCGGCCTCCAGTTTGTCCAGAGTCAGTAGATCGTTAACCAGATGGAGAATGCGATCGATGTTTTTTTCCGCTGCAGGCAGATGTCTGCGCCCCACCGCAGGCAAGGATTCGCCGTGCACCGCATTGAGCAGTTCGATCGACGCCTGCGCCGCCATCAACGGTGAGCGCATGTCGTGTGCCACCATTTGCATCACTGCTCGTCGATGCTCCAGAGATTCGATCAGTCTGCTGCTGGTGCCTTCAAGCACAGTGTCCAGGTAAGCCAGTTCGTCATCTCCGGAGACGGTGGCTTCAACCGGTTCTTTCTTCGGCAGCATTCTGGCATGCTCGACGAGAACGTTCAGACGCCGGGTGATGCTCAACCCGAACACGACAATTACAATCGTTGCAAATACCAGGTTGGCCGCCATGCCGATGTATATTTGGCTTTGCACGCTTGTGCGTTTGGCCAGCTCTTCTTCGCTCAGTTTAAGAAGCTCCTGTTGGTTGAGCAGCAAGTCTCGACGTGTCAATTGCTCTTGTTTTTCGAAGCTGATTTCTCTGTTCTGCTCAGACATCAGTGCCGATACTTCGTGAATGTTGTCGAAGCGCTCCGCCCCTGGGTTCTTAGCCAATTGTTCCAGTTTTGTCAGCAGACCTAGCGTGCTCATGCAAGTCTTCAAGGCATTTTCGGCGGTCTGGTCTGCAGGTTTGTGACTTTGAAATTCTGTCAACTTGGCGTGCACTTTAGCGAAATCTTGCAGGGCCAGGTCTCGATCCTTCGTGTGCTCGGTCATAAAATATCGCAGCAGGCGCATATCGCCCACGGAGAGCAGGGAAATGGTGTAATTCAGGCAGTGCATGGCGAAATAGTTGTCGCGTGCTTTGTTACTTAAATTCTCTGTTTCAAGTATTCCGTGGCTAATCCAGCCGAGCATGCACGCTTCAAATAGAAGAGGAGGAACGGCGCAGAGCAAGATTTTTTCGAGCATTCTCGGATGTCGGAAATCAAAAGCATGTTCTCGCGTTTTGAATGCGGCAACTTTGGACTTGAGATAGTCGACTGGTGCACTTTCGCCGGCGGCGGCTCCATCTTGTTTCGACAGTGGCAGCCTGAGCCAGAAAGTCGAGCCTTCACCAGGTTCGCTGTCGGCGCCGACCTGACCTCCGTGAGCCTGAACGAGCAGCCTGCAGATGGCCAGACCTAATCCGTAACCTTGCTTTTGCCTTCCTTCAGCAGTCTGGCAATAGCGATCAAATACCTTACGGCAAGAGGCTTTGCTCATACCTCGACCTTGATCTTTGACGTAAATTCGAACCTGATCGTGGATGGTATCGTTGAGAATCTGCACTTCAGAGTGCTCCGGCGAGAATTTGATCGCATTTGAAATGAAGTTCGTCAGAACCTGCTCGATTCGCCGCTTGTCCGCCAATATTTCAATCGGCGTGCACAAGTTTGAGAGCGTCACTTTGCGTTTGCCGGCCAGTTCTTCTAAAGAGTTGATGCAGTCCTCAACGGCCTCGTTAATTTGATATCTGCAGAAAGTCAATTCAATGTCGCCTGCCTCAAGCTTTTCGATGGAAAGCAATTCTTCAATGAACTGCAAAACTCGCTTGAGATTTTTTTGCGCCATCAATAGACCCTGCTTGAATTTTTCCGGCAGAAGTTCGCTTTGTTTTTCAACTATTTCAAGTGAAACCTGCGATGCCATGAGAGGAGAGCGCATGTCGTGCGCGACCATCTCCATCAGAGCTTTGCGATGTTCTTCAGCAACTTTCAACTCCAGATCGGCGCCAAGCAGTATCGAGTTGAGATAACTGAGTTCGTCGTTGCCGGGCAGCGTGTTTAATACCTCATTGCGCCCGCCCACCAGGTGGGCATTTATGATCACGGTATTTAGCCGCCTCAGCACAGCTGAACTGAACCTGATCAAGAGCGTTAAGGCGATTGCAAAAATGCAAAAGGCCAGTACCACTGTCGTCCACTTCACTCTCTGTCTGGCTTCGTCTTGCTGCAATTTCTTGTTGGCTACGTCCTCGTCCATGGATTCATCGAGGGCCTCACCAACTTCCGCGACACTGGTGCCTGAGGAAATTACTTTCGACACGGCCAGAAGATCGCTTAGTTTGAGGTCTTTATGCCGAAAATGATCCAACATCAGTTGTGGACTTTTGTCATACAGATCCGTCAGCGTTTTGGATTGGGCTTGATCGAGTTTCTCGATCAAATCTAGTGTCTTCTGAGATGCACCGCTTTCTCTGGCGGTCTGCTTCAGCAACTTCAATTCTGCTTTGGCCAGAACATTTTCTTGATGAACGATTTCAATTGGTGCTCCGCGCCGGGCCCCCATCGTTATCTCTTTGGCATGCTCCATATTGAAGAATTCGTGGGCGACGCTTTCATAATTTTTGTTCTGTTGCCAGGCGATAAGGCTCTCATTTGCCCACTGCTTGTTCAGGTAGAGCAACAAACCACTGCTCAATAGAGCCGGTACAAGCACCATGAGCAGCGCTCGTCTGGCGATTGCCGGTTTGAATTGATCCTGTGTCGCTTGGTTGGTCTCCACCATCTGTTTATGCCACTTTAATAAGGAGCGTCCGCAGTTTTCCCGAGAGAGAACTTTTATGCGCTTGCCACTGGATTGACCAAAATTTCATCATGGTGCTCTTCCCACTAATAATGCCCACGAAGGGCTGACCAGGCGTATGATGTTCAGGTCCCTCAAGGTAACCAGATCATGCATCATGGCGGCGGCGGCGGCGCAGGGCACGGGCATGGTGGCCACCATAGTGGTCACGGCCACGGCACCCACCATCATCATCATCACCACGGCGGTGCACCTTCCAGTTCGGCTAGCTGGAACATGGCAATGCAGGCTGATTCCTTCTGGGTGAATATGCTCAAAGCGAATTCGAAGCCTCTTTTGGTCATGTTCGGGGTAATTGGTGCAATGTTTGGCTGGCTTTGCCTTTTGCATTATTTGCACCATAAAGACAGTCCTGACCATGTCGTCTCGAACGCCGTCTGGAATCAGCAACTGACGGCCGTCAATCCACATCAGGCAATGCCTGAGTTTTCACAGTCATCCCAAGATCAGGCATTGACGTCTCCGGTATCTTCCGCACCCGCTGCCTTCGGTTCTCCAAGAACTCCTGGTGATGCACGCGGTGCCCAAATGACGTCAGGTTATGGTGAAGCTGGCGGAAATGTTCAAAGTTCGGCCACAAGACCATCTCTGGCACCTCTGATGTTTTCATCTTTCATGCCTGGTGGATATCAGTCGCAAGCAGCGTCAGGACAGTTCTCCGCCGCATCGATGTACGCACCGTCCACCTGTGGCAGCGCCGGATCTTCCCAGCAACTGATGCCAACCAGAGTACATAGCAGCGAGCGTTTTCGCATGGTTGTCAGCCGATAGAATCAAATTTTTTTCCGATATCGGAAAAATCTCAAAAGTCATTGAAACGGCTACGTGGCAGCCAGTTTTTCGTCGGGCAGATATTTCTCGACCAGGTTGCGGATCATGCGTTTTGCACCGGGATGTGTATGGAGAACTTCCAGATACTCTTTCACTATTTTCAATTCAATCATCGTTTTCATTGTCGATTTAAGGACTTCCTCGTGCTGCGAGGACATTAGTCGAACGACAAGGATCGGTTGTTTCGTCGCCGTTTTGCGGCTGCTCACGCGCTTGATCAGATCCATCGCTTTGGAGTCATCGAAGAGGATACCAATTATGAATATGTCGATGTCATGCTGCTCATTGAGCAACCTCATGCCGTGTTGCACATTATCCGCGATGCAAAGCTCATAACCGTGAAGCGCTTCGACCACAGTGGCTAATGGCTCTGATTTGACTGCGACAAAGATTTTTGCGGGCGGCATGATTTTACGAGGTTTCCTGCAACTTTATTCTACCCTGCATGGTGTTCGCAAAATAGCTTGATCGGGTGAGTGACTAAATTTGGTGATTCGATACAATCCTAAACGTAAAATCCCGACAAACTATAGTGGCTGCTTGAGGTGAATCGCCCGCTTCCTTATGTCGAATCGAATTAGAGTCTTAATTGTCGAAGACCAGGAATTCATCAGATTGGGTCTTACGATCGCTCTTCAAAAGGAAGCGCGTCTCGACGTCGTAGGAACAGCCTCTGACGGGCTTTCGGCCGTTTCCAGCGCCATTGATTTGAAGCCGGATGTTGTTTTGATGGACATCGGATTGCCTGGTATCGATGGAATTGAAGCTGCAAAGCGCGTCAAAGGCGAGCATCCTCAGATTCACGTGATCATGTTTACTTCACATATAGACGACGATTCGATATTCACGGCCCTGGCGGCCGGCGCAGACGGTTATTGCAGCAAGGAAGCTTCAAGTGTGGAACTCGCAGCTGCTATTGAGACCGTCTATAAAGGCGCGATTTGGCTGCCGCCTCCGATTGCCAATCGTGTTCTGCGCACCTTCGCCACAAGTAGCGATTTGACAGTGAAAACCATTCCTCAAAAAGCTGACCTGGACCCCGGTGAAATTGATATATTGAGTCAGATCGTGCAGGGAAAGTCTGGTGATGAGATTGCCAGGGCTCTCAATTTAGAATTGAGTACTGTGCTCAGCGAGATGCACGTAGTGATTGACAAACTGGCTCGCTCAGATCGGGCTCGGGCAGCTTTGAGCGCGATGCGTTCTGTAGCTAGTTTGGAAGCTTCGGACGATCCATTAATCGGTAAGGTTTTTGCCGAGCGCTACGAAATTTTGAGTCAAGTTGGCGTCGGTGGAATGAGCACTGTCTATAGAGCCCGCCATAAGTTTATGAACAATGATGTGGCGATCAAAATTCTGGCCCCGAAGCTGGTGGCAGATTTAAAAAGCATGAAACGATTTCGGCAAGAGGCACAAGTTACTAGCAGCCTTGAACATCCGAACATCGTAACTGCACATGACTTTGGTATCACACCGCAGGGGCAGATTTTTCTGATTATGGACTTTGTCGAGGGACGAACTCTCGCTTCCATTATCACGGAGAGCGGCTCTTTGCCCAGCGCTAAAGCGCTGAACATTTTTGTTCAACTTTGTGATGCGCTCGAGCACGCACACCAGAAAAAGATTATCCATCGAGATCTGAAGCCAGGCAACATTATCATCAGTGAAAGCGAGCGTGGAGAGAAAGTCAAAGTCGTAGATTTTGGAATCGCCAAAATCTCGCAAAAAATCGGCTCTCAGACTGTTTCATTGACTGCTCAAGGAGAAGTATTCGGCAGTCCTGTCTATATGAGTCCTGAGCAATGCACTGATAGCCCGATGGACGAACGTTCCGACCTTTATTCGCTTGGCTGTCTGATGTTTGAAACATTGACCGGGCGACCGCCATTTTATGGGTCTAGTACTTGCGAAACTATCCGGCAGCAAGTTTTTGAGACTGCTCCCGCCATGAGCCTGATCACCCAGGCAAATGTTCCGCTGCAGCTGGAGCAGGTTGTGCAAAAGTGTCTGCAAAAGGATCCGACAGCAAGATTCGATTCTGCCAGGCAGGTTAGAGACGAGCTCGTACGCTGTTGTCTGATTGCATAACCTGCAGTTGTGATGATGTTTTAAAGTGACAATCTCGTCACCGCGCATATCTGCAGTCCGACCTGTTTTTCTGCGGTTTATTGTTTCTATGCTGGGGTAACTGGCGGTGAAGCTGCGGCTGCTTCTTTGGCTACATATCGCTTCGCGCCTTTGCTGAACAAAAGGCAGACATTGATGAGGTCGCCTACAGCACCGGGAATGTTGGCTCCGCCCATGTTTGCGAGCATTTGCACGATCACGCAGACTCTTGCTGCGGTTAACCACCGTTTACTGCGGTTGAATGCAGCGGGCAAGATAGGTAATGCCAGGCTCAGTGAGGCCAGGGAGTAGCCAAAGATATAGGCTGGATCGCCCACCTTGTCGCCCAATGAAGACTGCATGCCTTTGTAGACGCCCTGAAGAAACCCTGGTTCTGTTGGCGGTGCGCTCATGAATAACACCTGGAAAAATAGAATGAGCAGTATGCAAAATATTTTCCAGCACACAAATCCGACTGCGAATTTGAGCGAGATTGGCATTTTGA
>RXJR01000002.1:46064-46862 GCA_003963305.1 Candidatus Melainabacteria bacterium | reverse complement strand
CGATACCGCAGCATACGAAACTGGCGTGTGCAGGGAGCAGGCAGTAATAAGTCGGCATGCCAATTGATACCACTGGTAGCGCCGATTGAATCGATAACAAAACTCATCGAGAAAACGCTGCAGATGCCGTCTTGAGCAAAATTGGTGATATGTTCCGAGAAGTTGTCGTTTCGCCAAAGAAATGACTCTATCAGCGTTTTCGACTGGTCCAGGACTTTGTGATTTAGAAAATTTTTGCATGTTCAAGCGCCCGACTACGCCGTGGATAACGGAGTTCATGTGAAAACCATCTGTTCGGACGTGTGTCATCGGCTCCAGCCTGGCTTCAACTACTCGCCTGTACTCCGAACCATCGCGCTCCATTGCAACGAACATGGCAGCATCACCGGCTTTCCTGTTGAGGCGCTCAACCATTACGTACACCCGTTTTTTGTTGGATGCGCCTCTACCGCGCTTTTTTTTGGATTTACCTCCGAAAAAGGCTTCATCAATTTCTACGTATCCCGATAGCGTGTGGCTTTCATCCCTATCGGACATTGCGATTCGAAGTTTGTGCATCAAGTTCCAGACCGTTGTGTAGTGCATTCCCAATAGATCGGCAGCGCGCATCGTGGATATGCCTCGCTTGTCCTGCATCATCAAAAAAATTAGCCAAAACCAAGTAACCAGTGGAATTTTCGTCTTGTGGAATAGAGTGCCTGCTGTGATGGAAGTCTGCCTCCTACAGAGCTTGCATTGAATGGAGTGGCGCTTGCTGAGCCGTGTTCCGTCGTCGTGTCCGCACTTTGGACACACAAA
>RXJR01000002.1:0-46014 GCA_003963305.1 Candidatus Melainabacteria bacterium | reverse complement strand
AAGGGGTATAACACTATACTCTATAATAAAACGAAAACAAAGAAATAGTCAAGGTGCTGCAATATGATGAGACCCCTGCCGGTTTTTAATTTCTCATTTGAACGACTCTGCTGCAATTTTGTTGTGGTATTGCATGTGGTGGCATGATGGCCAAAAAATAATACGAAGATGGACAGAAGCCAGTCTTTATGTGACTGGCTTCTATCCACTATCTGTCAGATCGACACGGCTTTGCCTGTAGTAACTACCGTTTGGTAGCCGGCAATGAGCGCGTAGATCACATTGGCGACCCTGGAGTAGCGTTCGACGGAAACAGACCATGTGCCGTCGGCAGCTGGCGAGATCGTTGCCAGCAACCGACCATCCGGCGAGTTCACGATGAATGCACCGGAATCGGCATCACGGCTGCCTTGTGCCAGAAGGTTGCCTGCCGCATCGGTGATGCGTATGGCTTGAGCGCCTCTGTCTTCGATATGCACATTCGCCGTCGCCACGCCGTCCCAGTTGAAGATCTGTAACTGGTGCCCGCCGTCGGCTGCAGACAGGTCTGCGCGCATCAGCTTCGAGCCGTTCAGAGCGGTGTAGAAGACCTGAGTCATCACGCCGCTCTTGTGAGACGAAGGTGGAACTGCAATCTCGCCGCGCACGTGCTCGGGGTCGCCGACGAAAAAGCTGATGTACTCCGGATCACAGCCCCAGCACTTTTGCTCTTCGAGCAAGGCGAAGGACTGCGGCAAGTTCAGTGCCGGACTCTCCCGGGTGGGGAACATCCAGATTGCCAGACCCAGACCGGCGGTGACGCCTACCAGGCCGGCGATGACGCCTGCGCCGATGAAGGGAACCCATTTCTTGAACATGACATATCTCTCTGGCTTTGCCGACAGCGTGTGCTGCCAGCATGGTGGAAGGGATATTGCTCGGGAATCCGTCTCTTTAACGGCGCTCCGGCCAGAAGGTCAGCTTCGGATTGATGAAGCCAGTGGCGTAGGCGGCGCCCCATACAGCCATAGTGTTGACGAAAGCGAACGGTACCGCCGCCAGCCAGCCCTGACTGATGACGATGCTGGGAAAAATCCAGCCCGTGATCGCGATGGCGGCTGCACCGGAGACAGTGCCGAGCACCGTGGGCAGTGCATAGCCGGGACGGACGACACGCAGCGGCAGGCAGACCGCTACTCCGACCACGCAGTAGATGAGCCAGGCCAGACCCGTGACCAGAAGCGCCGTGAGCAGAAGGCTGCCGGCGGGGAGGAGCGGGAACGTGCCGAGCGAGAAGAATCCGCAAATGAAGATGAGGATGGCGGTGACGACGAAGATGATCGAAACGCCAATCAGTGGACGAGGCATGTTGTGTTTTCCCTGGAAGACATGGTTGCAAGAGCACCAGAGCGATTGCTCGTTTGAGCAACGGCTCCGGCGAAGTGATTAGACGATCGGCGCACGTAAGGACAGAGCGACTTGCCCGAAGACGGAGCGGCTCAAGCCTCTGCGTGCGCTTTAGTGGTTAAACGACTTGCGCGTTGGGCGGCAGCTTGAAGCGGTTCCAGTTGATGCCGTTGATGTCGTTGCAGGCGTGCCCGACCACTTCGATGAGGCTGTCGGGATAGCGCTGAGCAAGTCCGAGCACGGTCGCCTGGACGCAGCCGTGCACGTTGACGCCGCAGACTCGGAAACGTTCCGTCGGCATGTTCTTGTGCGCAGCGGCATCTGCCACCCGTTCGCTGCCATCGAGCGTGGCTTTCACGCGCATGGCGAACACGTCGCAGTTGCCGGCGGCCGCGGAAACGAGGTACTGGTACGTGTCGCCGAGCGATCGGGGCGGGCTGTGATGCATGTACTCCAGGATCACGATGCCCCAGTCTTCTCCGCGTGCCGTCATGATTTCTTGATAGACGGCTCCCTTCAGCCAGTCCTCGTGAGAGGCGGGCAATCCGGGCTGCATGTCGACGATGACCAGTGTTGTTCCTTCGCGAGTCATATGTTCTCCTGTCTCAAAAGCCCTCGCGGTCAGTGCAGAAAAGATCTGCAGATGAAACCGTCCGCGAGGGGGTTTATGGCATTACTGCCGGTAAGTTTTGGCGAGCGAGGGCGATGCTAGATGGTGCTGCCCGTTTCGCCTTCCTTGCCGGTATCGATGCCCAGTTCCCGAGCCCAGGCGATCAGGGTGTCGAGATGAGTCGACTTCCTGACCGCAGTCGGGTTGACGGTGCCGGCGTAGATTTCGCCGTTGGAGCCATCGATGGAGATGACATCGTTCTTGAAGAACGCGTGCCGTCCGACGATGACGAGCTGGTTGTGCCGGTCGACCTTGAGCGAGTCGCAGCCGGCAATGCACGGTTTGCCCATGCCTCGGGCAGCACCGGCGCCGAAGCAGGTCATGCCACCACGCGCGGTGATGATGCCTTCGGCGGGCGCGATGCCGACGAAGTCTGCCGGGCACATGTCTGAGCCGACGAGAATGACCTTCTCGCCCGCCGCAGTGCGCTCGGCCGCTTCCTTCGGATCAAAGACGATCTTGCCCACCGCGGCACCGGGAGCGGCAGCCAGGCCGGTGGCGACGTGCCGGCCCATCATCTTCGCCGCAGCCAGGTTCTCGCCGCTGAAAACCGGGCGCAGCAGCTGTTGCCACTGCCCGGTTGCGATGCGGCTGACGGCTTCGGCACGGCTGATGGCGCCTTCGTTGGCGAAGTCGACGGCGATGCGCACTGCAGCTTCTGCCGTGCGCCAGCCGGGGCGCGACATGAGCACGTACAGCTCACCATTCTCGATGGTGAAGTGGACCTCCTGCATGTCGCGGTGGTCGTTCTCGAGACGCTCGGCGATGCGCTTGAGCTGCTCGTAGGTGGTCGGCATTTCGCCTTGCAGCCGGAAGATCAGCTTGGGTGTGCGAATGCTTGCCGAAACGTCGCCGCCCTGAGAGTTGAACAGGTATTCGCCGGCCAGATTGCCGGGCTCACCTGTGCGCGGATCGCGGCTGAAGCACTGCCCGGTGCCCGACTGGTCGTTGCAGTTGCCGAAAACCATCGCCTGCACGATCACGCCTGTGCCGGTGTCATGGCAGATGCCGTTGATGTTGCGATAGACCACGGCGCGGTCGCTGTTCCACGAGGCAAGCACCGCCTCGATGGAGCGCTGCAGCTGCTCGTACGGGTTCTGCGGGAACGGTGTTCCCGACTGATCCCAGACGAAAGTCTTGTACTCGTCGACCAGGGCGCGCAGCTGCTCGACGCTCAGGTCGATGTGGCTGGGCACTCCGGCCTGGTTGATGGCGTCGGTGAGCAGCCGCTCGAAGTGCGCCGCTTCGATGCCCAGCACGACTGTGCCGTAGTTCTCGATGAAGCGCCTGTAGCTGTCGACCGCACAGCGCTCGCCGAGCTGCTGGGCGAGCAACTCGGTGCTGTAGTCGGTGAGCCCGACGTTGAGCACGTTGTCGAGCATGCCGGGCATCGAGACGACCGGGCTCGGTCGCACCGCCAGAAGAAGCGGCATGAAGTCGTCACCGAAGCTGCGACCGTGGCTCTGCCCGACGCCGCGAAGCCCCGACAGCACCTCGTTGAAGAGACCTGCCGGCAGAGCCTGCTTGTTGTTGTGGAAGTCGCGGCAAACCGACGTGGCAATGGCCAGTCCGGGCGGAACGTTGATGCCACTGGCAATCATGCTTGCCAGGCGCGCCGCCTTGTCGCCCAGGGCAAAGCCCAGGCTGGCATCGCCTGTGGTGCTTGATGCGCTGCAGGCGCAGCCTGATTGCACCGTCTCTCCGAAGAGAGCACAGGCTGCGGCCAGGGAGAATACTTTCCTGTGAGTAGTGGAGGTCATCCAAAGTCCTCTTAGTGTTCGTTGTAGTTCAACCATGGCGGCACCGGCGGCTCTACTTGCCGGAGCAAGATCGAACCGACCGGTGCCGCTTATGGCTGTGCTCTTCAAGCAAAATCATGCAGGTTGCGTTTTTCTGCAGTCAATGTGCTTGATGAGGTCGAAGTGGCGCGTTACTTGTCGCGCTCTTGAGTGGAGGCAATGCTCGCCTGGGCGGCAGCCAGACGAGCGACGGGCACACGGTAGGGCGAGCAGCTCACATAGTTGAGCCCCACCTGACGCGCGAAGGCGATCGAGCTGGGCTCGCCGCCGTGCTCACCACAGATGCCTACCTTGAGCCCGGGACGCGTGGAGCGCCCGCCCTCGACGGCTAACTTCATGAGCTTGCCGACGCCACCCCGGTCGAGCACTTCGAACGGGTTGCGCGCCAGCACCTTGCGCTTGCTGCCGTTGACGTTGACGCCGTCGAGGTAGTGCTGCAGGAAGCGGCCCTCGGCGTCGTCGCGGCTGTAGCCGTACGTCATCTGGGTCAGGTCGTTGGTGCCGAAGCTGAAGAACTCGGCGTGATGCGCGATTTCGTCAGCCGTAAGCGCCGCCCGCGGCACCTCGATCATGGTGCCGAACTTGTAGTCGATGCTCACACCCGCCGTCTCCATGGTCTGGCGAGCGACGCGCTCGAGCACCTCGCGAGCGAACTGCAGTTCTTCCACGACGCCGACGAGCGGAATCATGATCTCAGGCAGCACCTCGATGCCGTCGCCGGTCACCGCGATGGCAGCTTCGAAGATCGCCTGCACCTGCATCTCGTTGATCTCGGGATAGAGCAGCCCGAGGCGGCAGCCGCGCAGACCCATCATCGGGTTGGACTCGTGCAGTTCGTCGATTTTGCGCAGCAGGGCCTGCTTCTGCGCAATGGCGGCGAGCACTTCGTCGGTGCCCGGCAGCGCCCGCAGCGTCTCGATTTCTTCCTCCAGCTTGGCGGCTTTCGGAATGAACTCGTGCAGCGGCGGGTCGAGCAGGCGAATCGTCACAGGCAGGCCGGCCATGGCCCGGAAGATGCCGGTGAAGTCTTCGCGCTGCAAGGGAAGCAGCTCGGCCAGGGCGGCGCGGCGTTCGCCCTCGTTGTTGGCCAGGATCATGCGCTGCACGACGGGCAGGCGGTCCTGGCTCATGAACATGTGCTCGGTGCGGCACAGCCCAACCCCTTCGGCGCCGAAGTTGCGTGCCAGCTCGGCGTCTTCCGGCGTGTCGGCGTTGGTGCGGATGCCCAGCTCGCGCACGTCGTCAGCCCAGGCAAGCAGCGTGTGGAAGTGGCTGGAGAGCTTGATGTTCGTCGACGGAATGGCGCCTGCGTAGATCTCGCCGTTCGACCCGTTGATAGAGATCACCTCGTCCTTGCGGAAGACGCGACCGCCGACCGTGAAGGTCTGACCGGCAAGGTCGATCTTCAGCGCTTCGCAGCCCGAGACACAGGGTTTGCCCATGCCGCGAGCGACGACTGCCGCGTGGCTGGTCATGCCACCGCGGGCGGTGACGACGCCCTGGGCCGGAACGATGCCGTGGATGTCGTCGGGGCAGGTCTCGATGCGGACGAGAATCACCTTCTCGCCTGCCGCGCCCAGTGCCGCCGCTTCGTCCGGGTCGAAGATGATGCGCCCGACCGCAGCACCGGGAGACGCTGCCAGACCCGTGGCGATGTGCCGGCCGGTCATCTTGGCGGCAGCCAGCGCCTCGCCCGAGAAGGAGGGCAACAGGAGCTGGTTGAGCTGTGCCGGCTCGACACGCGTGAGCGCCGTCTCGCGAGAGATGACGCCTTCGTTGGCCAGGTCGACGGCGATGCGCACAGCCGCTTCCGCGGTGCGCTTGCCGGTGCGGGTCTGGAGGATGTAGAGCTTGCCGCTCTCGATCGTGAACTCGACGTCCTGCACGTCGAGGTACGCCGCCTCCAGCGCCGCCGTGGTGCGCAGCAGTTCCTCGTAGGACGCGGGCATCTCGTCGGCCATGCGAGCGATCGGCTTGGGCGTGCGAGTGCCGGCGACCACGTCTTCACCCTGCGCGTTGAGCAGGTACTCGCCGTAGAGCACAGGCTCGCCGGTGCTCGGGTTGCGCGTGAAGCACACACCCGTGCCCGACTGCTCGTTCAGGTTGCCGAACACCATCGCCTGCACGGTGACGGCGGTGCCGATGGCGTGGTCGATGCCGTTGAGGTTGCGGTAGTAGATGGCGCGGTCGTTGTTCCACGACTTGAACACCGCTTCGACAGCCCCGCGCAGCTGCTCCTGGGTGTCTTGCGGGAAGTCGATGCCGACGCGATTGGAGACGAGCAGCTTGTAGTCGACGATGAGAGCGCGCAGCTGGTCAGCGTTGAGCTCGGCATCGGTCTCGACGCCGGCGCGTTCCTTGGCGGCATGGAGCAGTTCTTCGAATTCGTCCTTGCCCAGGTCGAGCACGACGTTGCCGTACATCTGGATGAAACGCCGGTAGCTGTCGAGCGCGAAACGTTCGCCCAGCTTGGCCGCCAGCCCTTCCACGGTCTTGTCGTTGAGGCCGAGGTTGAGGATGGTGTCCATCATGCCGGGCATGGAGAACTTGGCGCCGGAGCGCACCGAAAGCAGAAGCGGATTGGCGACATCGCCGAGACGACGACCGACGGCGGCTTCGACCTGCGCGAGGTCAGTCAGCACCTCGTCGAAGAGCCCATCGGGAAGCGTCTTGCCGTTGTCGTAGTACTCACGGCAGACGGAAGTGAGAATCGTCAGACCAGGCGGCACGCTGATGCCGCTTGCGGTCATCTCAGCCAGACCGGCACCCTTGCCGCCCAGCGCATCGCGCATGCTCGCGCGGGCAGCGGAGGTCAGCGAGGTAGCGCCGCCTGCGAAGTGGTTGAAAGCGGCAGCGAAGAGGAAGACCCTCTTTTGGGCAACTGACGTGGAGGTTTTCGACATAGATTATCCTTACGGGATGGTGGTTGATGAACGGGTTGGAGCGTTTGTCTCCGCCAATTTCCTCAGTCGGCAGCACAACCAGACCACCATCGCCATGCTTCTTTGAGCACTTGCGAGGGCGGCTTTTGTAGCTGGATGGCTATTTAGAGAGTTAAAGGCCTTGTGAGCACGAAAGAGGAAGTACCTGAATCTATCAAGAGATCTGTAACAGACCCTATTTACAATAGGAGACTCTGTTACTTAACACAGCAGTGAAAACCAGCGCCTGTGCCGGATATATACTTCATGAAGAATTGTCGTTAGTAACAAAACGCAGTCTTTCAAAAATCCTAGAAATCAGTCCCTATGCCAGCTTTCAGCGCCAAAAACGAACAAAATCTAAATGCTTGATCGTGAGCTCGCACCAACTAAAAACGAAGAAAAGCTAAATCGCTGATCGCGAATTCGCACGAAAGCTCGCCCGAAATCAATGTGCAACGTGCCAGAATGTCTATTATTCGCTTTTGAGAAATCTATGAAGATCCGTATTCGTTATTTTATTGCGCTGGCGCTGACGATTGGCTGCAACACCGGCGCCCTGGCTCACCCGGCGCTGTTCTCGGATCTGACTCTGGCAGAAGCGAAAGCTCAGGCAAAGCAGGAGGGGAAGCTCCTTCTCGTCGACTTTACTGCATCATGGTGCCCCCCATGCGGTGAGATGGATAAAACGACCTGGCAAGATCCGAAGGTCGTTAACTGGATTCGCAATAATGCAATAGCCGTTCAAATTGATGTGGATAAAGAGCAGAATCTCGCCAGGGAGATGAGCATTGTCGCTATGCCATCACTGGTGGTGTTTAAAGACAGCGCTAATGAGGCTGACAGAACCCTGGGCTTTCAGGACAGCGACGAGCTGCTCAACTGGTTGAAGGCGGTGAAAAGTGGCGTTACTGCTGTGGACCGAATGCAGAAAGAGTTGAATGTGGCTAAAGGGAAAGGTGGCAGCGATGAAATGGAAGCTCGTTACGAACTAGCCCGGGCTCAACTCGCTTCGGGCCGCTACGAAGATGCCCGAGATAATTTCATCTGGGTCTGGCAGAACATGGCGAAATTGACCCCCGAACTTGCTGGAGTGCGCCTGACTTTTCTGGCTTCCGAGATTTCAGATTTGATTGCGAAATATCCTTCTGCTCGAACTTCGTTCGTTAAGTTGAGAGATGAGGCTCAAACGCGTAATCTGGCGGACTGGGTGACTCTGAATCAGATTCTGGGAGATGATCAAGCCTCATTTGAATGGTTCGACAAAGTCAAACATGATCCCGCACAGAGCAGTAAATTGAAGGATGTGGCCTTCAAGCTAGAGCCGCTTTTAATCAGGTCGGGGCGATGGGCAGACGCGGCTGTTTTCATCAAAGACCCGCTAGTTGTGTTGAAGCATAAATTTGATTTCGCTCAAGAGATGGCGAAAGAAACGGGCGATGTCAATCCATTCCCTGAGGATGCCGGTCGTATCTATGCCTGTCTGCTCGCTGCTGGACGAAACAGTGAAGCTGATAAAGTGGCAGCAGAGAGCCTGAAACTTGAGAACACGACTGAGGTTAAGGAAGCACTGGTCTTTTATGCAGCCAGTGCGGGGCAGATCACGCCGACTCTAAAAGCGCGACTAGATGAAGTCGATTCGACAAAAACTGATGCTTCCGGATATCAAAAAAGAGCTGCGGTTTATTTAAAACTCAAGGCGTTTGATCAAGCCCTGGCCAATCTCGACAAAGCAATCGAATTGTCACCATCGGAGCCAGCTTCTTACGATACTCGCGAGTCCGTTTACTGCCAGTTGAAACAATTCGATCGTGCGCTTTCAGACGCCAATCATGTCATATCAATTTATCCGAAAAGCGCTCGCTCGTATGTTTCGCGAGGCTTTATCTACATGAAGCAGAAAGATGACGCTCGCGCTCTGGCTGATTTCGAGGAAGCGATTAGACTCAACCCCAACGAGCCGCTCAGTCACATTAACGAAAGCGCTGTCTACATGCGGATGGGCAAGTATCAACTGGCTTTTGATGCAGCGGAGAGAGCGGTAAAGCTTGACCCGAACAACGCCGGTGGAATTTGTAATCGCGGAGAAGCAGCCTTTAAACTAGGAAGGTGTGACGATGCACTGGCTGACTTGAGCAGATCGATCGAGATGGGCAAAACGCTCTGTGGCGGAGAAAACTTCTACTATCGGTCAAAGGTTTATGAAGCACTGGGAAAAGCGGAATTAGCAAAACAAGATCAGGAGACGGCATCGAAACTGGGTTTTGTTGCTGACGCACCATGATTTTATAAGCTGAGGACCCACCGCTTGCGGCGGTGAGTCTCAGTCCCTGCTATAAACCTGGCATTATTTGAATATGAGATTATCTCCCTGGCGTGTGATGATAACAGTGCGTCCATCAGCGAGACCTACACTAACAGCTTGCTTATCTGGAATTGTGTCTTTCAGAATTGTTGCTGCTGCCTCAGAGTACTGAGGAATTTGGTTGGCAGTGCAGTACATGTCTGCTGCCACTTTCTGAGCCCTGGAGCGTGCATCCGCCACTGTTGATTTGCTCAAGACGGAGGCTGCTGCCAATCTGACCGTGGCGTCTTCAGTCGGGTTTTCTGCAACTCCTGCCAGTTTCGCATAACCGGGATCTTTGGCATCACTGATTTGTTGACTTCCAAACGCTCTTATTACTGCGGCGGCACGTTTGTCGGCGCGAGGATGCGCAAACTGTTCGTCAAACGCTTTGTGCCGGTCTGCTTGAGCTACCAACGGGTCGCTGACCACATCGCGGCGCAATTCTGCCACGGTTGGATGAATCTTGGCGATAGTTTCTCTGGCAGCTCTGGCAATGGTTGGATTGGCGTGTGATGCGCTGGCTGCTAAAAGGTCGGTTGCTTCGACTGCTTTCAGTTCGCCCAATCGTTTTATAACTGCGGCTTGGAATTCAACCTGCGAGCGCTTATCGCTATCTTTGAAGCCTTGCTGATTCTTGTAATTCATGCTGGATGCATAACCGACAGCTTCAAAGTTCTTCTTTCGGTCTTCTTCAAGAGCTCTGGTTAGAACAGCAATTTCTTGCTCGCGTGTAATTGCCGGCTTACCATCAGCTCCATTTTCTCCAAGTTTTTTGAGACCGTCCAGTAATTTCAGTTTGCTGCTTTCGGGAACATTGTTGTTGGTCAGCGCCAGAGGCACTGTATCTACAGCGATTTTGCGATCTAGGCTCGGGTCGCAAGTTGCAACCATTGCTTCTGCTGCGCGCGATGTCCATGCGCTGCCGTGGTTCTGAATGATACCGCCACCGGTGAGCTGGAGATCGAAGGATGATGAGAATGGCTTGCCGGCTTTGGTGACCGCGTCATACAGTAATTTTTCCTTGTTGCTTTTGTCTTCGCTTCGACCGGGCGATTTAACTTCGTCTGCAAGTTGTCTCCACTGTCCCATGCGTTGTCTTTCGGCAACGTTAGCCATGTCGTCGTGCTCTGTTTTCTCTCCTTTCCACATGGATTTTTGTTCGTTCATCTTCGCGCGTGCTTTGTAAGGATCAAGCAGTTCATACGGAGTGCCTGCCTTGATGGCATCTTCCGGTTTGGGATACTGGTTACCTAGATTTGTCCTGGCACCATCGTGTCTTAATTCCTCCTGTTTGACGGTTGCACTCCATTTGTCACGATCTTCATTGTCTTTTCTAACAGTGGCGTCATATTGAGTCTTGGATTGCGTTGCAGCATTTTGTTGCGCTTTCAAAGCTTCTTCTGCTGCCTTCTTGTCTTGTTCTGCCTTTTGTTGAACTGCTTTCAATTCTTCTGTTTGTTTTTTCGTTTCTGCCTTTAGCAGTTCAGCTTGCAATTGCGTCTGCAAACCCGCAAGACAGGTCTCATTGGCTTTCAATTTGTTACCGTACTCCTGGGCCAGCTTCTCGGTTCCAGGAACTCCGTCAAGGCTTTTTAGCGCTTGAGTGAGAATTTCCGCTTCCGCTTTTCGCTGCAGTTCGGCCTCATTTGCCAGTTTTACAGCAGTGTCTAGCTCTGTTTTGTTAGCTGGACCGCCTGGTTTACTGAGGATTTGATTCAACGCGATGGCGCTTTCTGAGAGCTTCTTGTGTGTTTCATCGTAGCCAGGGTGTCCTTGTGTGCCGTCATAGATCTGTTTGCTTGCTTTCAGCTTTTCGTATTCTTCAACGGTGTATCTTTGTGGTTCTGCTGGTTTTGCTGATTCGCCCTTTTGTTCGACTTTCGGCTCCGGCTTTTGCTCGGCTTTGGGTTCCGGCTTTTGCTCGGCTTTGGGTTCCGGCTTTTGCTCGGCTTTGGGCTCCGGCTTTTGCTCGGCTTTGGGCTCCGGCTTTTGTTCGGCTTTAGGTTCGGCTTTGGGCTCTACAGCTTTTGGAGCTGGTGCTTCCTCTTGTTTCTTTCCGCCAAACTTGTAAAGGTCATCCAGTGGTGGCACTTCCAGGACCGGGTCATCGCTTTTCGGCTTCTTTACCGGTTCTTTGACATCTTTAGGTGGTTCTGGTGTGTCGTCTTTTTTCGTGTAAGGATTGTTTTTCTGGCGTTCCGTTGCATCGGCTACGGCTTGCTGGAAAGATGGCACCATAGATTTGCTGTCGCCGATCCAGCGGTATTTGTATTCGTTTGGCTGAGCGTTTCCATCTTTGTCTTGTTTAACATCGAATACGATCGTCGCGGTCGCGTTGTGTCCGCCGGCCAACTGTTGTTCGGCAAACTTTTTCAAAGCTGGGTCGTCGCATTTTGCCGGGTCGATGTACAAATAAATCGCATCTTTGCTCTGTCCGCCACCTGGTAAAGCGTCCTGCAGCAAACCGCGAGAATTGTTCTTGTCCCAACTGCCAAATATTGCGACAACTGGCTTTTTCTGTTCGAGTGCATCTTTTAGTGCTTGTCCATAGTTTTTATCAGAGTATGGAATCTTAGCCACCATCGTGTCGTAGCCTTTTTTATCCTGTCCGTCAACTGATGTAGTCACACCAACGCTTGACGGACGGCAGTAGGCATCGCTTGCACAGCTGTTCCATCTTGTTGGTTCTTCCGGTTGTTTGTAATTCTCAGCCGGTTTGTACGGTCTGCAGGTGCCGTTTAATTCGCAACTAGTAAGTGGTTGACCCATGCGTTTTTGCCCTCGCTTGTCCAAAAGGTGTTGCCAAGAACACCGACAATTGAAGTCTATGTTTTGAATGTTGCAACAATGTTGCTGCTCGATTTGTTCGACGGACGAACTGATCCGTGTGGCTTTTATGCTCAAAAGCGTTGCGCATATCAGGTTCTAGTGTTGCATGTATTCCAGAAACGGCTGGCGTATAATTGCATGCACTGAGAGTTGGAGATAATCATGACCAGACTTTTTCTGTCCCTGTCGTTGAGTTTGTGCGGAATAGTTAGCGCGGCGCTGCCAGGTTTAGCTGTTGAAATGAAAGATTTGCCACCGTCAGTTTCTGTAACTGGAGAAGGGCATGCCTTTGCCAAACCGGATCAGGCTCAGATCTCCATGGGAGTGGTCAGTGACGCCAAGACTGCTGCAGTTGCGCTGAAAAACAACACCGATAAGATGAACAGTCTTATGAGCACACTGAAGAGTAAAGGCATCGCAGAAAAAGACATATTGACCAGCAACTTCAGCGTTAATCCTCAATATCGTTACGACAACATCAACGGGCAGCAGCGCCCCAGTATCGTCGGCTATCAGGTGAGCAACGAAGTGCATGTGAAAATTCGCAATTTGCCAACCCTTGGCGATATTTTGGACGCCGTCATTACTGCCGGTGCCAATAATGTAAATGGAATCAGTTTCTCGCTGGCGGAGCCTGACAGCGTGCTCGACCAGGCTCGCCAGAAAGCCATGGCTGATGCGAAGCGAAAAGCCGAATTATATGCCGGAGCAGCCGGTGTAAAAGTTGGTCGGGTGCTCTATATCACCGAATCCAGTGGCACGATTCAGCCACCTCGACCGATGATGATGATGGCAGCACGGGCTGAAATGGCTCAATCTGTACCGATATCTGCAGGTGAGCAGGAGAGCACTGCCGCAATCACTGTGGTTTATGCTATCGAATAGGAAGTAGCTGGTTTAAGTGTTCGCTGCTACAGACGTCTGGGCTTCAGATTTTTTTGTTTCATCGTTTGGCAGCGTAAACCAGAATGTGCTGCCTTTATCGATTTCGCTGATGATGCCAATTTTTCCGCCGTGTCTTTCGACTATGTCTTTACAGATTGCGAGTCCCAGACCAAATCCTGAGCGACGTTTGCTGCCGTCCTGATTTTTCGCTTGAGTAAATCGGTCAAATAGAATTGGAATATCGTCTTTGGCAATGCCCTTGCCCTGGTCGATAATTTCGAATCTGGTGTCGTGCTCATCCTGCACTACATTTAGTTTCACGATCTTGCCCGGAGCCGAAAATTTTATCGCATTGCTCATCAGGTTCTGTAACACCTGAATTATTCGGGCTTCGTCGCAAGCCAGCATTTTGCCTTTGCATTCGCTCTCAAGCGTGATCTGCTGCTGCTCGGCGTATCCCTGCACCATTTCCAGACTGGCTTTGACGAGGTTGTTCAAATCTACCTCATTCTTGAAGATCTGGAATTGTCCCGACTGCATTTTTTCAATATCGAGGAGGTCGTTAACCATGGCTGTGATTCTGTTTAATGCACTGCTAAGGGCGTTCGCACGCGAGGTTCCGGATTCGTTTATCGCACCGTAGACGCCCATCGGAATCATCTCCAGAAAAATGGCCATGCCGCTTAGCGGCGTTCTAATGTCGTGACTGACCATGTTTATGAAGTCGCGTTTTGCATTCTCCACGCGCCTCAGCTCGGATACGTCGTGTGCAACACAGAAGAGCAGGTCTTCTTCTGGTGACCAGAGCACGTTCCAGCTAAAAGTTTTAATTCTGCCATCGTTACAAATAATAGGAAGATCTGATGTTTCGGAGTTGCGAGTATTTTTTGCACTGGCGAAAAAATTTCGGGCGCTCTCCTGAGACTCTGATGGTATGAGGCTCATGACCCGCTTTTGCAGCAGGTCACCTTCGGCGTATCCCCATTGTGTCTGCGCTGCTTTATTTATAGTTGTGATCATGAAAGATTTGTCGATGCACAAAATGACGTCAGCTGCATTTGAGACAAGTGCTGTTTCGCGCCTCGTTGCGTCTTTCAGGCTTTTCGCCATACTGTGCAGCACCCTATCTAATCTGGCAATTTCGTCGCGGCCTTTCATGACAGGCTTCATCTCTTCACCGATTGTGATCAACTCGGCATTTTTTGAGATGTTGTAGATTCTGAAAACAATGTCTTGCAGAAAGTAGGCAGCGGAAAGCAGGGCAAGGATTGTACTGATAAGCAGTCCGATAGAAAGCATGAGCAGGATGAAAGCCGTTTTTTCGCCCTGCACTGGGCTTTCTGCCAGTCGACTTTCTTCTACCTGTCTGATTATGGCTAATTGTTCTTCGCCCGCACCTCTTTTCAGGGTGTAATTGCGGATTTGCATGGCGCTCATGGTGAGCGCTATCTGGTCGTTCTCCTTGATCGCTTCAATGATTTTTTCTACATTCTGCACAAATAACTTTGTCATCGGCAGTAAACGCTCGACATTTGTTTTTTGCACAACGTCATTTTTTACCAGATTCACCAGTTCGGCCTGGCTGGTATCAAGGCTCTGTGTGGCTGCGTTGATAGTGCGAATCACTCGAACACTTTTTTCAACGGATAAGCGTACACATTCTTTAGTAATCGTGTAGCAGGCTGACTCAATACGACCGGCTTGCAAGAGCACCTGAATTGCCTGTGTTTCTCGTTCTTGTTCCTCGTGTGCCTTCAACCCGATATAGGCCAGGCTGATGCCGAAAATCAGCTGAAAGAGGGCCGGAATTGCGATGATTAGCAACCCTTTTCCCATCAAATTTGGAACTCTGACTGTCACCCTTTTCGCCCCTACCCTTCGCGTTCAAGGTTGTATCACAGTTCCCGATTTTACATAGCCAATTTGTTGAAACAATTGCCACCTAAGATGCGGAAAAGGCAACCAGAAGTGTTGCGATTCTCAGGAGGGCTGACAGATGGGCTTCATACGTGATCGAATTGCCGCCAGGCATCAGTCATCCTGTCAGCCGTGTGATTCACAGCCGCACTTTGTACAGTCGCCCTGTGCACCTCAACCGCTCGTTTACAGCACGCCGTATGCGACGATGGGCGGATGTCAACCATGTCAGGTTGTGCCGACTGCTGATCGTTGCACTATTCCAGCTATGCCGGCTATGACGATAACCGATTCGGCGGGACTTGCCGATGAGCGGAAAACCCAGGCGCCTGGAAATCCCCGCACTGGTCGTGATCGAGACGTTCCTCCACGAGCGCCTCGTGAAGAAAAGGAGCTGCCTCCGTTGCCTCGCTTGCGCGCCCTGGAGAAACCGGCATTGCCAGGTTTGACTGTTGAGGATTTGTATAAGTTTGATGGGGTCCGACCAGCTACGCCGGGTATTCGACCGGATGCCCCTACCGACCGTCCGGCTGCCACAGATCGTTCCCGGCAGCTGGAACGTGAACTGCGCATCGCTCGAGACGAGATCGATAACTTGAAAAAGCAAATCGAGCAGCTCCGCGCTGATCAACGAGCGCTTATCGAAAAAATGCAGCAAGGAATTCGCCCTGCACAGCAGCAACCGTTCGTGCCGCAGCAAGTGCCGCCGCCAGTGCAACAGCAACCGTTCGTGCCGCAGCAAGTGCCGCCGCCAGTGCAACAACAACCGTTCGTGCCACAGCAAGTGCCGCCGCCAGTGCAACAACAACCGTTCGTGCCGCAGCAAGTGCCAAGACCAGTGCAACAGCCGCAACCTGGTAAGCCACCGTATGCGGTACCACCAGTTGGCGATATCCAACCCCCTCCTGGTCAACCAGCAGCGCCAAATGTGCGACCCTGGGAAGTTCAGCCCGCACAGCCGGTTGCACCTCCCGGTAAGGTTCAGCCAGAAGTGAAACAGCCTGTGGTGCCACCAGCTTTGCCCCAACCTGAAGTGAAACAGCCTGTGGTGCCACCAGCTTTGCCTCAACCTGAAGTGAAGCAGCCTGCGATTGCTCCACCACCGGTGCCGGTACCATCACAGCAGTTTAAGCCAGAAGTACCGAAGATCAATCCGACCCAGCCGAATCTTCAGCCTGTGGTGCCGTCATTGCAGCCAGGAAAAGCAGAAGTTCAGAAGGTTCCTCAACCGGTCGGTGTTACACCTCCTGTTCTGGCTCCTGGTCAACCAGGTCAGCCTGGAAAGCCTGTCAATCCTATTGGTAAGCCTAATGACGACTTTGTTCAAAAGGCAGTCGCGGATAGTAAACGCTTAGTAGCTGCAGAAAAAGACCGCAAGTTCGAAGATATCAAAGCACCATTTGAGCGCTTCATGCAGGGTGAGCGGGAGCGACTGACGAGAGCTATGGACAATAACTCGAAGGATCATCCTGAGATGATGCCGGCTAAGACGTCCTGGCTGCTAGCGCAGGAAGCCGAGAAACTGATCAAAGATGTCGGATACAAAAAGAAAGTCGATGACGTAACGTGGTACTTCGGTAGTAGTGCCGTCATCAACGATGAAAATGCTGTTAGAGATGAACGAGTCAAACAGTGGGAGCAAGTGCGTCTCAATGCCTGCAATAAGGACGATCCAAACTATGAGAAGAAGCAAGGCGTTCTGAACGAGATTATGAATGGTTGGCACCTCACTGAGGGCCGCAAATTCGGAAGGATGAATGATAAACGTGGAGACAGTCCGCTCAGCAACAACAAGTTGCAGTGGCAGATCGATGCTGCAGAGGCGCTTGTTCGTGTCAACAGTACAAATGGTATCAGTCACGATTTTTCGACGCGTGCTATTGTTCGCGGTCTGGTTGGAGATGTAAATGGACACAATGTCAATTTGCCAGTACCCGAGCAAGCGCGCATCAAACTTCTGGACGCGATAGTGCCAATGTCTAAGGAATCCGGAAATCCTTTCCTTGGTGCCAATCCTAAAGACACCGCACTCGGTACTGTGATCACGGCGCTTGAGCGCAGTCACGCCAGTCGCAGACCGGAAAGTGACTTCCAGATTGCTGCAATCAACAAACTTGTGGAATTAGATGATGTGCGGGGCATCACAATCTTGCAGAAACTGGCTGCCGAGTCATCGAGCACGCAGGTGAGAGAGCTTGCAGCTAAGAAGGCGGAAGCTTTACGTGAAAAGATTAAGCCTTAATCGGAATCGTCTAGCTTGTAGCCAAGTCCATAAATACTCTGCAAAAGTGACTTGCTGCCATCAGTATCTATCTTCTTTCGGATCCTTGTGACATAGGTGCGCACTGCACCCTCAGTCGCCTCGGTGTCTGAATCCCAGCAGCTCCTCAACAGTTCGTCTGCGCTGAAGATTCTTCCCTTGTTGCGCATGAGAAATTCCAGCAGCAGGTACTCTGTCTGGACCAGCTTAACAACGACTCCATTCACTTTTACTTCAGCTTTTTCGGTGTCCATTGTTATGTTGCCGCACTTGAGTACATTCGAAGTGCTGCTCGCGCTTCTTCTTAACAGCGCCCGGACCCGAGCGCATAGCTCTCGGATGTCATAGGGCTTCGTCATGTAGTCATCGGCGCCCGCATCGAGCCCCTGTTCTTTCTGGTGCGTCTGGTTCTTGCCCGTCAAAATCAAGACCGGCGAGGTTTCCCCTTTATTTCTGTAGCGCTTCAATACGTCGATACCGTCCAGCTGCGGCAATCCCAGGTCTAGAATCAGTAAGTCGTAATGGAAGGAAATTGCCAGATCAAGGGCATCTTGCCCGTTGAATGCTAATTCGACTTTGTGATGTTCGAGTTGTAGCCTGTCTTTGAGTAACTCAGCAACTAATCGATCATCTTCAACAACGAGAATTTTTGCCATTATAAGAGCATGCCCATCGGTCAACCAATGAGAGTTTAGCGCATGTCGCGCGAAGCGAACAATCGTTTTGATTCTGCTTTAAATTGGTTTGCCTTTGACTGGGCATGTTAAGAAGAAAGATATCTCGCACTTTCTGAGGAGATGCGATTCGAAGGCATGTTCTATCCGGCACTATGGTTTTGCTCAAACCAGCGGTCTGCAATCCAGCGGAATCAGTGTTCACCAGATATGGTGGCGCCTGTGACGACGCGGTTGCTCGCTCCAGCCGCTATCATTTCAATATGGTTTTCTTTCATGCCGAACTGCGCTGCCTCTGACTTATCTGGACAATCCGCCATTATTGCTAAGTCGCAAGCAACTAAGGACAGCAAAGCGGCATTGCAGATCTTGGAAGCCTATATTGCCACGCATCCAGATGCTGCCGAAGCATATTTTCAAGCCGCGCGCATGTCTAACGCCACAAAAAACAATTCTAAAACAGTTGCACTGGCAACAAAATATCTTGCTCTGAAGCCTGCTCCGATTGACTATTACATCTATCATTTGCGGGCCCACGCTTATAGCGGTCTGGGGCAATTTAATCGGGCTCTTGCGGATCTGGATATAGCCCGTAAGGCTCAACCAAAGGATGCTGAAGTGCTGCTGCTGGCTGGGTTGGCTCATCAACAGCTAGGGCAGTACAAAGAGGCTCTGCAAGAGTTTTCTCTGGCAGCAAAGTTGAATGAACCAAGAGCAATCAGGTGCAAGGCTGAGATTGAATTGGACAAGCATCAGGTTGAAGCAGCTGCTGCTGATTATGTGGAATTCGCGAGAAAGCAGCCTGACGGATTGGGCGTGATTCTGGCAAAACTTCTCGATCTATCGAGAAGCGGAAAATGTGACTCAGCGCTTTACGTTTTGAATGAACTCTTGAATGCAAACTTACCGAAAACAGAGGAAAGGCTTTTAGATTTGAAAGCAAATATTCTCTACGAGAACAATCGCAAGAAGGAAGCACTGGAGGTTTGTGATCTCTTCGAGAAGAAATTCAAAAAAACGGATCTGTATACGATCCGGTACGGGATTGTATGGGAGAAGAAGGACTACGAGTCAGCACTCGTTTGTTTGAATGGCATGCTCAAATCGCGCCCTTCCGAGCGAGCCCTTTATCTTATGAGAGGCGACTGTTATCGCGCCCTTGATGAATATGAGAAAGCACTGGCTGACTACAATCGGGTTCCAGATCTGGTTATGAAAGACGTGCAGAAACGGAAAGAACGAGCTGAGTGCAATTATCAACTGGGGCATTTTAGTGAAGCAGCGAAAGAATTTGACGCTGTCAACTCTATTCAACCTACGGGGGAGGGCTATGAACGACAGGGACGCTGTCTGCTCGCCCTGCAAAGATACAAGGAGGCGCTTGTTTGTTTGAGCAGGGCCGTCAGGTTGACACCGCTGAAAGCTGATTTCGTAGCCACACGAGGAGATTGCTATCGACGTTTGCACGAATATACGCACGCCTTGAAGGATTTTTCCGATGCAATGGTCTTGAAGCCGGACAATATGATTTACGTTTTCGGTCGAGGGCTATGCCTGGCAGAGTTAGGACGTAACGCGGAGGCGATTAAAGACTTTACGGCTGCAATGTCCAATCCTCACTTGTTGAGCAGAGCCTGTTTAGAACGCGCCAGAGCTTACGATAAGATTGGCGAGAAAACCAAGGCGGAAGCAGATAGAAAGGCGGCTCAGAGCGCTAGCAAGTCTGTTGAGGACGACTTCTTTCGGTGAGTTGCAGTTGCTTCAGTCCACACCCAATTCGGTCAGCGCAAGTTTACTCCCTGGCGCCGATCGCCACAGTCAAATCTATATAGATGGGCAAGCCCGTATCTGTGGCAGGGGAATGAATGTAAAAAACACTCGACGGATCACCGAGGTGGTGACCCGTCGAATAAGTCCGAAGGCGTTAAGTCAGTTTTCTATCTTACGATAGCGCGCGACAGCCAGAAGGCTCGCACCTGACGATAAGTTTTCAGAATTTGCTTGTTAATCGGAACTGAGTGCACTGTTGGTGCGACAAATAGTCCCGGAGTTGGCGAGCTAATAGGGCTCAGCATGACTGGTCCGCTCGCAAAACTGGATGTCGCGAACACACCGAGACCAAAGGCTCCGGCGATTGCTGCAACCACTAAACGCTTTGTTTTGATCATTTGGACATACACCTCCGAACTTTCGGACTTCCTACGAAACGGCTTATTCCACTATAAGTGATTATGATAGAGGATAACCAGTTCGCCGAATCTTGACAATATAATAGCATGAAAATGCTCGTTAAAAAATGCCAACTGGACTTATTTTTCCCAGATATAAGGCGGAATCTTGTTGGATTTTATTATCGTTCTATCGATAGGTATTTTGGGGCTTCTGGCTCAAGCCGCCGGTGGTAAGAGGGTTAAACGACTCGTCTCGGCGCCCCGACCGGTGATCGAGCCTGCGTCCGCTCCGGGGGCGGTCGTGCAGCCGCCGGCTGTCGTTGCAGCGACTGAAACTCAGACTGGACACTCGGAAACGTCAGCGGCGCCGCTCTCATCTGCTCAGATTAAAGATGAGCAGCCCTCAGAAATCGATGTTAAATCTGCGATCGGCTCTTCCGCCGAATCTACAGCAGATGAGAACTCATCCACGAGTGCTCCGCAAGGAGTGGGTCCAGGAACGGATGAGCCAGGACCGGATTCAACCAAGCCCGCGACGGAATCCGCAGTTGTCCCTGCTGAGCAGTCAACAGTGCCGGAGTCCGAAGTTGTCGTTGCTGAGCAGTCAACTGTGGCGGAGTCCGAAGTTGTTGTTGCTGAGCAGTCAACTGTGACGGAGTCCGAACCTGTCGCTGCGGGTCAGTCCGCCGTGACGGAACCCGAACCTGTTGCTGCGGATCAGTCCACCGTGACGGAACCCGAACCTGTTGCTGCGGCTCAGTCCACAGTAGCGGAACCCGAAACGGTCGCTGCGGATCAGTCCACAGTAGCGGAACCCGAAACGGTCGCTGCGGATCAGTCCACAGTAGCGGAACCCGAAACGGTCGCTGCAGATCAGTCCGCCGCTGTCACAGCTATTGACGCCAATTCGGAGCCGGCAACCGAGACCGCGTCCGACGCCGTCGTTGCTGTTGCAGGGCAAGCAGCCGCGACTGGGTCTGAGACCGCCGGCGTGGCGACGGCGACGGAGCCGGCAGCCCTCGCTGCCGCTGCGCATGTCGCGGACACCCCTCCGGAGGTCAGACCGGCATCGAACTCCGAACCTTCATCGATTCAGCCCGAGGCTGTGCCCGCAAGTGCTGCCGCGCAGTCTGTGTCACCGCCTGTTATGCGCGAGGAGTTCTATTTAACCCGCAAGCCTGGAATTGAGTGGTTCCTTCGAATAACTATTTTTCTCTGGTTCATCGGTCTGGCCCTCTACTACTGGATGACGAGTAACGGATTGACGTCGGAAACCCTTGGAACGCCTGATCCGTGGGTCATGCAAGTGACTTTTGTCTGCTGCGCTCTGACCGGGCTGAACCTGGTGAAGGGCTTTCGTACACTTTTTTCCTATATCTTCACGGCTGTTGACTGCGTTTTCGACATCAAGCTTGTGAGAGCAACTGTCAAAAGCTGGGCGGCCTTTAAACCGGCATTTGAAGCCGATCGTGTCTTTATGCCGGCATCGATTCCACACATGGTTGGGTTCTTTATCTACGTTCAGACGATGTTTTATTTGCTTGCTTCAATGGCGCCAAAATCAGATTTCCAGATGCCTGGATTGCCGATTCCGATGCCGCTTCCATTGGATCAATTGTTTTCTTATAACGGACTGGGTCTCGTTATGCTGTCATTTTGTGGTTGCGGCATATTCGTGACTCGATCGTTCAAGGAAGTGTTGAACAGGCTGGCGTTGGTGCGCCCCACCCCTCAGCAAATAATGATTGGTCTTGGTTTAGTCTTCATGAGCTTTATGTATGATTTCCTCTGGGCATTCTACACACATGGGCAACACCTTGGGCTCGATAGTAAACTGGCTGGCTATAATGGTGGCACTTTCACCGCATCTGGTGGCTTTACGGGTGCGCTGATACTGGCGCTGGCAACTGCAATTTTTGCCGGGGTTGGCGAAGAAACTCTAATCAGGGGCGCATTACAGCCTGTTCTTGGTTTGGTGCCGGCCGCTATTTTGCATGGCGTATTGCATGCTCAATTCCAGCATGCGCCGATCTTCATCATTCAAGTTGCTGGATGGTCTATTTTGATGGGCATCGTCAAGCGTTACACGAATACGTCTACGACAATAATTGGACACGCCGGTTTCAATTTCGTCACCACGTTTTTGTTTGCATACAATCCGCCCGATATCCTGTAAGAGCACGCACGTGTCTCTAGGCGTAAGTGCATGAAACTTATCCGCGGCTTGTGAGCTAGCTTTCTTTGATGCGCTTATCCAGCGCAGCTACAGGCTGCGTCAATGCGAATTCGAGCAGCTCTGCTCGTTCCGGTTTGGCTTGCAGCAGCAGGTCGCCCAGGTAAATCAGCGCATCATTAGCTGTGGCACCCAGATTGAGTTGCATACACAGGTTAATCGAAACTTGCTGGCAGATTTCAGCAACAGGCGATTCGAGATTGTATTTCTCGTCAGTCTCTTGTGATGTTGGTTTGGGCTGTACCTTGTCGGCAACGTTGTGGCAGGCCAATACGAAGTCCTTAAACCACAATGGCAATGTGCGTGTGGCGGCTTGCTCAAATAGAGTAAGCCAGATGCTGATCGTGAGCAGCTCCTTTACTGTGACGCTGTACTGCTCCATGGTTAGACTGGTCTCGGTGTTAGTTCCAGATGCCAGGTCGCAGTGATCTATATAGTCTTTCAATAGTCTGCTGCCGAGAATGCCTATACCGGCGGTTAAGAAAAGCACACGCGCTCGGAATTCAGTGTCATCAACCGGGCGATGCTTGTCGGTAACTTCAAATGGTTTGGTTTGAGGGTCGGAGGCGTCCACTGGAAACCCTTCCTGGTAATCTCGAACATATTAACAGGGTCGTTTTCGTCGTGAGTGCTGAAATGTCCCTAAAGTGCCACAAAGTTTCGCTTATATTGTTCGCACCTTCCCGCCCGGAACGGTTACGTCTAAAACTCTTCATGTGGGTTATGTCTTGACATTTAATGTTGACTACGTAATTCTCCCAATGACAAGTGTATTAAACGTGTGTAATATACGAGAGCCTGCAACCGAATAACTACCTGTCCGAAAAAGCCACAGCGCTTGTTTTACTACAGTGCCGTGCGTGGAATAAAGCCAACAGCTTATTCACGCTAGGTATCTTTTACACATCTTACTTTTGTGGCTAAACCCGTTTTGGCCCAAACAAGGAGTAAATTATGGCCGTTGATAATGAGAAGGAAGCTCAAGCAACCGCAGATAAGGTCAAACAAGCCGATCACGGTGGTAAGGGTGCAAAGGATGCCTACGACAGCTTGAACAAAGAAGTTCAGTCTCACTACGACCAAATTGGCAAGAACGGTTACACCCAAGAAGATTTCAAAAACTATCAGAACGCGTTGGTCAAAGACCTGCAAGCGAATGGCACGTTGCCTGACTTGTCGCTCTCGTGGGCAGCAGAGAACCAATCGTTGCTGCACAAGCTCAGCTCGCGCCAGCCCAGTGATGGTAATGGTGCAAACAACCTTCCAGACACTGGAATCAGTCATGACGCCATTCCCGCAGTCGTCCAACTGATGCAGAACAACTTCAATTCAGCGCTGATCAAAGCTTATGGAGATCAGCTCGAAAAAGGTGGCACATTTGATGCTGCTACTGCTGCAACTGGTGATAACCCAGGACACAATGCATATCTCGGACCGAAGAGCATCGCGGCTTATTTTGATCAGGAGAGCCGTGGTCAAGACAACCGCGCCATGCAAGCGAAGAACGGTGATAATCAGGTAACAAGTAGTCTGAGCGGTTTGTTCAAGACCGGACCAAACGGTGAAGCTCCGCTGATTCAGCAGCTTGATACTGCCAAGAATGGTGGGAAACCAGACGGCAATATCAGCAGTGGTGATATGGATGCCTGGTTGAACTCACATGATGCCAAAGACCCCAACTATCAACTGGTGAGAGACCTCAGAGATGGTAAGTACGACGGTCTGAAGAAGAAAGATGGCACTGACAAAGTCAGTGACGGCTTCAACGTCGATGAATTGAGTTCCGACCTCGGACTCGCTGGTGTCAGCAAGGATGACATCGCCAGTGGCAAGAAGAAATATAGCGATCTCAGCGCTGCTTATGACAAAGCTGTCGGCAGTGATCCTGTAGCAGCTCCGAAAGTTGACAGAGGTGCTGACGGCAACGTTAACAGAATCGCCTATGCCAACGGCAGAACCGAGCAATTTGAGTACGATTCGACCGGTAATATCAATCGCATCACTGAAACTCCCGCCAATGGCGGCTCTCCTGTGGTCTACAAAGCCGACGGTAAAGGAAACTGGGGACCGATGAAGCCAGATGGCTCCATTGACACATCGGCCGGTAACCACAATCCAGTAGTTACTTCAGATGGACAGTATGCTTATCAAAGTAAAGACGGAAAGTGGAACGTCGTTGATAGCCATGGTAATGCCAGCGCGCCTGCAGGTGATTTCACTTACACGCAGCACACGCTGAAGTTAGATAGCTCCGGCAATCCAATTCCTGGACAAAAGCAAGATTCGCAAATATCTGTGAATGCCAACAGTGAAGTGACTCAGGTCAAATATCCTGATGGCTCCGCTTCGAAGTTCACCTACGATGCTGCTGACCCGACCAAACTGACCAGTGTTGTTCGTGCTGATGCGCAGGGCAATGAGTCCGAATTTGTACGAAATGCAGATGGTAAGTGGGTCGCAGCGGACAAGGACCACAAGCCTACAGACAAAGCAGCCAAGTTCAGCGACATCTCGGTTGATTCATCCGGGAACGTAGCTGTTAAAGGCGGTGACGGTAACACTATGGTGATCACGCCAGACAATGTTGCTCATAAAGACACCGCTGATGGTCCAGTAGTAGGCGCAGACGGCAAACCGACCGCCACCAAACCTGGTGACAACAGCAACCCGAATCCTAATCCAAACGGCGATACTCCGCCTGCTGGAAAGGTTCCTTTCGAGACCAAGCAAGACGATCAAGGCAACACCACGTTCAAACTTGAAGGTGGAAGCGGACACTGGTTGTGGAACTACGCCGATCAACTCGCTAAGGCGACCGGCAAAAATACCAATGACGTGTTGGATGCCATTGTTAAAGCCAATCGCGGTAAGAACGGAATTCCAGCCGATGCTACAGGTGCTAATCCTGGCAGCTACAAGAAGGGCGACTATATCATCCCTCCAGACCTGTTGCCAAAGCAGGAACAGCCACCGGCTGATCCGCAAGACGACTAATTGGAAAGCCTATGCACTTATCAGAAAGGAGCCTTATGGCTCCTTTTTTGTTTACTTTGAAAGACCTCTTTGCCAAGCAATGAATTCACGCATAAACTATTGATTCACCTTATCCGCTCCACCAATGACAAAACAGGCAGGAACCACTGACAAGCTCAAGAATGCAGAGAGGAGATGCAATTTGCCCCATTTGCCAAAGCGCAACAAGCAAAGTTGGCGATAAATCAGGGCGAGTAATAAAGAGAGCTTTCTCATTGTTTCATTGCCAGACTTGCGGATTTTACTATGTCGATAACCCTGAAACCGACTATGGGCTGATATACGATCAGAACTACTATCAAGGCAGGGGCGCGGACCAGTCCATAGACTATGTCTACGAATTTGAGCATCATCAGAGCACTGTTCGCAATTACGAATGGCAAGGAATTGCCACCATCGCCAGTCACTTCATCAAGAATCTAGAGGGCAAAAAATGGCTCGACTATGGCTGCGGCACCGGTGGTCTGCTGAAATACTGTGAGCAGAATTACAAAGTGGCAATGTTCGGCTTTGACCATGGCTGGGCAGTCGAGCGGGCAGAGGCTGCTGGACTGCGGATTTTGCCAGAAGAGGCACTCGAAAATCATCATCAGAGTTTTGATGTTATTACAGCCATCGAAGTACTTGAGCATTGTTTAGACCCGATTAGTGAGCTGAGACGTATCAGAAGTCTGCTCAAACCGGGCGGATTATTTTTCTATACAACTGGCAACAGTCAGCCATTTGAAGGCAATATTCTCAACTGGTCCTATTTTGCTCCAGAAATTCATATCAGTCTCTTTCAGCCTAAAACGATGGCCTATGCCCTTGAAAAATGCGGATTCCAAGTTGAGGAGGGATATTTTCTTCCGGGGCTAGAGAAGCTTATTCGCTATAAGGTTTTAAAAGCTCTGAATTTCAAGGATATGAGCTTTACTGAGCAATGGTTGCCCTGGCCAGCGCTGGCTCGCCTGGTCGATAAAAAGTACCGCCTCTCAGAGTATCCAATTGCTCGAGCATAGATTTCAGCATCTTACTTTCACCATTCAAGTAAGCTACTACTATTCTTCTCAAAGGTACGCTCTTTGCTACTAAAAGAACGCAGTGCAATAATTACAGGAGCGAGTCGGGGCTTAGGAAAAGCTATTGCCCGAGCCTTTCTTGCCAACGGTTGCAATATAACCATTTGCGGCCGAGACGAGTACAAATTGCTAGATACTGCCGCAGAGCTGCAAGCTGAATGCCAGACATCAGCCCTGGTCAAGGCTATAAGGGCTGATGTTTCGTGTGAGAGTGACGCTAAGTCCATCGTTGCCAGTGCAATTCAACAATTCGGTCGACTAGATATCATCGTCAATAACGCGGCCATTCTTGGTCCGATTGGACTGAGCGAAGAAGTCGATTGGCAAGAATGGCTGCGCACTATTCAGATCAATTTGGGTGGCCCCGTCCTCTTATGCCGGGCTGCCATTCCCCATCTTAAATCTAAGCGCTATGGCCGAATTATCAATCTTTCGGGTGGAGGAGCCACTGCTCCGAGACCGTGTTTTGGTGCTTATGCTGCAAGTAAGGCGGCTCTGGTGCGCTTCACCGAGACTCTGGCAGAAGAGCTGAAAGAATTCGATATAACTGTCAATGCTGTGGCACCAGGAGCACTCAACACTGAAATGCTTGAGCAGGTGCTGCAGGCTGGTAGCGGCTTGGCCGGACCTAAGGCGTTTCAGGATGCCTGCCTACAGAAAGAACAAGGAGGCAACTCTCTTGAGCAGGCCGCTGCTTTGTGCGTTTTGCTAGCCTCCGATACAGTATCAGCAATAACAGGTAAGCTAATTAGTGCTGCCTGGGATCCGTGGCAGAATTTATCGCTTTATGAGAAGCAGCTTGGCGGCAGTGATATTTATACTTTGCGTCGCATCATTCCAGCTGATCGAGGTCAAGATTGGCAGCTTTGAGCGCGGTGCCCAATTCTCGAACTGATTGGTATCGCTCATCAGGATTTCGATGCAGCGCCCTGGCGACAACTTTTTCAAGTTCTACCGGGAATTTCTGACCCTCGTCGAGATCATTGATCGATGGTGCATCGTTTTGAACTCTCAACAACAAAGTCTCCATGGCATTGGAGCCTTTCAGGCAAGGCGTTCCTGTTAGAGATTCGAACATGACGCAGCCCAGTGTGTACACTTCCGATCTGCAGTCGGCTTCTTCGCCCATGCATTGCTCCGGGCTTAGATATAGTGGGCTTCCGAATATTTCTCCCGGTTGCGTAAGGTTTTGCAATACTGATGCTCCTTCTTGCGACACGAGCATTTTGACAGTGGTTTCTACAGCGTGCGAACTATTCAACGCAGAAGGCGCATCAACAGATGTAACGATGGACTTGAGTGCAGATGCGGTTTCAGGGCAGACCTCCCCTGTTTGTTTGCAGACCTTCGCGATGCCGAAGTCGACTATCTTTGATTCATTGAAGTCGCCGTTTACAAGCATTATGTTGCTTGGTTTGATATCGCGATGGACCACGTTCGATTCATGCGCATAACTCAATCCATCGCAGACGCCTGCAAACGTTGCGAAAAATTCCTGCAGTTCCAGACGATGTTTTTGTTTGAGCACATCTTGCAATGAAACTCCTTCGAGAAATTCCATAACAATGAAAGGCTCGTTGCTTTCGGTGAATCCATACGCAGTTACTTCGACAATGTGCTTGTGACGCAGGTCTATTGCCACTTTCGCCTCGCGCTCGAATCGCATTCTGTTGGTCGGATCATTCTTGAGGTGATTGTGCATCACCTTCAGAGCGAACACCTTGTTGGAATGCTGCTCAACAGCCTGGAAAACCTTTCCCATTCCGCCAACGCCCACTTCCGACACTATTCTGAAGCGATCCATGCTGAGGTCTTGCTCACTGCTGATCATTATTGCCGGTACCTTTGGTTAGCTAGTCGCTTCTGAAGCTATTCCCGGCTTATCGACTTCGGCTTCGATTTCGGTTTTTGTCGTCATGAAACATTACGTGAAACAAACTTGATCTGTTTCACGCAAAAGCAGGTCGCAACCTCTGGTGTTGCGATTCTAAAATTGCAGACGTTTTTCGAAAAGGGCTTGTCTACTGGCAGTAGGGGTATCTATTGTTGACCGCCGTTTTGCATTTTTTGCTGATCCTTTTGGACCTTCTCTTCGGCCTTCTCAGCTTTCTTTGCGGCCCGACCGGCTCTAAAAGAGTGCCCTTTGTTCACTTCACTGTTTGCTTTTTCGTTGTCTGCTGCAGCTTTGGCTTGTTCCTTGGCTACATCTGCGGCTAGATCTTTTGCACTAGCAGCAGGAATGGATGTGAATGCAGGAACTCCCAGCAGAATTACCATAGAGCACAGGATCACGTTCTTGTTCAATTTCATTGATGACACTCCATTCGCAGTTTTCCAATAAGCGTTTCTGCCTACGGGACGAATTTTAACTCATCCATGCCTTCGAATGTTTGAGGGCGGTCCGGATTTGTCTGTGACTATAGCTGAGAGCGCTTTCCTTGTGCCACACTTAGGTCTCGTTTCTGCCGCCAAGTAATGTAAAGGAGCGAAAATGCCTTTCTATGATTATTCGGTAAACGCTGCCGGCAGCTTTGGGCCAGGTACAGAGTACATTGGCGCAAAAACAGACCGTCCTATTTTGATTTCGAAGCTCCATTATGAGTTTCATTATTGGCCGGAGGACGATATGCAGTGCTGGCTTGGATATTTCATCGGTACAGACCGGTTCAAGAAGGCATTGGAGGACATTTCGCCCCCAGTCACTGGTGTTGAATTTGACAAAGTCGAAATATCCGGTGATGCAGATGAATTCGAGCGTGTATGGAGGAAAGCCCGACCAGACTCGGAGCTTGGTAGCTGGCACTGGTTTAAGATCACCGGAAAGCCAGGCGTTGATGATTTCGCTCAGAGGAAGCCGGATTTAGTCGTATCGGAACGAGTTGCGCAGCTGCTCCGTTCGTTCGGCATGAACTATGGAGAGCTCAAAGAGTGTGATGATGAGCCGTTGCGCTAGTGCTTTTCGACTATTCCTGCTGCGGGCTCCAGTGGTCATCCGCATCTTTATCGAAGCGAATATCCTTTATCTGTGGTCCTTTGTTGTTCGTGCTTCCACCCGGGCTGGCTCCGCTGCTGCCACCGCTGCCGATACCAGGTAGAGCCCAGCCCCCGAAGTTGTCGAGGTCGATGACAGGCGGTTTTCCGACGAGCTTGCGTGTTCCGAGAAGATCGATCTCGCGCTGAATATCGGCTTTGGAGCGCTCTGGCTCGAGAATCGCTGCAATGTCAGCGAAGTACAGTGTCTCTTTCTCGACCAGTGCTTGTGCCAGCTTGTCCAGCTGGACGCGTTTTGCTTTGATCAGTTGGGTGACGTTTTCCATGCAAGTGTCGACAAGATTTTTGATCTCCATCTCAATCTCGCGATTCGTCTCTGATGATGCCTGTCTAGGTTCACTCCAATCACCCTTGTATTCGTAGGCAGTTGTCGTGTTGAATTTGAATGAACCCATACCCCAGTTCCTGACCATCAGGTTGGCGATATGACCTACCGAATTGAGATCTGAAGAAACGCCTGAAGTAGTTGTGTCCATGTATATCTGCTCTGCAGCCATGCCGCCCAGTGAGACTTCAATGTCGACAATGTATTCATGCTTGTTCTGTTGAACATAGTCTTCTTTCTCTACCGGCCACATGTAGCCGAGAGCGCCACCGCGGGGCACGACGGTCACGACCTGGATGCGCTCGCGGCGGTTGCGGTAGTAGCAAACCATCGTGTGCCCAGCTTCGTGATATGCAGTCGCCATCAACTCTTCGACGAGTATGTGTCGACTGTACTGCATGCCAAATCGCACTCGTTGCACGGCCTGGAACAGGTCGCTTTGCGAGATCTTCATGTTGCCATCTCTGATGGCGATCAATCCCGCTTCGTTAACAATGTTAGCCAGCTCTGCTCCTGCACTGAATACTGTCATGCGGGCAATGTCCAGCGTGTTGACTGTTTCATCGGTAGCTGTTTTCTTCAGGTAGCTTTGAAGAATGGCATCACGTCCTTCAAGGTTAGGCAACGGCACATCGATTCGTCGGTCAAAGCGACCTGGTCTCAATAGGGCCGAATCCAGCAAGTCTGGATGGTTCGTTGCACCGATAGTGAGCACTTTGTGTTTGCCGAATCCATCCATTTCGACGAGCAATTGGTTCAGCGTCTTGTTGTGGTCTTGAACTGCACCACCGCCTCTTTCAACACCTCGTCTGGCTCCGATGGCATCGATTTCGTCGATGAAGACGATGCAAGGCTTTCCGCCCCGTCTGGCCTGCTCGTAAACGGCACGGACACGAACTGCGGTCTCGCCTGCCCACATCGATTGGAAATCACTTCCTGAGAGTGAGTAGAACGGCACGCCTGCCTCATTCGCGATCGCTTTAGCGAGCATGGTCTTACCTGTTCCGGGTCTGCCAACTAACAGAACACCCTTTGGCGCTTTCAGACCAGATTCCAGAACCTTATCAGCATGCTTCAGGAGAGCAACTACTTCGGCCGCTTCTGCCTTAGCTTCGTCCATTCCTTTCAGGTCCGCCAGGCGAACTTCTATGTCCGGAACGCGCGACATGTTGACACCATGAGTGTTCAACTTGTGACCTGATGTCACGGACACTTTGTCTACGGCTTCTTCCAGGTCTGATTCTTCGACGTGTGTTTTCTTCTTGCGCACAGCCAGTATCGCGGCTTCATTTACTGCTGCTGCGATGTCTGCTCCTGAGAAATTAGTGGTTTGTTTGGCAAGTTTATCTAGATCCGGTTCGGAAGCCAGTTTTATGGTCTTCAGATATTGCGTGAAAATGATTTTTCTGGCTGGTGCATCCGGCAAGCCGACATACACTTTCCTGTCGAATCTGCCACTGCGCATGAAAGCTGGGTCGAGAATAGGTTCGTTGTTAGTCGCGCCTATCGTGATGACGTTGCTGCGGGAGAATCCATCGAGCTCCACCAGTATCTGATTAAGCGCATCAGACCTCATTCCCTCGTGAGATTTTTTGGCCCCGATTGAATCGATTTCATCAATGAATACGATGGCAGCCGGGCTCTTTCTCGCTTGCTGGTAGAGCGCTCGAATGCGGTCACCACCAAAATCACCAAGATAGCTCGCCGAGAGTCCGTAGAACGGCACGCCGGCCTCGTTGGCGATGGCTTTGGCCAGCATCGTTTTACCGACCCCGGGCGGTCCAACCATGAGAACGCCTTTTGGAATTTTTGCGCCGATCAAACGCAGGTCATCTCCGTGCTGCAGAAAATCGACAATTTCAGCCAGATCCTGTTTGACGTCGTCAATTCCGACTACATGCTCCAGTCTGATAGTCGGATCTGCGTTTTGAATTTCCAGCCCTGAACCGACCAGCGTTCGTTCCAGTCCTACGGCAACGCGGTCCAGAGCCTGTTTGATCGAGTCTGTTGTGACATGACTCGGTCCGCCCGGACGCATCGATATCAGAGCTGCTTCGTTGACGACATTGGCGATTTCTGCCGGTGAGTAGTTCGAAGTCAACATCATGATTTCGTCGAGATCGATTTCAGGTGCGTGAGCAACTCGATCAAGATAGTACTGGAAGATCTGGCGGCGTTCAGCAGGCGATGGCGATTGGAAGTAGATTCTTCTGTCCATGCGACCTGCGCGCATCAATGCCGGGTCGAGAATGCCATCATTATTGGTGGCACCGATAATGAGCAGGTTGGTGCTGTGGAAGCCGTCCATTTCTGTCAGTAACGTATTGAGCGTCATGTTCATATCCGACTGACCGCCAAAACCGCGATCGCCCTGGCGTCTGGCTGCCATGGAGTCGATTTCGTCGATGAACAGTATCGCCTTACCGTGACGCTTCAGTTGGGCAAACAAGGTCTTGAGCTTGAGCACGCCCAATCCCATGATCAAACCGCTTACACCGGAACCTTCCAGCACATAGAACGGAATTCCGACTTCGTTTGCTATGGCTCTGGCGTAAAGCGTCTTGCCCACGCCTGGAGGTCCAATAAACAGCATGCCTTTCGGTACTTCGGCGCCTGACTTCAGGTAATGTTCGGGGTGCGCGAGCATGTCGATGACTTCGCGGATTTCCTGTTTGGCTGGTTCGTTACCGATAACGGTATCGAGCGTCTGGGGTGCCTTAGGGCTTATTGAAGGCTGCAGGAAGAGAAAGGGCAGTGCCGTCCGCCAGAATCCTTTTGGCGCCTTTGCGTCGGCTCTGGGCGGCAATGGGAAGAGGATTTTGATCATGATGTAGAACTGCATGATGATCATCAGGGCGCCGAAGACAATGGCGCCGAATGCAGTCACTACTGAATACTTCATCAGAGCTGGAAACGACGTGAACGGATTCCAGAACGTCGAAGTGCCAAGCAAAAGCAACGTCCAGAGGATTAGAAGAGTCCAGCGTGCCCATTTTTTCATGTTCGGTTATCCTTCCTTTGCCTAAAAGTTGCTGCCGTTTTGCGAGTGGCTAGATTCGCGACGGTCTGAATCTTCAATCTGGGTGATTTGCGGAGCTTTTGAAGCTCCGTCTATGTAGTTGATCTCCGGAATCTGGCCATCGGCCCTTCTCGTTCCGGACGAGGTGTCGCTTGTACCTGCGACTCCGACGGGCAGGTTTTCAGCGATGCCTCCTCCATTCAGGAAGCAGCTGATTGCCAACACGACAAAAAACGCGATTATGTAGTCTTTCATTTGGTAATCACTGGGAGTGGGAGATTGAGAGCGCGCTGCTGATAGACATTTTATCTTGACTTGTAGTGGTCGGTCCAATTGCTTAATACCGAACTGGTATCAGGGTTTACCCCAGCGACTAATTGTCTGAACAGTGAGTCGTTTCTCGAATGGACGAGGTTAAGGGTTCTTCATATATAGAAGTGTACCCACTTACGAGGCGAATTGAGCGTCGAATTTAAGTCGTGGCATGGATTTAGCACGATTCTTACGATCCCGTGCACATCAATTGATGCCGTATCTGGTGGCAGGTTCTATACCAAAAGGCTCTGCTCGATGCGCTTTTGAGTTAACCGGCCGGCATTGCAGAGCGAGAGGGGGGCGCGGACGAAGGCGCTGCAGCAGAGGCTTTTATGTGCTGTCTGTTGAGGAAATCGATCAGGTCTGCTTCGGTCATTTCTCCTGCTAGAGCCTGAACCTGTGCGCCATTCTTGAATATCACCATGGCCGGCAGTTGACCGTAATATTTCTTGAAGAGCGTGGGATTAGTCATCAGGTCTACTTTGACTACCTTCAGTGTGTCCTGGAATTTGTCGGCCAGACTGGTGAATATGGGTGCCATGTTGGAGCAGTGCGGGTCGCTGTCTACATAAAACACTGCCAACACTGGTTTCTTTGCGGAGAGAACCTCTTCCTTGAAGTTGTCGTCAGTGCCAATGGCGATTAATGGACTGTCCAGAAGACTTTTTGCTTGCAGTTCCGATGACGAACCGCTGCCCGGTGCTTGCACATCGCTGACAGCTTCGCGCATTGGGTCTTCGTCTTTCGGCATGCCGTTGATGAAGGCGCCCACGCCCAGTACGACGATGAAGACAATCAGCATTTCTCTAAGTGGCATTGGTTCGCTCGTCCTGACAAAACACCCTTTTATATATTGGCACAGGAACTCTCTTCAGTTATCTAAATTTAAGCGATCCGAAATGTGCCATTGAGAAACAAATCGAATTTGCTTCGCCGGTTGCGAGAAACGCGGGCGGTAAAAAAAGAAAACGCACCGCGCGGAGGCGGTGCGTTGACATCAAATGCGATACCAAACGAGGCGGTAGACCGGCTCTCTATTTACCGCGTTCAGGAACCAAAACAGCGTCAATTACGTGAATGACACCGTTGCTAGCCTTGATGTCTGCCTCGGTTACGATGGCTCCATCAACAATTACTTTTCCGTCTTTGGCATTGAGCATCACCGACTCGCCTTCCAGCGTAGTCAAAGAGCGCTTGTTCTGGAGGTCTGCAGCTGAGTAATTTCCTTTGACAACATGATATTTCAAGATGTTTGCCAATTTGGTTTTGTCGCCGCTGAGTTTGTCCAGTGAGCGTGAGCGACCAAATGCAGCGTCGTTTGGAGCAAAGACTGTGAATGGTCCTGGTCCTTTCAGAACTCCGACAAGACCGGCAGCTTCCAACTGACTCAACAATTCTTTGAATGTACCAGCTTTCGCTGCCACAGCTATGATCGTTCCACCTTTGGCAGCGCATGCTTGCTCGCATGCTTTGGATGAGCAAGCTTTCTTGTGGTGGTGATGAGGCTTGCCTGTTGTGTGGGCATCGCTCGCTTGCGGCATCGTCATACCCGCAAGCGAGACGGCGGCAACTGCTAACGATGTGAGTAATCCGAATCGCATAATTTCTCCTTTTCAGAGCTTCTCTTTAGTAATTGCGCGAAACCGCCTGGAATTACGATTTCGTCACGACGCCTGGCTCATCAGCGTTCTGTCTACAGATCGTAGAGCCGCAATTATAGAAGGTTCAAAGTTTTTACATGTGCTCGGTGCGCAAAGAGTTTGTTAGATATGCATCTTTGCAAGTCGAGCCAGCAGGACTATCTTTTCAAGTCCTGTTCGAAAATAGTGCCATTAATTCAGTAAAAAGGGTGCAAAAACAGCGCCGATTTGATCGTCAATTGATCACGCTCGGCGCAGTACTCGCAATTACGTTCGCTGGTATCCACGGCATAACCGTGTCAGCCACTCGTTTTAGACGTGTTTGTTGATTGCAGAGGCGAGGGTTGCCTTCGGCACAGCGCCGACAACCTGCTCGACAACCTGACCACTCTTAAACAGATAGAGGCTCGGAATACCGCGAATGGTATAGGCTTGCGCAGTTTTAGGGTTCTCGTCGGTATTCAGTTTGACTACTTTTAGTCTTCCTTCATACTCTTTTGAAAGATCTTCTACAACCGGTGCAACCGCTTTGCACGGACCACACCATGGTGCCCAGAAGTCGACGAGTACTGGCACTTCTGCCTTGAGTACTTCTTGTTCAAAGGATGTATCGGTTACGTTCACAACAGCAGACATTATGGAATAGGACCTCCAGATTGGTGGTTCTCAAAGATTGCGAACCAATTCCGCATTACGCGGCATCAGTAGTTTGGCATAGAAATTTCGATTTGTGTTAACACTCTTTTGTTGTCGCGCTCAATATGACCATACAGGAATGATAGCCATGTTCTGTGAAAATCAACGAGGAAATGCTGAAATAGCATCATAGAGTCAGAGAGATTTAAATGGGATTTTTCAAAAACATTTATCAATGGCTCTTTCGAAGTCTAGCTAATCAGCTGTTGGTCACATATATATCATTGGTTACGATCGCGCTTTTCGCGGTCAGTATTTGGGCTTTGTTTATGATTAAGTCCGAATCGATTGTTGATCTGCGCAACTCGCTTGAAGTTGAGGCGGTTAATCTCTCGTTGGAAATCGATAATGACCTGGCTCTCGATTCTGAGCAGTCGCGCAATCGCATCAAAATGGCCGTTGATCGGCATGCGAACAAGCTGGGCGTGGCGATCACAGTTGTCAATGATGATGGGCACGTCCTGGCTGACTCAGGCGGGGGACCCGGCAGCACCGACACTGCAAGCGGCGAGAACATTTCCAATCAGTCGGAAATCAACGATGCTCTCGCCGGCGTGATTGGTATTTACGAGCGGAAATCGAACAAGACGAATAGCAACTGGTTGTTCATTGCCTATCCGGTGCGAGCGGCAGGTCACACCACCGGTGTAATCAGGGTCGGTTTGCCGCTCACGGACATCGAAAGGCGGCTCAACAATGACTTGTATGTTTTTCTGAAAATTATCTTGGCAACAGGCGTTGTCACATTGCTGATCAGTTTGTGGATGGCTAAGCGAGTTAACCGTCCCGTTAAAGAGATGAGTGCTATGGCTCGCAACATTGCTCTCTCCGGTGACATGTCCGAGTTTGTACCGGTCGGCAGGCGCGATGAGATTGGTGAGTTAGGGCTGTCTTTCAATCAAATGATCGGTCGGTTGCGTGAGCAGGAGCGGTTGCGTCAGGAGTTCATTGCCAATGCCAGTCATGAACTAAAGACACCGACTATGGCGATAGGCTCGGTGGTTGAAGCACTGCAGGCTGGAGCGGCGGAAGATCCAGTGCTGCGCCCACAATTTCTCACTTCTCTGGAGCGACTCGTCGACCGGCAAACCAGTCTGCTCAGAGATCTTCTGGATATCAGCAGATTGGATGGTGGGCTTGGAGAAGATTGGCATGATGACGTTAACATCGTGCAGGTCATCAACGATGCTGTTGAACAGCTACGCGCTCATGCAACCAAGAAAGAAGTCGAGCTGGTTAATTTAGACGGTCTGGATGGTAAGAGCGAGACGGCTCCGATTATCCGTGGCAACGCATTGCAGCTGCAACGAGCGATCGTCAACATTGTCACCAACGCCGTAAACTACACCCCGCCTGCTGGAACCGTTTCAGTCAGTGCGCGTCTGGCTGATTCTGAGCGCGTGGCCATTAAAGTTCAAGATAATGGTGTCGGAATCGATGCCGCAGATTTGCCTCATATATTTGAGCGCTTTTACAGAGCTGATAAAGCTAGAACCAGAGCAAGTGGGGGCACGGGGTTGGGATTAGCAATTACGCGTGAAATCGTTGCCAGGCATCACGGCACAATTGAAGTCGAATCAGTATTGGGCAAAGGATCGACATTTACTATTTTCTTGCCTGCTGTTTCGAAGTCTTCGTGATTGACTGCAGTCTTCACTGATTGCTCCAGGTCTTCCTGGTGATTGACTGATTGATTGAGAGAAGTTGGGGATCTGTATGGTGTCATTTTTGAATCGACTGATTTCATTGTTCAGGAAAAACAAGCCTGAGCCTGTAGCAACTGAACCTGAAGATGATCTTTGCTGCGAAGGCTTTGTTCACATCGCCTATAGAGGTGTCAGTGACGATCGTATGTACATCGCGTATGGACGTAAATGGGGAGATGTGCGCTTCTTCAAACCGCATGGGCTGCGGGTGTTTTGCGCCAAATGTCGAAGGCGATTGCTGTAGCCTTTAGGCTACGAGCGTGCATGCAGACAAGTAGGCTCAAGTGGTAATTGCTGTGGCTTCTCGGCTACCACCAATTTTGGTCTTTTCCCACGAAGATTGTCGTCATGTGATTTAATGATCTCAGCATTGGTAGAACTGAAGAGATCACCGTTATGCGAAGACAGTTCAAACTTTGGGTATCCTGTCTGGCATCTCTTACGTCGTTTCTATTAGTGCCATGTGTAGTGGCACAGCCTAAGTTGGCCTCTGTTGCTCCTCTAAGCGATGAAGCTTTTTCCGTGTTGCAGAAGCATTACTTGCTCGGGCGGTGGCAGATTTTCGTCAATAAGGATAAGGTGAAAGCCGTTAACCTGTCCGAGGGATACTCCATTGTGACGATGGCACCGACCTGGAAAGTAATGTTCTATCGAGACGGAAGTACTCCCAAAATGTACGAGACAACGATGCGAGAGTTCCTTGTGGCGGGCATTCCGTTGAGCAGCTATTACGTTATTGAAGGACGACTCGACCAGGCGAAAAAGTCGCGGGCTCAGTTTAAGGGTTTGAATACAGTTCTCTTCACTTTGATGCGAGCTGACCGAACTAAAGTAAAACCGGCATGGACACTTGGTGATCTGCCACCGGAATCACCTGTTGTTCTTTCGAAGTACTGGCTTGCACCTGCCATCTCGAATAACGATACTGTTTGTAAGTTTGTCCAAAAGCTATTCATGATGCCGGCTACGAACGGCTATCCCGTTGCGTTCGTTGATGTGCGCGCTGACAATACACACACCGCCGTGCTCGACATAACTTCATGCAAAGGCTTCCCCCCTGCGGCTGTACAGATCGTTTATCCAACTCCAGCTAAGTACAAGGTGTGCAAAGGGCAGCGCGATGTTACTCTTTCTGCCGGTAAAAGAGAGGGTTTGAACGATTGGGCTGAAGTTTTAGGCAAGGATTGAGTTCTGTTCACCCGGACTTTCAGTCATCTTTTGCGTTCGGTTCAGAATTCGGTAAGTCCTTTTGAATCAATTCGGAGTTCATCAGCTGATCGATTCGCAAAATTCCTGTTTCTCTCTGAATGTCTGAAAAGGGCAGCCGACTTGCAAGAGCTGGAACATAACGTTTCCGCGTCGCGAGCGGAGGTTGAACGTAGATTTTTCCGGCGCTCTCTGGCGCCTGACTAACCGCCACTTCCGTTACTGCCGCTGCGGTCTCTGAGTCCGTCCCTGCAGCCGTCGTTATTTCCTCACTGACGTCTTGTTTTTCATTTGAATGCAATGGTTGTTTGCGTGGTGATTCCAGATCTCGCAAGAGATCTTTGGACCTGTTCGTGGGACCAAGTTGAATATTGCGCCTGGGCTCAATGCCGTGATGTGGGATGAAGGGTGATCTGGGAGTTTCTGGTTTCGGTAGTTTAGGCTTGCTGCGCGATTGTTTGTATACCAGGTCACCCTGCGGAATTGCTTCCAGTCCGATGTAAACCTTTTGTTGATCATCATCATTATCGTTCGGGGTAATCGGTGCCGTTTCAGTAATTGTTGGAGTTCGTCGCGCAAACATTGGCGGCAGTACGATCGCTTTTCTTGTTGGTTGGGGCTGCACTGATTCCTGCAAGTCCTTCTTGGTGTCTTCTGTTGGCTTAACATCCGTTTCTTTAGACTTAGGTTCTGGTTCCGGTGCAGATACAGGTTTTGGAACGGCTGTGGGTTCCGATTCAGATGCAGGTTCAGCCTCAGGTTTGCGTGCGGGGGCGGTTTCAGAGGGATTATGGCTGTATTCGACCAGAGCGTTTTCCGGCAGTCTCAGCGCCAGCGACAAAAGCATCAGCGTGCCTTTTGAATACAGTGAGTCATTCGGGGTCGACCCCTCTATGTCCGTAACAATCTCAGGCGGCACGCCCATAGCGTCAGCGAGGTCCTCGCTGGACATGTTTAGTTCAGCGCGACGCTGCTTTACAGTGACTGCCAGAGCAACTGCTAGTGGTGATCTGTGAACATGCATACAGGGTATTTTCCCTGTCGCTCGCTTGTTGCGTGTCCCTCAAAGGGATTATTTCGCGACTGTACTGTCACCCGTTGCGGCACTGTATGTCATCGGCTGCTGCTATTAATGGTTCCAGCTCGGCGTGGCGCAAAATGTATCCATGATTACCGATCGCTCCTGTAAACACTGAGCTGATCCGCTCTTCGTGCTTCATGATTGATCCGTATTTCTGGCACACATCGTGGTGGGAGAGTTTGTAGGGGATGTGATCTTTTCGACCGACATAGATGACGAAATTCGGGCGCGGTCCCATCGGTTTGGAGACACCGTGAACAACGAGCTGTGCCCATGTCTTGTAGCAGTCAAAGTCGTAAATGTAATTGAACATATTCAGAGTCAAACCACCCGGAGGACGCATGTTGACCTCTAGTGGAGTAGCTGTTTTGCCATCTTCCGAAATGAAATATTCGAAGTGGAAGAATCTCGAGCGCACATCAAAAGCTTTCAGCGTCTTCAGACCAGCATCTGTGATTGCCGGTTCGATGTCTCTGACTGTGTAGTAGTAGATATCGGTATTCTCGTTGACTGCGTCCATTACTCCTTTCGAGTAACGCAGCGATGAGGTGAAAATAGGTTCGTTGTTCTGATCGACAAGTCCGTCGAAGGTAACAATTTGACCGCTGATGAATTCTTCTACAATGTAGTCGCAGTGGAGTTTTTCTTTGATGTAAGGTGCGATGTCGGCTTCGCTCTTCAAGTTGAAAGTTTTCGCCGCACCAACTCCGATATCAGGTTTTGCCACCACCGGAAAGCCAACTTCTTTGATAAAGGCACGCAGTTCAGCCTCATCTCGACAGACGCGACCGCGCGCCGGCTTCAATCCCGCCTCTAGAAAGACACGTTTCATCTCTGATTTGCGTTTGACTTTCGCTATATCGTGCATGTTAATGCCAGGAATATTGAAGTCTGTGCGCAGTCTCGCTTCGGTTTCGAGCCAATACTCGTTGTGCGAATCTATGTGGTCGATCTTGCCGTATCTGTGGGTGAAGTGGCCGAGTGCCCGCACCAGTTCATCATAGTTGTGCATATCAGAGACACGATAGTATTCGGTGAGCGAACTGCGTATCTCGTGACTGAGGGAGTCGTAAGGATCGTCGGCGAGTCCCAGGACTGTAGCGCCTGCCTCTCGAAGTTGGGTTGAGAAAGCTGCAAAGTTGGGCGGGAAATTTGGAGATAGAAAAACTGAATTCATGACACGCCGATCGTATTTTGTGCGGGAGGATGCGCAGAGCAGTGGACTGCCCGGCAAGCACTGAACAGTATATCCACTTGGTTAACTAATTGATCCTTTCTGAGCTTCTTGAAATCAGCTGACCGTCGACGTCCTGTACACTCTAACTTTGCAGATATAAGCAGGCGGCGAAATAAGGAATCCAAGTGGATGTTGCGAGAATATCATAAGTGGCATAGCCCTCACCTCAACCGGGACATGGAGCTGACCGTCTTTGGTCATGCCGGAGCTCGGGTTATCGTTTTTCCTACATCCGAAGGGCGTTTCTTCGACTGGGAGAACCGGCGCATGAACGACCCGATCCACGAGCATTTGGAACGTGGATGGCTGCAACTTTATTGCGTCGATAGCGTTGACCCGGAAAGCTGGTTCAATCATCACGTCAGCCCCACAGATCGCGCCAGACGGCATCTGCAGTATCAGGACTACATAATTTATGAGGTATTGCCATTCTCTCAAAAGAAGAATGACAACCCTTACACGATTGCTACTGGCTGCAGTTTTGGCGCTTATCATTCGATGAGCATCGCATTGCGCTTCCCATGGCACTTCAACCGTGCTCTTGGAATGAGTGGTGTTTACGATGTTCGCGAGTGGACGAATGGGGAAATGAATGAAGTTATTGCGCAAGGCAGTCCTTGCGAGTTTTTGATTCAACTCCATAATCAAGAGCATTTAGACAAAATCAAACAGCTCGAATTGATTATTCCAATTGGCAACGAAGATCCCCTGTTCGGCAATAACCGCTGGTTCTCCGATTTGCTCTGGGAGAGAGGTGTCTGGCATGCTTTCCGTGAGTGGAATGGATTTGCGCATGACTGGCCTGAATGGTTGAAGATGCTGCCACTTTATATCGGTGGCGCAGATTAGCATCTGAGCATATGCGCATTATTCCGGCGCTCTTGCTCACAGCATAAAATCGCAGGTCCAACTAAAAAGTGAGAAAGGAAGAAGTCCTCTCTCACTTTTTTGGCTCGGCGCCTAAATCTATTGTGCGATTATTTTGAACCGGAAGGAACTTCTGGTGCTACTCATGGTGACGCATGAGGTTGATTCGGCGTACCGTTTCGTGTTGCACTTCCTGTTCGGTGCGCAGCATCAGCGACTGTCCGGAGCGTAACTTCTCATGTGGTGCCAGGTGATTAAGAGCGCGAATTTTTTCTTCTTCGAATCTGATCGCTTGTGGCGTGAGGTGGTCTCTTCCCGCCTTGTGCAACGCAAGGCAAGCCATGTCGTAGAGAGTCTCGCCATGCTTGACAGTGTGATGAGCGTCTTTGATTACTCCGGCTTCCACTTTAGCTTTGAGCTCATTAGCCTTTTCCAGCTGCTCGTGAAATTTCTTTTGCTCCGAGACCTCTTTGCTGAGGCGATTTATTTCGTTGTCTTGCTTCTTGTCATAGTCGGTGGCGCGTGGGTCGACCTTGTCTTTCTCGATATTCTGGCTTTTCATGTCGTGCCAGTTTGATTCCGGTCTGTGGAAGTGATTGAAATTATTCGGCGCGAAATTACTTTGTGGACCTTCTGAATTGCGGTCGTTGGAGCGCGGATAGGCGTCCTCCAGAGCACCACGCATGTCGGCTCTGTTTTGCTCCGCCCAACGATTGATGCGGTCCATATTGATGCCGCCGTGGTTTTTGCCCCAGAAGTTTCTTTCTGCGTGCGTGTCGTGTATTTCTTGAGCGTTCGAGCTGAGTCTGTGCATCAGCATGGCTTCTGTGTGGCGCCCTGAATCACGCAATTGATCTTCGTCTTTGATCAAATCTTGGGTTTCGACGTGCTTATTCTTTTGCAAGGCTTGCATGGCTGGTGTGTCACCCGCTGTGACCATATTGAGTTCTATTTTGGGAAGCAGATTCCTGTCTTGCAGTTCATTATTCATCGCCGTCATAAATGACCTGGCATAGTCTGAATTGGCTCTGTTCAGCTTCTGGTCTATATTCCAGCACTTGTTTGTGAAGTCGTCCGGACGGTTCGCCATGGCCAGATCTACAGCTGCGCGTCTTCCATCAAGTTCTGCCGAGCATTCGTTGTTTGCACCCATGTTCTTGCTCCCGATAAGTAAGCGATGCCGAGTCGTAATGAGAGGTTGCGGAGATACTTCAACCTTGTGAGAGGATAATAACTTCGGCTTCTTGCAGCGTAATTGCGGATTCCTTGCAAATTTCTTGCATGGGCAAGTTTGTTGACGGGCGGCAGCACGCGATTCGTTCTATACTGAGTTCGCGCTAAGTTTTTATTGTGGAGGCGGAATGCAAAGATCTAAGTGGACGACTCTCTCTCTGGCGACATTGCTTGCAGGCAGCATTGCCGGCAAAGCTTTTGGCGCAGATGCCGTCAATGCCGTCACACAAACTCAGAATGGTCCGACAGGCGCGACACAGTACGCGGCGCCCTCGGCATCTGATTCTGCCCAGGACCCGGTCAAGACTTGTCAGGCTTACCTCTCCACTTTGCCGGTGCCCGAAAAGAAGACAGGATTTCACCCGGTTCGACTGGTAGCGAAGGCGATGGTTTCAGAACTGGGAACTGATGCAAGCGGCATGCTCAAAGATAGTATGTTTGTTTTTTCAGCCAAAGATTTCGATCCGTACGATAAGAAAGCACCGAAAAATAAACCTTACACATTGCTGGAAATTCAAATGATTGACGGCAGCCAGGCATCGGTTGTTAAGTACCCTGATAACAGCGGCAAAGTTGTGGGCGGATTCGCTGATGGAACAATCATTGCGCCGAGTGGTCCTAACAGTTATATCGTCGCGTATCCCAATGGTGCCCGCGGAAAGCTAGTCAAAATCAACGGCATCGAGTATGACGTCTACCGTCCGGATAACACTGTAACGCGTATCAAAAAAACTGCCAGTGGTGACTATGATATGACCAATAATAAGCTGGGATATCTTGGCACGGCACGCACGGACACGCTAGGCATGCAGTTTGAGATGAATAGCAGTGATTTTTAGGTTGCCGCACATGGGAGCGAAGTCGTGAAGACACAGCTGATTCGAATTACATTAATTGCTCTGGCATTCTATTTTATATTCCCGTTGATTCCTGGTATCGATGTACATGGCGGCTTTGTCCATGTCTTCTTAGCTGCGATTTTGTTTGGAATTTTTGGCTGGTTGGTCGAAGTTTGCGCAGTTGCGTTGACGGCTGTGCTGACTGTAACTACGCTTGGAATGGCGCTCCTGGTCTTGATTCCCCTCTGGTTGCTCGGTTTCTGGCTGCTGCCGGCTGTGACCTTGAAGGTCATGGCTGATTTTATGCCGCATACTCTGACCATTCAGGGCTGGGTTCCGGCGATCGAAGGCGGTTTGCTGATGTTGCTGATTGGTATTGTCACTGGTGGCAATCCGAACAAGTACAAGAAGTGATCAAAGCGCTAAGGATCGAAGCGGTAACCAACTCCGTGCACCGTTTTTATAATCGAGTTTTTGGTGCCTTTGTCGTCGAGCTTGGTCCTGATTCTGCTTATGCAGGTGATCACAGCGTTGCTGGTGGCATCCGACTCTGAAGCCCAGAGCCTGTCTAGAATGGCGTCTGGTGTGAAAACTCGATTAGGATTCGACATCAGAAATTCCAGCAGACCAAATTCCTTGGGCAGTAGTTTTATCTCGGTATCGCCCTTGGTGACTTTGAAACTGGTGCTGTCCAGCTTAACGTCGCCCCAGCTGTAAGATTTCTCTGCCACTGTTCTGGCGCGTCGCAAAAGCGCCTGGATGCGCACAGTCAGTTCCTTCATGTGAAATGGTTTGGTCAGGTAATCGTCGGCGCCGCTGTTGAATCCTTCTTCTTTGTTTTCGATTTTGTCTCTGCCGGTGAGCATCAGTATCGGGCATTGCCCGCCTTTGGCTCTGTATTCTGAGCAAATCTCGATGCCGTCTTTGCCCGGCATGTTGAGGTCGAGGATGATGATGTCGTAGGCGTAAGTCAGTACTTTGTAGAGCCCGTCGTTGCCGTCGCTGGCTATTTCGACCTGATGATGGTCGAATACCAACCAGTCACGCACCATTTTTGTCAGGGCTTGATCGTCGTCGACTAGTAATATTTTGGCCACAAAGAATCGCTTGGAGAGTATTTTAAAACGGCTCGATGCGTCATTTTTACCACAATCTTTCCGGGCTGTACCAGAGAAGGACCTGAACTTTCTTGCGGTTCCTTTTCTCGCACAGCCGGTCGCCTGCGCCGAAAATGGGTCAATATTCGCTCTGTTATGTTTTGGTAACAAGAATTTGCCAGTATCACTGTGGAAAATTCTGCTGCAGGATTCTAAAAGTGGCCATACCAGAGCGCATTGAGAGGGTAGATAGTCGAGATAGTCGAGTTGGCAGGGCAGATGCATTCGATCATCGCTCTTCCTCTGCTGCTTTCTCTCGAGACGCGCTTGAGACTATGCGCCTGAATAACTCCATGGTGCCGCCTCAGCTAGATGCGATGGGGCGCTCTAACAGCCAGCTCAGTAGAGCGGGCTATCCGCCTCCTTTGACTCTGGAGAATTCGGTTGCTAATCCCGATCAGGAAGCCTGGCGTCGTAGCAACCCATTCGACAAACACTACGTCGGACGAGGCGCTGGAGCGATCGGACCTTACGACCGTTCGCCGAACCCTCAGTATCGAACGGACGGTGCTCCGCAGGAGGCGCCTGCCGGTAATTACCGTGTGGCCTCGAACAATTTCGAGCCCAGATACGGGCAATCTCCATACGCTGGAAACAATCAGTACGAGAATCCCTATCGGCGTACTTCTCTAGACCAATCTTTACCACCCGCAGATCGATATCCCAGAGTTGAAAACAGCGGTACAGTCTTTCGTTCTTCCTCCGACCGCAATAGTTTCTACGCTCCTCAAAACGATGGTAATAGTTGCTCTGCGTTTAGCATGGCAATGATGTGCAGTGATTGGAGCACCGGTCGACCGGCGTCTAATGCCGAGAGTTCGCGATGGAAGCAGATCGCCGGCACGATTGGTCACGGCTATCGTGGCACCCTTGATCAGGTGGCGTCCAATTTGCGTCAGGGAATTCCTGATTTGCACACCAAAGTCTACAACTATGGAATGGGTCGAGTTGGACCGCAGGCGATGCAAGACTTGAATCGAGAGCTTGCTCAGGGGCACACAGCTGTAGCGAAAGTGATAAACCCTCACACGGGTAATCCGCACTATATCTACATCGCGGGCAGAACTCAAAACGGCGAATACATCATCGGTGATCCTGACCGCAAGAATCCTCACCATCAGCCGATCAGCGGGCAACGTCTAATGAGTATGATGTCGCGCAGAGATGGATTTGTGGCCGGATGGAAAGACTCGATGAGCATGGCTTCTCGCGCTCCCGGTAGTGCAGCGAATCGATATGCGATGGCTCGTTATACAGGCGAAGACGACCAGAGAGCGCGGGTCTAGTTTCTGAGGCGCTTCAGGCTGGCGCTGGGATTATTGGTTTGCCCTTTTACAACTATAATTTATAGTGTTATTTCTTTTTTCCTGCGTTTCACGATACCGCAGCATACGAAACTGGCGTGTGCAGGGAGCAGGCAGTAATAAGTCGGCATGCCAATTGATACCACTGGTAG